>DCSM01000057.1:8984-9895 GCA_002325605.1 Chloroflexaceae bacterium UBA1466
TTAGAACAGGGTTTAGAACAGGGACTGGTACAAGGGTTACAGAGTGCCATTGAGCTTGGCTTGGAACTCAAATTTGGCGCAGCAGGGCTAGAGCTTCTGCCTGAGATTCAGCCAATTGCCAAGGTAGCTGTGCTGAGGGCCATTCAACAGGCCATCAAAACAGCCCCCACGCTCGCTGAAATTCAACAAATCTATCAGCCGCAGAAGTAATTGAGCTTGCCAAACCCAACGTTTGACTTGGCGCTAAGGTAGCACAAAAACCACCGTATTTCTGTGGGGCCGTTAATTGAAAATGGGGCGCTCCCGCACCTTTGGTGCGGGAGCGCCCCATTCCTCTCCAGCCAACTGTACCTTATGCTTTAAGGTTCAATCTTCATTGGCTCAGGCATCGTAGCTTTATCAACATCTCCACTAGCAAAGTTGACCCCCGTCGTAAGTTTCCCACTTGCCAGCAGTTTCTCAATTCCCTTCAGTCGTTCCTTGACATTTTCTGGGACTACTGCATCGGTCTGATGAAACTCAGCGTAGCCAATTCCTCCATTGGACGCATCGAGAACGTAGTTCCCATTGCCCTTGAAGGTTCCCTTCGCAATCGCTCTAAGTTCATTCACAACCCCCACATCCACACGCTTGACCGCGCTGGTGACGATCTTATCCGCTCCTGGGGTCTTACCGTTCGCAAAGGTGGTCACGTACTCGTCTTGGTCAACCCCCATCACAAAGGCCCCTTGCTCGGCAGCCGCTTTGATGGCCCCGCTCCCCGTCGTGCCCCCCGCGCCCAGAAGAACATCCGCTCCCTCGCCCAGAAATTGCTTGGCCGCACTCGCGCCCTGCGCGGGGTCAATAAAGGAGGGAATGTAGACGCTCAAGACCTTCACCTCAGGCTTCGCATACTTGGCCCCATTTTCAAA
>DCSM01000057.1:10009-10733 GCA_002325605.1 Chloroflexaceae bacterium UBA1466
GTCCCGCTCTTCGTAAGCATCCCCGCAAGGGAGCCAGCAAGGAAGCCTGCTTGATCTTCCCGCGCCTGAATACCAACCAAATTTGGCAATTCAAGCGATTCACCCTTCTGGTTTTTACCACTAAACGATTGGTCTACTCCGATGAAGGTAACTTTGGGGTTCTCCTTGGCCGCCGCAAAGGTTGCGTCCGCAATGGGGAAACCTATCGTGATGATAATGTCGTACTTCTCATCAACAAAGGTCTGAATGTTCTTCGCATAATCGGTCTTGGCTTGGGTTTCGATATACTTGTATTCCCAACCCAATTCTTTGATAGCTTTTGAAGCCCCTTCATGAGCAAGCTGGTTGAAGGTTCCATCATTGACGCGACCTTCAGACGTTACAAGGCCCAACCGCAACTTTTTCTCGCTAGAAGTAGGCTCCTTCGTTGCTTTGTCTTCCTTTGCTCCCGTTGGCTTTTCGGCTTCTAAGGTTGGTTTTTCAACCGTTTCGGTAGTTCCTGCTGGCGCAGGTGGTGTAGAAGACTGACCACAACCCTGAAGGGCCAAAAGAAAGGCCCCTAAAACCAACGTCAAACCCAACAATCGGCGCATTCGGCTTCCTTTCTGAAATAAGCAAAGCTTCCAAACTGGCAGCGATTATAGCATATCTTGGGCTATTAGCAAATCAGATGTCCTGGGGGGAAGAAAGGGGCGCTCCGCAGGCTTTCAGCCTGCGGAGCGCC
>DCSM01000057.1:10783-13984 GCA_002325605.1 Chloroflexaceae bacterium UBA1466
GGGCTTTCAGCCTGCGGAGCGCCCCCCGCATCATCCTATCTAAAGTCTAACTTTCAGGATGCCGTTTCTGTTTGTGTTGCTCAATCAGATTGACCACTATCGGTTGAGGAACATCCTCATAGTGATCAAAACGCATCGAGAAGCTTCCCCGACCTTGCGTCATCGAGCGAAGATCGGTGATATAGCGTTGGCATTCAATAAGGGGAACTTGAGCAGTTACGACGGTCTTACCTTTCGTGGTGGAAGGCAACATTCCCAATACGCGCCCCCGACGGGTGCTAATATCGCCCATCACATCGCCCGCAAATGGTTCTGGAACGATGATCTCTAGCAGATAGATCGGCTCCATCACCACGGGATGAGCTTTAGCCGTCGCCAGCTTGAAGGCTTCCTTCCCCGCCGTCTTGAACGCGATCTCTTTGCTATCAACGGGATGCTCTTTCCCGTCGAAGACTGCGACCCTTACATCTACCACGGGATTGCCTGCAAGGATCCCTTCAGCCATCGCTTCCCGCACACCCTTCTCAATCGCAGGCATAAAGCCCCTACTTATCACGCCCCCCACAATTTCGTTGACAAACTCTAACGGGTCAGTACGGGTAGGATCATGTGGTAAAGGTTCAACCCGAATCGAAACATCCGCAAATTGGCCCGCGCCCCCCGACTGCTTTTTATGGCGATAACTGGCTTCAGTCTTTACCCTTATGGTCTCTAGGAAGGCTACTTGCGGGAGTTCAATATCCACCCCCGTATCAAACTTCCGCTTCATACGCTCCGCAATAATTGCCAAGTGGCTTTCCCCCAGCCCCTCAAGGAGCGTTTCCCCCGTCTGCTGGTCGCGGGAAGTATGCAACGTCGGGTCTTCCTCGATGATCCGGGTCAGGGCCGTGCCGAGCTTATCAAGGTCTGAACGGCCTCGCGGTTTAATCGCACCCGTGAAGAGCGGGGGAGGGAAAGCAATGGGTACAAGCTTTAGCGGACGTTCGTGAGGGCAAAGGGTATCGTTGGTAATCGTTTCCACCAGCTTCGTAGCCATTCCAATATCGCCAGGGCCCACAAGCGAAACCGTCTCCTGCTCCTTCCCCCGCACGCTGTAAAGTTGGGCAATCCGCTCATCCTTCCCCGTGCGAGCGTTGTAAGCGGTAGTATTGCTGTGCATCTCCCCGCTGTAGACGCGGAAGTAGCTGATTTTGCCATACGGGTCGGCAAGGGTCTTGAAAACTAACGCCGTCAAAGGTTCTTTGGGCGCAACAGGGAAGTTTACTTCTTTCCCGCTGGCCAATTCCGTCGCCATCGCAGGTTGCCGAATGGCCGAGGGAATACTATCAATAATGCCATGAAGCAATTGGACAATCCCCGACATGGCAGTGGCCGAACCACAGAAAACAGGGACAATGCTTCCTTTCGCAATTCCCGCTCGCAGCCCCGTTAAAAGTTCTTCAGGGGTTAAAGCATCTTCGCCCCCATCAAAATATCTTTCGATGAGGTTATCATTCGTTTCCGCAATCTTTTCAATCAATTGCGTGCGCCATTCGTGCATTTGGTCGACTAATTCGGCGGGTACGGCTCCCTCCGTAAACGAACCATCTTTTTTGCCCGAACAGAGAAAAGCTACTTGTTTCCGCAGCGAGATAATCCCTTTGAAATCTTGGGCCGAACCAATGGGCAACTGAAGGGGCGTAATTGCGGGATCAAGCATCTCGCGGGCCTGCTCAATAACGCGCAAAAAGTTGGTATTTTCGCGGTCTAGCTTGTTGACAAACAAAATGCGCGGCACGCCCGCCTTTTGCGCCATTTCCCACACGATTTCCGTCCCCACTTCAATGCCGCCAGAAGCATTGACCACGATGATTGCCCCATCAATCACCTGCATCGCTGCCGCAACTTCGCCCACAAAATCTGCATAGCCAGGCGTGTCCAGGAGATTGATCTTGTTATCATCCCATTCCAGCGGCGCAAGAGCCAGGTTAATGGACATGTGCCGTTTCTGCTCATCGGGGTCATAATCGCAAACGGTTGTACCATCTTCCACCCGCCCCATGCGCGTAATGGCGTGAGCAGTCAGCAACATGGCCTCTACAAGCGTGGTTTTCCCGCAACCGACGTGCCCAAAAAGCCCGACATTGTGGATTTTATCGGGGCCGTAAAATTTCACAGAAAACTCCTTTAGGCGCGGAAGCCCACAGGCTTTAGCCGTGGGAGGAAGCGCCCCGCTCTAGCTGATTTATCCGTTCTTTAACCATAGCCTTATTGGTCTGTGCTTAGGCCCTCTGGTGGGATCCCAGAGCCAACGGTTTGCACCTTAACACTCAATGGATCGGGTTGCGGCAAGGACACTCTGTTGCCGCGTAAAGCATTGACAGGTGATCCTAGTCTGGTAGCTGTCAGCCTACCAATGGTCGTCTGTTCAAGTCGCCTGCGGGCTTGCGTCAGACCTATGCCTTAATAGGTGCTACGAAATTTGGAATGACAAGCCCACCCCCTTTAGCGGTGGGTTGCTGACATTGTCCTCCTTGACGAGAGAAGTACCTCGAAGAAAAGAGAGAAAAAGAGCTTTCTAAGTCAATTTTCGCTGGAATCGCTTCTTGTAAATCTTTCAGAAGATAATCCCGCGACATAGCTTACCTCTGCTAGAATAACAGGCCGTAAGAATGGTTTAAGAGCCTTTTCGATTACAAGATCAACCTGGCATCCAAAGACATCTTCCAGAAAAAACTTGATTTCCGTCATGTAGAGAAAAAGAGGATTTCCTGCATCGTATAGAGTCTGGAAGATGTTTGGATGCTGGCTGGAATGGTTTTAGCCTTCCCGAATCGTTATTTTGAGCATTTTATCGCCCTGCTTAATCGCATCAACGACATTTTGCCCTTTGACAACCTTGCCAAAGACGGTATGCTTGCCATTAAGATGCGGTTGCGGGGCATGGGTGATGAAAAACTGGCTGCCGTTGGTGCTTGGGCCCGCATTAGCCATTGAAATCACACCCGTCTCGTGAAGCAAAGGATTACCTTTGAACTCATCTTCAAATTTGTAACCAGGGCCACCGCTCCCGCTTCCCGTCGGGTCACCACCTTGAATCATAAAATTCTTGATCACGCGATGAAAAGTCAAACCGTCGTAAAAGCCTTCACGGGCGAGGAAAACAAAGTTATTCACCGTTTTGGGCGCACATGTTGGGTGCAATTCCAACTCAATCGTTCC
>DCSM01000058.1:0-797 GCA_002325605.1 Chloroflexaceae bacterium UBA1466
ATTGCCAGCCGCAGCGATTACGATTTAGGCTCGCATTCGCGGGACCAAGATCAATTGGGTTTAACGGTTAGTGTCAAGCCGAATAAGCAAAGCACAGCCCGGCTGACCTATTTTGACCCCACTTTGAAGCAGCATATTGTACCCTTTGTCATTGAACCTTCGGCGGGCGTAGATCGGGGCGTATTAGCTTTGCTCACCGAAGCCTACGCCGAAGAGCAGGTTAAAGCGGTCAGCGCGGAGCGTTTGCAAGCCATTTCCACTGCTTTAGGCGCTTTTCTGAAGAGCGTTAGCAACAATGCTAAATTGCCTCCCGCCCACCGCGAGGAAATTTTAGCCCAAGGTGAGCAGATCAAGCAAGATTTAGCTAATTCTATGCCTCAAATTCAAGCCTTGCTTGAGCTTCCAGGGGCCAAAAGCATCGAATTGGCCAAAAAATTGCGGGGCCAAGCTGAACCTGCCTTGGATGAGGCTTTTCGCACTGTCTTGCGGCTCAAACCCGCTTTAGCTCCCATAAAGGTTGCGATCTTACCGCTCAAACGCAATCATCCTGAAATCGTCGCTTTAGCCAAACAGATTCGCAAAGATTTGCAGGCTGAAGGTACCCTTCGCACGGTCTATGATGATACGGGCGCGATTGGGAAGCTTTATCGCCGTCAAGATGAAATTGGTACGCCCTTTTGCCTCACGGTAGACTTTGATACGTTGGGTGAAGGGCAAATTGCTTCGTTCAAAGGGACCGTAACGGTGCGGGACCGGGACACAATGAAGCAAGAGCGCGTCCTGATTACGGAGTTGCA
>DCSM01000058.1:920-11930 GCA_002325605.1 Chloroflexaceae bacterium UBA1466
GGCCCACCAGCTAAAGCGGTGGCCTCCGTGTGAAAGTAGCTTGGGTTTCAGACTAGAAACGCAGCACGAATAAAATCTGCTGCGTCTCGCTTTTTAAGATAACTAGATTGATTTTATGAAAAACGAAAAGGGTTACTTTGCGATTCCGACGCGCCTTTTTCTTACGGCTTCACAACGCCAAAAACTCGAAACTTTGATGCGCGACCAGGAAAGAGAATTGCCTGACCTTCTCACCGACCTTCTGACCAGCTACTTGGAGTACGCTTCCCCCGAAGAGGATGAAGAGGATGAGGAAACGGGGCAAGTTCTCCCTCTCACTGTGAAACCTGCGCCAAATCAATTGCAGCAATGGCGCGTTGAACGGCGACGGTTGCGGGCCCGCCTCACGGCGAGCAATGCACCTCCCCCGTGGTTAGTTAGCTACCTTGCCGATTTGGAAGAGGAAATTGCGCGCTTAGAAACTGAACAGAAAGGTCTATGTGTCAAAAACCCGACTTGATCAATTGCTAGTCCTAAGGGGGCTGGCCGAAAACCGTAGTAGGGCCCAAGCTTTGTTGTTAGCCGGTAAAGTTCGCGTTGCGGGGCAGGTACAAACGAAAGCGGGCTTTGCGGTAGCCGAAGATATTGACCTTGTGGTTGAGTCGCCGCTCCCTTATGCCAGTCGGGGGGGCTTCAAGCTGGCCCACGCCCTGGATACCTTTCAGCTAGATGCGACGGGTTTGGTCGCCCTTGACGCAGGAGCTTCCACGGGGGGCTTTACCGATGTTCTGTTGCAAAGGGGGGCAAAGCGCGTCTATGCTGTAGACGTAGGTTATGGGCAGCTTGCGTGGGCCTTGCGGCAAGACCCACGGGTCATCCCCGTAGAACGGACAAACATCCGTTACCTGGAAAGCTTACCTTCACCTTTAGCGCTCCCTGCGTCGCCAAATAGCTCTCCTGAAGGTGAGCTAGAACAGCAGGAGGGCGAGAAAGCAGCTTGTGCTTCAGTCGATCTTTCTTTTATTTCGCTGCGGCTGGTTTTACCGGCCATCCAACGCCTTCTGACTTCAGACGCTTGGGTTGTCGCTCTGGTCAAGCCCCAGTTTGAGGCGGGAGTCAAGCAGGTGGGGAAGGGAGGGGTAGTCCGCGAACCGGCGGTGCATCGGCAAGTCTTGGGGGAAGTGATGGAAGCTGCAACTTTCCTGGGGTTAAGCCCCTGGGGTTTAACCCGCTCACCCATTACTGGGCCAGCGGGCAACCAAGAGTTCCTTCTGTGGCTTCAAAACGGGAGGCTTCAGCCAACCTCTCCTTTGGGGGCCGAGCTTTTAATCGTCAAGGCTTTGCAGGGTAAATAGCTACTTTGCGGTTTTCGCCTTCGCCGACGCTCTGCGTATAAACTTTGGGGTCTTTTTGCAAAGCCAAATGCACGATGCGCCGCTCATAAGCGGCCATCGGCTCTAGCGTAATCGCTCGGCCACCTTCTGTGACCCGTTCCGCAATTCGGCGGGCCAGGCTTTCCAAAGATTCCCGCCGCCGTTGCCGATAGTTGCCTACATCTACGACAATCTGCGACCACTTCTGCTCTTTCCGACTCACGATCAAGTTGACCAAAAACTGGAGCGAAAGGAGTGTATCTCCGCGTCGCCCAATCAGCAGACCCGTTACCTGCTCATCCGTACCTTCAACGTGCAAGGTAATGCTCTCTTCAAGCTCCCCCTTCTGGCTCGTCTCCCGCTCGATTACGGCAGTGACGTAAGCCTGAATATCCATCCGTTCCAAAATAGCTTCCAGGATCCGGCGGGCCAAAGGCGCACTAGATCCAGGTGACTTCTTCGGCTCGGCAGGCGGGGAAGCCCCTAGCTGGTGGCTCGCTTCGGCCACAGGGCTAGGAACTTCATCGTCATCAACAACAGTAACGCGGACAAGAGCCTCTTCGCCCGACTCATTTGATTCCAAGACCGCAATCGCCACTTCGTCGCGGTCTTTGCCCAACTGCGTGAGGGCCAGTTCGACAGCTTCAGCAACCGTGCGGGCGCTGATCTCAATACTCTTCATTGCTTCTGCTACCCTTTCCTAGCTAAAACCCGTTTGCAGATCATTCTTGCTTTACTCAAACTCCGTTGGCTACTTTCGTCGCCGGGAGCGCCGGTTGGGGGCCTGGGCCTCACCTTCAGCAGAGCTATCCGTTCCCACTTGCCTCGCCGCTTCCGAGAGAGGCTCCGGCGTTTTTGTAAGCCGGGGGCCACCTTCAGGCTCCAGTTCGGTCAGCGGGCGGAGCAGGTCCCAAAAATCCAGACTGTTTGGGGCTGCTTGCGCCGCACCAGAAGGAGCTTGATTAGCCTCACCTTCTAGCCCAAGTTCGGGTTGCGGAGCCTGGTCGGGGGGGAGGAAGGGTAAGTAATTGGCCAACGAACCCCAACCAGAGGTAAAGTATTGCTGAACAATCCCCACAACGCTGCTGGTGACCCAGTAAAGTACTGCGCCCGCCGGGAAGGTAAAAGCAATGTACCCAAAGACCAAGGGCATAAAGAGCATCGTCTGCGTCATGGCTTTTTGTTGGGGGTCTTGCATCCGTGGGGTAGCCATTACTTGTTGGATAAACTGCAAGATCACGGATAGAATCGGCAAGATCAAGTATTCTGGGCCATGGAAATCCTTGAAGCCTTCGGTGAAAGGGGCCCGCCCCAAGTCAAGGAGACCTAAGAAGGGTTGATGTAAAACTTGTTTGACAGACTCATTAAGAAGCGCGGCTTTGACTCCCGCACTCAGATATTGCTGTTGTTCGGGAAGCATCAGGTGATAGACCGCCTGATAGACCCCAAAGAAAATGGGCAACTGAAAAAGCAGCGGGACACAACCCCCGACGGGGTTGATCTGATGTTGCTGATAGAGTTTGACCGTCTCTTCTTGGAGCTTCTTGGCATCTTTGCCATGTTTGCGTTGAAGCTCCTTCATTTTGGGTTGGATTTCCTGCATTCGGCGGCTCGAACGAATCGAACTCAAGGTAAGGGGCAGAATAACCAACCGCGTACAGACCGTGAATAAAATGATTCCTAGGCCAGCATTGCCGGTGAAGGTTGCGAACCAGAGCAAAACTTGCTCTAAAAAACCGACAAAATAGCCCCAAATTTCACCCATAATTCATATCTTCTACCCCGTTGCGCTCCACCTTTGGCAAATTCGGGGCACTAAGGAAGCCTTGCGGCGCGAGCGAAGGAAAAAAGGTTTCTTCGCGCAGCAAGCCGGCCCGCCCAGAAGCCTACGTTTTAGGTTCCGGGGCCCAAACCTGCGCTCGCCGGAGGAGGGTTTCAATCGCGGTCTGGAGGGTCGGAAAAGGTACTTGCCCTACGGCGGCGGTCCGGACCGTGAAGATCAAATCCACCCCTTCTTCAAGCTGGGCCAAAATGAGCCGCACCGCTTCGCGGACCCGCCGCTTGGCCCGATTGCGCTGGGCGGCATGACCAACCATTTTGCGGCTCACCACAATACCACACCGCGCCGGTTTGGGCCGGCGGCTAGGCGCAACCGTTAAAACCAAGAGCGCGTGCCGCAAAGAGGTTCCTTCACGGCGCACCCGTTGAAAATCCCGCGAAGATCGAAGGCGATTCGCCCGCTTCACCCTGCTTAACGATGCCCCCCACGAACAACCCGGCGCTCATCGCTGACGGTCAACTTCCAGCGGCCTCGCATGCGGCGGCGGCGCAGAACTTCGCGCCCGTCCTTTGTACTCATGCGTTCCAAAAAGCCGTGTTTGCGGCGACGTGGAATGCGCTTAGGTTGCCAAGTTCGCTTTGTCATAGAAAAAAGCTGTTCCCTTTCTGCGCTTTATGACGTTTGTGATCTGGTAGTCCTGTAAGAGTAGTGGACTTTGGAGATCTTTAACGGAATCCAAAGGCTTTAGCCTTTGGCCTCCTGGACATAATCAGCACTACTGACTTTAGCACTACCTGTTACCTTTACCTTGGCCCAGCTTGGGGCCCAGGAGAAAAAGCTGCCGGAGACCCGAAGCCCTGAATCTCCAGCAGCGAAGCTAGAGCAAGGGCCACGGGGCCTACCCTTCCCCTTCGTCTTCATCAGCTTTCCGCAACGTGCGGTGCTGGGCTTCCTTCAGCTTTTGCTGGCGTTGGTTTAGGGTTTGTTTATCCTCTTCTTCGACTTCTACTTCTTCGCGTTGCTCGTCTTGCCGCCGGCGGTCCCGCCGACTTGGCCCCCCAAACTTGGCCATCAGATCCTCTAAGGTTGCATTCCCCGTAAATTCTTCTTCAACATCATCTGTTGCATAGAATTCAGGGACATGGGGAACCGCTACCTCTTGACTCCGAGGGCGACGCGAGCGCCGATTTCCATCGCGGTCTCCCCGGTCCCGGCGACCTTGACCTTCCTCCCGGAGCGCGGCAGCAGTGGTGAACCGGGCTACCGCTCCGGGCCCCGTGCGCGGCGTAGCGACAGCCGTCGAAGCTGAAGCTGTAGGTTCTTGCGGTTTGGGGGGGGGCTCTTCCAACCGCATCGAGAGACTGATCCGTTTGCTCTGTGTCTCAACTTCCAACACCCGCACCTTGATCCGATCTCCCTCTTTGACCACATCATCGACCTTCTCGACGTGATCTTCAGCCAATTGGGAAATATGGACCAGGCCATCGCGCCCAACCCCGATGTCTACAAAGGCCCCAAACTGCGCCAGACCACTCACAACCCCATCGAAAATCTGGCCCGGGGCCAATTGTTGCAGCTTCTGAATGCGTTGCGCTTTCCGCAAGCTCAGGCTGATCCGTGTCCCTTCGGGGTCAATCTCAAGCAACTTAAAGGTATGGACATTCCCAACTTGGACTGCATCTTCAGGCTTTTCCACCCGCCCTTCGGCGAGTTCCGAAATATGGACCAAGCCATCTTTGCCCACGCCAATATCAACAAAGGCCCCAAACTTGGAAAGGCCCGTAACGCGCCCTTCCACCGTATCTCCAACCTTGAGTTCGGCTAGTTTTTCCCGATTTACTTCGGCTCGCCGATTCCGATTGCGCCGGCCCCCACTTTCGCCAGGGCTCCGTTCGCGCACCGTTCGCATGGTCAAGCTAATGCGGCGGGCCTCAAAGTCCAGGCTCTTAACACGCACTTTGACCAGATCATTGATCTGCACGACATCCGAAGGGGAATTGATGCGAGTATCGCTCATTTCTGAAATATGCACCAACCCGTCGCGCCCGATGCCGATGTCCACGAAAATCCCATAAAGGGCAATTGAAGTTACGCGCCCTTCCAGTTCCATCCCCACGCTTAAATCGCGTAAGCGACGCGGCAGCCGAGGGTTTTCCTCCTCGACAGGGGTGAAACTAGCCCCATCCGTTGCGATCTCGGCCTCGCCAGCTGGCGCGATCTCGGCCTCGCCAGCTGGCGCAGTTACCTCAGAGCCTGGCCCTTCGCCTTCAAGTTCCGTTACCTCAAGCCCATTCGCTGTGCCCACTTCACGGGCTAAAGGTGTTGCTCCCTCTAGCTCTGGAGCCTCACCTTCCAGCGGTTGAGGGATTTGATCCTGTGTCAAAGGTAAATCACCAAGCACGCCATCTTCAACAAGCTCCGCCACACGGTCCTGTTCCGTCATTGCCAACATTCCTCCTAAATCGCGGTTAAAACCCTTACAAGCCAGATAAATGATTTGTCAAGCAAAAAATCCTACTTAAAGATCGTAGTGCCAAAGTCAGGATTGGGGAAGATTGGAGTCCAAAGGCTTTAGCCTTTGGGGCCAATGGCTAAAGCCATCGGATTCCATTTTCCAAAAAGATCTCCATTTGTTGAGAAAGTAATCAGATGAATAAGTTTCCCCACGCCTGAGCTAAATTATTTCAATTGGGTACGGATCGCCTGCGCGACAGCATCTTCTGTGAAATCTTCCAAACAAAAATAGTGACCGCCCATAAATTTAGCCAACTCAGCGGCTAAACCTCGGTCACTGGCATGAGCCGTATCAAAGACAACGGCCCGAATTTTTTGGGTGGCGATGAAAGTTGCCACCTGATTGGCCTCTTCTTGCGGCGACTGGCTCCCCATCGCCACATTAGCCTGGCCATCGGTCAGCAAAACCAAAAGCGGGATAATTTCTGGGTCTTGGGTGCGGGCCCGCGCCAGAACTTCATAGCCCGTCAACAAACCTCGCGCCAGCGGAGTCTTCCCCCCCACCGGCATAGCTTGGAGCCGTTTTTGGGCCAAGGGCCCGCTGGGAGTTAGGGGCAGCAAGACCGCCGCAAAATCCCGTTGAAAGCTGACTAAGCCGACCAAATCCCGCCGATGATAAGCCTCGCGGAGAAGGGAAAGAACCACAGCTTTGGTGATAGCCATGCGCTCCGCGACGGCCATACTCCAACTGGCATCGACCACAAAACAGATTACGTTGCGGGTGCGACTAATCCGCACTTTTTGGCGCAAATCGGGGCTTTGAATCAGAACTCTCAAGGCTGGTTTTCTAAAGGGAAATTCTGGGCTGGCGCTCAACCGCGCATGGCGCTGGCGCTGAAAGAGCGCGGCGGCCCGCAGAGTTGCCACCAAGGCCAAATCGGTGACCCGTGGAACTTGGCTGCTGCTAATCGCCCGGCCTTGCTTGCGGCTAGTCCGGGTATAGCTGCGCCGGCCTGTCGCCCGGCGTTGTTTGGAGTCGCGCTGCGGTTCCTGGGTTTCTTTGATGGGCGCTTGAAGGGGCATGACTGGTGGGGTTGGCAAAGCTGAAGCACTTTCTTCGGTTAAGCCAGCGGTTTGCGCTCCAGTAGAAGAAGCAGCGGGAGAAAGCTCGCCCAGCCCACTGGTCTGGCTAGTTTGAGGGGCCTTTTGCTCAGAATGCGCCGAAGCACTTAGCACTTTTTTTTTTCGCTCTCAACCTGCCCTTCAGTAGCCCGTTCAAAGGCTTGGGCATGGCGGGCCAGAATGGTATTGATGCCAGCTTCGTCAAGCTGAACAGAGCCAAAAGGCTGGCGGCGGATGCGGTGGGGCAAAGCCAATTCAGCGGCCAAACGAAAATCCTCAAGCTCCAGGGATGTGCTTCCCCGCCACGCGGCATTAGCGCGGGCCGTTTCAAGCATCGTGAGGTCTGCCCGATGGCCATCAACCCCAATTTCGATTGCCAAATGGGCAATTACGGCCAAGGCGGCCCGTTCAATTTGCACTTTGGGCAGTAAGGCCTTCGCGGCCACAAGTTGTTCCGCCAAAAGATGCTCTTTTGTTTCCCATTGGGCCCTAAATTGCTCAGGATCAGCTTCGTAAGCCATCCGCTGCTCAATCACGGCAATGCGGCTCTCAAGATCCGTCAGGCCCCGAATTTCGACGGCCAAACCAAAGCGGTCTAACAATTGGGGCCGGAGCTCGCCTTCTTCAGGGTTCATTGTGCCAACTAGAATGAAGCGAGCGGGGTGCGAAACGCTAATCCCTTCGCGCTCCACGGTGTTGACCCCCATCGCCGCCGCGTCGAGCAAAATATCTACTAAGTGGTCATCGAGGAGATTGATCTCATCTACATAGAGCAACCCGCGATTGACTTGGGCCAACAGGCCTGGCTCAAACCGTCTTTGGCCCTCCGTGATGGCATGTTCTAAATCTAAGGCCCCAACCACCCGATCTTCGACTGCCGAAACGGGAAGTTCGACCAAAGGCATGGGGCGAGTTAGAGTCGGGAGCGCAGCAGTAGAGGAAGCTTTGCACACAGAACAAAGCCCGCAAGGTTGGTCGGGCTGACAATTATAGGGACACCCAGCAACTACTGTGATTGGGGGCAAGAGGCGAGCTAAACCGCGGACCGCCGTAGATTTGGCGGTCCCCTTTTCACCTTGGATTAAGACTCCGCCAATCCGAGGATTAACTGCGTTCAACAGCAGCGCTCGTTTGAGCCGCTCCTGGCCGACAAGGGCACTAAATGGAAAGACTGAACGAAAAATGGGCATAACAAGAAAAGCCTCCAACCGCAGAAGGGCTGGAGGAACGAGCAATTTTGTCTCGATCCAGGAAAAAGAACCGTGTGTGGCGGGTGGGCCACAACAAAAGAGGTCGAACTTTAGCCATTACCAACAACTTGCGGTCATAACTGCTATTTTCGAGCTACGCAAAAGGTTTGCCTTTTGGTAGCCAGAAATTCCTACTTGATCCTGTTCTGCCAACCCGAAGGCTGGTCTTCCGAACAGTCCGCAGGCCTCAGAGAAGAATGTCTCGACATAATTCCAAAAATCGAGACGGCCAGTTTAACCCTGGCAAAATTTACATGTAGTGCATTGTAGCTTAAAACATTTGAATAGTCAAGAAAGGCCCCTTGCGAGCCTTTCTCGCCCGGCAAAAGGCAGCACTTTGCGGGCATGGGCTTCGGCAGCCGGAGTCCAGAAGGCCCCGAAGGCAAGGAGCCAAAGGCATGCTATAATGCGAGGTATGGACAATTTATGCAAATTCCTGATAGCCTATAGTGGAGGCACGGAGCTTTGGCCTCTTTTAATCCAATAAATGTCATTTTTGGGCATTTTAGTCGTGACTTAGGAATTGACCTCGGCACGGCAAATACGCTCGTCCATGTCCGTGGCAAAGGGATCGTGATCAGTGAACCTTCGGTGGTCGCCACGGATCGGCGAACGAAACAAATCTATGCGGTTGGGGCTGAAGCCAAAGCCATGATCGGCAAGACTCCAGCCAATATCATTGCGGTGCGGCCGCTCAAAGACGGGGTAATTGCCGACTTTGAGGTGGTCGAAAAGATGTTAGATTATTTCATCAAAAAGGCCCACGAACGAACATTGGGGCTTATTCCGCCGCGCCCACGAGTGGTGATTGGTGTACCTTCAGGAGTCACCGAAGTCGAACGGCGAGCGGCCCGCGATGCAACGCTCAATGCCAATGCCCGCGAAGCTTATGTAGTCGAGGAGCCAATGGCGGCGGCTATCGGCGCAGGCTTGCCTGTCGAGGAGCCGGTAGGCAGCTTGATTGTAGATATTGGGGGCGGAACGACGGAAGTGGCCGTGATTTCGTTAGGCGGAATCGTGGTCAATCATTCAATTCGAACCGCCGGTGATGAAATAGATGAAGCGATAATTCAATTTGCGCGGCGCGAATATAATCTGTTGATTGGGGATCGCATGGCTGAAAAGGCCAAAATTGTCGCGGGGAGTGCTTATCCGCTAGATGAAGAGTTCAAAGTTGTGTTGCGGGGGCGCGATATGCTCACGGGGTTGCCCAAAGCGGTGGAGGTGAGCAGTGTCGAAATCCGTGAAGGAATCGCGGGGCCTGTCAACACAATCGTGCAAGAAATCCGAGCAGCCTTAGAAGAGACTCCGCCTGAACTGGTGGCTGATGTAATGGAGCATGGCATTACTTTGGCTGGTGGAGGGTCGCTCCTGCATGGCTTAGACCGCCGCATCGCTGCCGAAACGCGGATGCCAGTCTACATTGCGGAAGACCCGCTGTCGTGTGTAGCGCGGGGCGCAGGCAAGATGGTTGAGAATTTTGATAACAAAATCTACCGCCAAATTCTGTTACGCACCCAGAGCAGCCGCCGCGTGGCCAAATATTAAGGTTGCCAGACAGTGAGGCCTAATGCGCGATCTTCTGGATGCTCCCCTCCTCAAGCTCCGGGGTGCAAATCTAAGGCGAGCGGCAAACTTTCGGTGGCCCTTAATTCTGGCGCTCGGTTTTTGTTTGCTGGCCCTTCTGCTGCTCCACTTAGATCGGCGGGGCCTGTTCAAGCAGAGTCGGGAGTTCCTCGACCAAGGGCTAATTACCCCAGCCCTCAAAAACCTAGGGGGCTTGCACAATGCAATGGCTGATCTGGGGCCAAATTTGCAAAGTAATTCCAGTTTGCGAGCCGAAAACGAGCGGCTCAAGCAGCAAGTCAGTCAGCTTCAGGCTGAAGTCTTGCTTAGGGAGCAGGCGCTGGTCGAAAATGCTCGGTTACGCCAACAGTTGGCGCTGGCCGCAAAGAGCAACTGGAATTTACTAGGGGCCGAAGTGATGGTGCGTTCGGCAGATGCGGGGCGACGCGGGATTAGCATAAATTGCGGCAGCGCCGAAGGTGTTGCGCCAGGCATGGCTGTGCTTGGGCAGACAGGTAGTGAACCAACGGCTCTTGTTGGAATTGTAGCTGAAGTGGGGCCGCATACGGCCAGAGTCTTGCTCATTACCGATTTAAGCAGCCAGATCAGCGCCAGAGTGCTTCACGAAGGGACCGCGACGCTGGGGTTAGTGCAGGGGCAATGGCAACGCGGTTCGCGGTTGCGCTTAGAGCAATTAGAACAAGAAATCACCTTGGTTGTGGGGAGCGCGGTGGTGAGTGCGGGGCTAACTAGTGAATTAAACCTAGCTCTTCCCTTAGCGGCGGTCCCTGGAGGGATTCCCATTGGTCGCATTGAGAAATTGGGCAGCAATGGGCATACGCAGGTTGCGGAACTATGGCCCTACGTTGACCCCGATCAGGTACGCTACGTGTGGGTGATTCTCAGCCTCAAAGGATAGAAGAACGGCTGCTTGCCGAAGCTCTGTTGCTTGGGGGCCTGCTGGCGGGGGCCCTCATCCAAGTGCTGCTCTTCCCCGCACCCCTCGGTTTTCCGCCGCTCTTTCTCCTGATCTTAGTGGTTTGGCGGACCTTGTTGGGGGTCAGCATGGCCCCCAGTGCGGGGGAAGGGGAAGTAAGCGCGGCGCTCCGCTGGGCTTTTTATGGCGGCCTAGCCCTAGATTTAGCGACCCACACACTCCTTGGCAGTCATGTGTTGGGGCTGTTGTTGGCCGTAGTTAGCACCGTAGCTCTCGCGGGCCATAAGCGAAATCTCAATGGCCCGTTCTTTCCCCTCCTCACCGTCCTCTTTGGGGCCTTGGCCTACGAGTTCGTGCTGGGCCTGATTTACCATTGCACGGTTGCTCCGCTGGCCTGGCAACCCTATTTCAGCACGCTAATTTTACCGAGCGTCTTGCAAACTTTAATTCCAACCCTTCCTCTTTTTGCGCTTTTTCAAGGGTTAGCGCCGCAAAGAGGACCCAAGTAGCTCAGGCCACGGCTTGCGGTAGAATAGGCAGCTTGCCTGT
>DCSM01000058.1:12029-30595 GCA_002325605.1 Chloroflexaceae bacterium UBA1466
TTGAGGCCTGGTTTTAGAAAGTAACTGGAAGATGCTTGATCATCGCATCATGATCCTTAGGGCCTTGATGCTCTTTTTCCTGCTCATCCTAGGCAGCCGGCTCTCTCAACTCCAGCTAGTTGATGGCGATGCTCGGCGCTATGGGGGTGCAGTTGAAGTGCTTACCACGCGCTATCAATTGGTTTCCCCCCAACGGGGCGAAATTTTGGCCCGCGATGGGAAAACCCTTCTGGCTGAAAGTGTCCCCATTTTTAGCCTTGCGGTTGTGCCCGGAGCTTTACCGCCGCTCAAAACGGCCCAGCGAAGGCGGGTTTTGAGCCAGCTATCGCAGCTTTGCGAGCTAAGTGCTACCTTAACCCTTTCCTCTACCAAGGCTTTAAGGCTTCAGCCGACCTTGCAGGCCGAACTCGCGCAGCTTGTACAGCTTCCGCGCTCGTTGCCTGAGCTTGCCGAAGGCCAACCGTTGCCTGAGCTTGCCGAAGGCCAACCGTTGCCTGAGCTTGCCGAAGGCCAACCTCTTTCGCTCCCGCTGACCATTGCCCCCAACAAGAATATGGCGGCTCTGGCGTTGGCCCAAGCGCATCCCGATCTGTTCATTTTTCAGCCCCCTGTGGAAGAAATTATCCGCCGCAGTGGGCTCCAAGGTTATCGCAAATTGTTGCTCAAAGAAGGGATCTCGCCCGCTTTAGCGCTCGTCGTGCGCGAAAACATGGCCTATCTCCCAGGGGTTGAAGTAGTGGAAGGCTATCGGCGCAGTTATCCGCAAAGTGCTAGTTTACCTTCACTTTCCCATTTGTTAGGCTACCTTGGGCGGATAAACGAATGTGAATTAGTTACTGAAAACCCTGCAACCTCGTGGGTTACAGCATTAGCCGATCTTGTAAGCCATGTTAAGCCGTGTGGCTTGCTCAAAAAACGCATTGCCTCTAGCGCGATTGGTGTTTTGCCGTATCAAAATAATGATCGCATCGGTAAAGATGGTTTAGAGAGTAGTTATGAAACCGAATTGCGGGGCAAGGTGGGCATTGAGACGCGCTTCGTTGATGCTTTAGAGCGCCCAGTTTCTGTTCCCCACACAATGCAGCCAGTTCAAGTGGGCCACAATTTGCTTTTAACCCTTGATTTGGCCTTTCAGAAACAAGTTGAAACGATAATCCAGACCTGGCTGAATGAGAGTGAGCGGCGCAGACAGGTTTTAGGCGGCCATCGCACGAAGTATGCCCCGATTACGAATGGGGTTGCGGTGGTCCTTGATGTGCGAAATGGCGAAGTTCTCGCCATGGTGAGCAAACCTGCGTATGATAATAATATCTGGGTTGACCCCACGCGGATGAATGAGTTACTCAATTTCCTTGCCCCAGCTGACCCTAAAAAGCAAGCTGAAATGGCTCTTTTGTCGCCCTTGACCAATCGGGCCATCGCAGGAAGTTATCCCCCAGGTTCAACTCTCAAGCAATTCGTTGGTTCAATAGCTTTGCAAGAAGGGGTAATTAAACCAGAGACCCTTCTGCGCGACCCAGGCCGAATCACCCTTCAAGAGACGGGGGGGCGAACCTTTATTTTGCCCAATTCAACGCCCCAAGATAACGGGTTGCTTACGGTTGCCGATGCGCTTAAAATCTCCTCCAATGTTTTCTTTGCTTCTATCGCGGGGGGCAATGACCAAGCGACCAACTTAGGCGGCAGTGGTGCAAGCATTCGCGGGTTGATGATTGGGCGGTTGGCTGCGGGGCTGCAATGGTTTGGGTTGGGCAAACCCACGGGGATCAAATTGCCTGGGGAAGGGGCGGGGCGCGTCCCCGACCCTAGTTGGAAAATCCGTAATTTGCGCGAGCCGTGGAGTACCGGTGATACTTACAATACCGCAATTGGGCAAGGCTATTTGGAAGTAACGCCGTTGCAGCTGGCGGGAGCAACCGCTGCTGTAGCCAATGGGGGGACCCTCTACACGCCCCAATTGGTCAAGCAGATCACTGATAAGAGCGGGGCTGTGGTGCAAGATTTGCAGCCCCTAAGCCAGCGCCAAGTGCCTGTTGACCCTAAGTATTTGGCGGTTATCCGCGATGGGATGCGCCGTTCCGTCACGCTGGGGCATAATGTCGGGGCGCGGGATAATTGTTCCGGCCTTAGCATTGCAGGCAAAACGGGCACAGCGGAGTTTGGGCCGACGTTAATCAATGCCTATGGTCTCCCGACGCGCCAAAGTCATTCTTGGTTTGCAGCCTTTGCGCCCTACGAGAAGCCCCAAGTTGCCGTCGTAGTTTTACTTGAAGGGACGGGCGACCTCAGCGACGGTTCGGCCACGTTGGCCGTCCCCGCTGCGACACAGATTTTGCAAGCCTACTTTAAGGCTCCGCAATTGGGGCTTTGCCCTGTCCCGTAGAATTTGAAATTCATCTTTGCCAAGGATTAAAGTTTGATGCAAGTAGAATCTCTCCCGCTTAGGCTCACACCCCGCTGGAAATTCATCACGGGCCTGCTGCTGCTCACGCTGACCCTGCTTCTCCTGCATGCGGTGACCGCGATTTTAGCACCCTTTGTGGCCGCGATCATTACAGCCTACATTTTCAATCCTTTAGTCAGTTTTCTCCAGCAGCGCACGCGGCTGAAGCGGGTTATTTGGGTCGGCATTCTCTATATTTGTGCCTTTACTTTACTTTATGGCTTAGGAAACTTGCTCTGGCCCAAGCTTACGGCTCAATATGCCTGGCTGGTGAAACAACGCATCCCTTTCATCATCGCCAACATTGCGACGGTTTTTGAAGGGCGCAAAACGTTTGAAATCATCCCAGGGATGGTCATCAATCTAGTTCCGTTGGAAGATCAGTTGATTGGTGTCATTAGCGATTTGGGGCGCACGCTCAGTGGCAATGTGCCAGGCCTCGTTTTTACCGCTTTGGAAGCCGTCCTTTACACGCTAGTCTATTTAATTGTCACCTTTTATCTGCTCCTTCAGTCGCCTGAACTCAAAACTTGGGCCATTCGCCAAATTGCCCCGCCCTATCGCGCCGAAATCTGTGAGCTTGGGCAGCAGATCGACCAAGTTTTAGGAGCTTATATTCGGGGGCAACTTTTCCTGATCTTGATTATGTCCGTGATGCTTTACATTCCCCTCTCGATTCTCCATGTTCCTTCGGCACTAGTCATTGCCATTGCTTCGGGAACTTTGGAATTGATCCCGATTATTGGGCCTTGGTCGGCAGCGGGAATTGCGATGACCGTTGCTTTCTTCCAGCCTCATGTCCCATATGGCTTATCGAGTGGCAGTTTAGCAGGTTTATTGGGGATCATTTACTTCGTTTTACGCCAGATCGAGGATAATTTTATCATTCCCAATGTGGTTGGGCACTTGGTAAAGTTGCATCCCGTGATTGTCATTTTTGCGATTATGGCAGGTGGGGCGATTGGTGGGATGTTTGGCTTGCTAATTTCGATTCCCGTCGCTGCGGTGATTCGGATTCTCTTAATGTATCTTTATCCCAAACTGCTGGAATCGCATGAGATTCCGCCAGAAGCTAAGATCCCAGAGCTACAAAGCATGGAATCAGAGCCAAAAGCACCTAAGCCCTAAGCTAATGCTCGTTATTCGTGAAGCTGAAACTCCCGATCTGGCAAGGTGTCTGGAAGTGCGCCCCAGCTACACCACGAGCGCGACGTGGCAAGTCGTGTTGGAAGGCGACCCCACGCGGCGCAGCACTTACGCTAGGGGCGAGGCTTTTTTGCCCTTTCAGTTGCGCCAAACCCGCTTGCCGCGCCCGTGCCAATTGACTTTGCCCGCGCTCGCCGTCCCGCTGGCTGAGGCGTGGCCGCATTATCATTTGCGGCTCGTAGCTCTCGACCTTTTGGATGCCAGCGGCACTTCTTTGCTTCTCGGCTATCTCTTGCTCAATCTCTTTTTTGACCAGGGACAGGCCCAAATTGCCCGTTTGCTGGTGGCTCCCGAAAGTCGCGGCCATGGAGTTGGCAAAGCCCTGGTGACCGCCGCTCGCCACTGGGCGCAAAAGAGAAATCTAATCGCCCTTTTGGCTCATGCGCCTGGGCGAAATGTGCCAGGAATTGAATTTTATCAACAGCGCGGCTTTCGGATTAGTGGTTTTTTGGAACATTTCTATCCGACCCGCGAAGATGCGCTTTTCTTAATGTGTCAATTATAGCTAGGTAACTAATGATCAACGAAGCAGAACTTACAGCTAAGTATTTAGACGCTTGTGTCACCGCCCCTGACTTGCTTGAAACAGACCTTTTGCCTGTTGAAGATGCGCCGATTCGCGCTGGGTTTGTAGCTTTGGTGGGCAAACCAAATGTCGGTAAAAGTACGCTGTTGAATGCGCTTTTGGGCCAAAAAGTAGCGATTGTCTCAGATCATCCGCAAACGACGCGCCTGCCTTTGCGCGGAATTCTCAACCTCCCCATCGCGCAACTGATTTTCATTGATACGCCAGGGATTCACGAACCGCATCATAAACTGGGCCAAAGAATGGTAAAGACTGCTAAACAAGCGATTCCTACGGCTGATCTTGTCTGTTTGATGGTAGATATAAGCAAACCACCCAGTAAGCTTGATAGCGAAATCGCAAAAATCATCGAATATAGTCGAGTTCCTCATTTTTTAGTTTTGAATAAAGTTGATTTGCGGCCAAAAGGCCCTTCCAATTTAGCGGCCTATCGCGCTTTAGGTCATTGGGAAATGGAAGTTGCGCTTTCGGCTAAGACGGGGGCAGGTTTAGCAACTTTAGTAACGGAGCTTGCCCAGCGCCTACCTTTGAGTGAGGAACGGCTTTATCCAGAAGATTGGGTAACTGACCAAACCATGCAAAATTTTGCAGCTGAGATCGTGCGTGAGAAGGTTTTGTTATTTACATCACAGGAAATACCCCATTCAGTAGCAATTGAAGTTGAGGAATGGCAACAAAAAGATGCGGCTCTCTATATGCGAATGACGGTTTCGGTGGAAAAGCCGACTCAAAAGGGGATTATCATTGGGGCTCAGGGGAAAATGCTCAAACGAATTGGCCAAGCTGCCAGGGAAGAGCTTGAAAACATCATGTCCCAAGCGATTTACCTTGATCTTTGGGTCAAAGTTCGGCCAAATTGGCGCAATGATCTAACTTCTCTGGGCTGGCTGGGCTACAGCGAGGCAGAATAAAGGGGATTAAACTCAGGCTGCAACTTGCTCAAGCAGACTTCCATTTTGTAAAAGTTGTGATATAATAACGTCAATAGTAAGGATTTCTTAACCATTTGGCCGCCTGAAAAAAGAAAGGTTGCGGCTATGCTCGACGATATTACCACAACGGCAGAAAACCTTCTTGCCTTGATGCTGGTCATGGTTTTCCTTGCCATCTTCTCTTGGCCGCTTTTTACCCTTGCTTGGGTTGCAGCCACATTGAATTCGGCATCTTATGGCTTTTAACCTTAGTCAATCTAAGATGTTTTTAATCTTTGGAACCTAAACATAATCATTAAGATCGATCAGAAAATTA
This sequence comes from Chloroflexaceae bacterium UBA1466, assembly GCA_002325605.1. Taxonomy (GTDB): domain Bacteria; phylum Chloroflexota; class Chloroflexia; order Chloroflexales; family Chloroflexaceae; genus UBA1466. The sequence continues at coordinate 17,513 of DCSM01000058.1, forward strand.
CAAATGAGCAATGAAAATTACTTTTTTGCTCATCGTCACTTGTTGTGTCTCTTTTTGGTTGCTGTTTAGTCTAATTTCTTAAAACAACCTTAGCTAATCAATTACTGTACAAACATAGTTTTGACTAAGGACAAGTGGAGCAGCAAGAATTTTTCATAGGGAAAGAGAGGAAAAAGTTTTGGCCGCCTGAAGTAAAGAAAGGTTGCGGCTATGTTATACAATAAGCAATCAATAGAGGAAGCGGCTTTTGGCCTTGTAACAATGGGTTTTGGCATGGTGGTAGCAGGTTTTGGTATGGTTGGTATGGTAGGATTTGGTTACTTCATTTTCGGATTATTTTGGCCAATTATCTTCTGGTTTATTACCTCGCCGTTTGCTATCTTATTCTATTCACCCTATTACACCATACCATATTCACCTTAAAATACTTTTTCAATCGTTGAAATCTTCCCAAAAACATTAAGATCGAAGCGAAAATTAAAATGAGCGATAAAAATTAACGCTTTTTGCTCACTATTATTTGTTGTGTCTTTTTTGTTGTTTTCTATCTGTTTATAAATCAAACTTAAATATGACATGGAAGACCAAGAACAATTCTCAACTAAGCAAGCATCGCGGAGCACGATTTTGGCCAAGTGGAGTGGCCTTGGGCTCATTATTCTTTCTTTTGGGTTGTATGCAATTTTAGTTGCTCTCCCCTTTGTACCGCTGAGTGTTGAAATTAAATTGATTCTCTCCCCAGCGCTAATTCTATTGGGCGAAGGAACGTTTTGGGTTGGAGGGTTTCTAGTCGGGAAAGATCTTTTGGCCCGCTTCAAATTCAAAGACCGTTTTGACCCCCGTTCGTGGTTTAGGCGGTCTAAGTAAGAAGGCGCGGGCCGAAGATAGAAGGGGCTTTGCAACGCGCTGCGTTGCAAAGCCCCGATTCTTTCACCTTTTACCCAACCTTTGTTACCTCTCCCCCAATTCCCTCAGCACCTTTTCCAAAGAAATAAGTTGCTTCCCCTCATACTCTCCTCCCCCTTGCCAAAGAACCTTTCCCCCTTCGCCGACCAAGAAAAGCGCGATGGTCTCTGTCGTTGCCAAACCCAAATCCTCAGCCACCCGCCGCACGTTCCCATAGAAAGTAAGCGTATGTTCCCGTGCCCCTTTATTGGGTATGTTGCGGGCCATTCCGCCGTCAATGATGGGCCGCATAACCGTGTAGAGACCTGCAATCACAGGTACTTCATAGATTTTTAGCCCCGGATAGGTCTCAATCAGGGGGGTAAGATGGGACAGCCAATCCTCGATCAATTTTTGCTGCCAGCGCTGAAAGGCTACGGTCACAATGTTCCATTTCCCCTGCAAATCCGCTGGAAGGTGCAGATCTTGCCCTTCCAAGTTGCGGGTCTGAAGCGCGGGAAAGGTCGAAACGGTTTGCTTCATCAAAAAATCCTTTACCTTTACGGGCCACTTCTATACTTCAATAACTTGACCCTCCTGCCCAAGCTCTGCTTCCCCCCGAAAGCCCCCAGCCTGAACTTCGGCTAAAGCTTCGGCTTCGGGCATGGTCCAATAGGGGCTAAAATGAACCAGAAAGAGTTTTTGCACCCCTGCTTGCTGCGCTACTTCTCCTGCTTGGCGTGGCGTGGAATGAGGAGAAGAAGGTTCTTTGGAAGTAGCCTCGTGCAACAAAACATCGGCTCCGTGGGCCAAATCAATCACCGCTTGACAAGGAGGCGTATCTCCTGAATAGACTAGGGACTTTTCTTCCTTCTCAAAGCGCAGCGCCAAACAAGGTGCAACATGTTCATTGAGAGCTAAACGTAGCTTCCAGCCCTCAGCGAGGACAAGTGTTTCGCCAGGCTGAACAGGTGTCCATTCTAAGGGAGCAACATATTTTCCCAATTCAAAAGCTGCCAGAATCTGTTGCACGATGGCCAGCGTTGAAGGGAGGCCATAAATTGGCAGGGGAAGGGTCTGTCGGCCTGCAAGGTAGAGGCTAAAGACCAACGAAAACAGCCCGTTGATATGGTCAAGGTGGCTATGCGTCAGCAAAACGCCCCGTAAGGTCTGAGGGTCTATGCCAACCTTCAGCAACCGTTGATAAGTACTTCCCCCCGCGTCAATCAAGAATGGTTCGCCTCCGCTTTCCCACACCATATGCGTATGCCCACGGTCAGCATCGGGGACGCTTGTCCCCACGCCCAGTAGAATCATGCGTGCCATCTTTTTACCCTTTCAAAATGTTCTTTATAGTTTCAACAAAATGCTTGTTTTCTGCCGCTTGCCGAGTTGCAACCCGAATCGTATTCGGTAAGCCAAAAGAAGTCGTATCGCGCACAAGAATTCCTTTTTCGCGCAATTTCTGGGCCCATTCTCTCGCTGAATCAACTTTCAGCAAAAAGAAATTAACTTCTGAGGCTAAAACCTTTTGACCTAAAGCGATTAAATCATTCACAAATTCCTTTTTAGCTTGCGCTAATGCTGCTAAAGAGGTTTGCAAATGAGCTTCATCACAGAGGGCTGCAAGTGCGCCAGTTTGCGCTAACGCATTGACGCTCCACGGTGGCTGCACTTTCGCTAAAGCAGCAATTGTCGTGGGGGCCGCCACCGCATAGCCTACCCGTAAGCCCGTCAGCGCGTAATCCTTGGTCAAAGAACGCAAAATTAGGAGATTTTCATATTTGAGCAACGGGAGCGCAGACCAAGCATGGTCGACAAACCGAATAAAAGCCTCGTCGAGGATAAAAAGCGTTTCTGGAGCCTGTTGTAAGATGTATTCAATCTCTTCGCACTGGCGAAAAAGACCTGTTGGATTATTTGGATTACAAAGAAAGAGCAGGCGTGGCTGATTTTTTCTAAGAAAAGTTCCAAGTTCTTCAATCTTCAGCGCAAAACTATTTTCTAGCTTCGTTTGCCAACGGATGATTTCTGCGCCCATCATCATACTTGCCGCCGCATATTCGCCAAAAGTTGGTTCAACAATCAGAACCTGGTCTTTTGGGCGCAAATAAGCTACAGCAATTTGATAAATTAGTTCAATGGAACCATTCCCAATTAGAATCTGTTGAGCGGGCAAGCCAAGCAGATTGGCTAAAAAGTGGCGCAAAGTTGTCGCTCTAGGGTCTGGATGTTGCCCAAGCGGAACTTTTTGCAATGCTTCCCAAAGCCGTGGCGTTGGCCCAAATGGGTTGACATTGGCACTAAAATCTAATAATTCAGGTTCCCCAAACCGTTTTTGATACCCACCATGAGGGATCTGCGAGATATATTCAAGTTCTGGTCGCGGATAAATTGGCATAGTTGTTTAAGAAAAGCTACTACTTAGGTTTTAGAAGGCTTAAAAAGGCTAAAGCGCTTTAGCAGAAAAAGAAAAAGCAACTGAAGCCCAGCTGCTAAAAGCATTGTTACTTTTGTAAGGTGCATTGCACGTTGAAGATCACTTGGCTTTGGGGCTTGCCCTGTTGCATTCAAACAATAATGGTCATCTTTTGTGAGGCAAACCCCCAAAGCTCCTGCCATGGTACTCATTGGATAGCCCGCATTGGGGCTGGCAGTTTTGCCATGATCGGTTTGTAGCACGCGCCATGCAGTTTTAAGATCATTTCCTGTGAGGAAAGTTGCGATTAACAACAAAAGAGCCGTCAGACGAGCGGGAATAAGGTTGACAAGATCATCAAGGCGGGCGGGAATCTTGCCCAAATACTCATAGTGCCCCCGATAACCGACCATTGCATCCATTGTATTTATCGCCCGATAGATAGTTGCGCCTGGTAAACCAAAAAAAGTATAATAGAAAAGAGGGGCAATGAAGGAATCACTGGTATTCTCGGCTAAGGATTCTATCGTGGCGGCGGCAAGTTGGGTTGAATCGAGAGTGGAAGTATCTCGACTCACTAAGGCTTGCAAAGCAATTTGGGCTGATTCGGCCTCTGCCGCCTGAAGTTTTTGCTTTACCGCCGCGCCTGCGGCCAGCAAACCGTGCCCCGCAAATGTAGTTTTGAGGAGGAAAAGAGAAGCAGCATCTGCGGCCCAACCCAGCTTGCGCTGGCGCGAAGCAGTTGCCAATAACAACGGTGGCGCAGCAGCTACGGCAACTCCCAGCACCGCCAACCGCATTCCAAAGCGCAATTCCGCTTTAGGCTGGCCGTGCGGCGCGTGCTTTTCCACCGCCGCCACAAATTGCCCAAACCACGCCACGGGATGCACCGCGTTTGGCGGCTCCCCAAAGACCCAATCCCACACCAGTGCTAAAGCCATTGCGCTCAAAGATGGATGTTTCAACGTTTTAGACTTCCAGACCTTTGCTCTATTTCAAGCAAAGTATAACATAGTTTCAGTGTTAGAAAGCTATTGCGAACCTTGGTCAGCAGTGTTAGAATAGATTTATGCTACCAGAACAAATTGCTACTATCGCGCTCGATTTTCGGCTGAAAGCAGGGCAAACCGCGCTTTTCAGCTATACTATTCCGCCAGAATTGCAAGGAATTATCGTTCCAGGGCAATTGGTTTGGGTTCCCTTGCGCCAAAAACAAGTCCAAGGGATTGTCCTCACGCTTTCTCCCCCTTCGCCAGCGCAACCAAAGTTTCGGAATATTCTCACGTTGGCTGACCCTGAAGCAATCATTTTGCCTGTTGGCTTGCAACTCGCCCAGTGGCTGGCGAATACCTATCGTGTAGCCCTTTATGAAGCCTTAAAACTCTTCTTGCCGCCAGGTGTGGAGCAGGAATCCCTCCCTACTTGGCAAACTTCTGCGTCAGGTTTGACTAGCAATTTAGCGAATTTGCCCTTAGCCGAACGCGCTATTCTCTATGCGATTCGCACGCATGGCAAGGTTTCTGAGCCTGATCTCCTCCACCTTTTACGAGGAAATCAGAGGGATTTAAGGGAAACGATCTTTTCTCTATATCAAAAGGGCCTTTTGGAACGGGGTATAGCGCTAAGTGCCCCTAAAGCCCAGCCTAAATTCGAGCGGTTTGTGAAGCTTCTTCTTGATTCAGAGAAGCTCCTTGAAACAATAGCTACCTTAGGTCGAGCCCCTAAACAACAAGCCCTTTTGCAATGGTTTGCGGAGCATAAGAGCGTAGAAAGCTATTCTGCTCAACAAATCTACGCTGCTACAGGTGCAAATCTTCCGCTTCTGCAAGCCTTAGCGACAAAAGGTATTTTGGCTTTCGAGATGCATGAGGCTTGGCGTGACCCTTTGGCTGGGCAAGTGATTGTCCCCGCCACCCCACCGATTCTAACCGCAGCGCAGCGTCAAGTTTGGGAAATCATCTCAGCCGCTTTAGATAAACCTTCTAAGACCCAAGCCGAATCTGTCTTTCTGCTCCACGGAGTGACGGGAAGCGGGAAAACTGAGCTTTATATGCGGGCAATTGCTCGTGTTCTGCGGCAAGGAAAACAAGCTCTAGTCTTAATCCCAGAAATTGCTTTGACAGCGCAATTTATTCAACGCTTTGGAGCAAGATTCCCAGGTAAATTCACTGTTCTTCACAGTAGGCTTGCGCCTGGAGAACGCTATGATGCCTGGCGGAAGTTGCGAAATGGTCAGATCAAGCTAGCAATTGGGAGTCGCTCGGCAGTTTTCGCTCCTTTGCCCCACCTTGGGCTTATCGTTATGGATGAAGAACACGAGCCAAGTTATAAGCAGGATAATAACCCTCACTACCACGCCCGCGATGTCGCTTTGCAGCTAGGTAAATTGACGCAAAGCTGTATTATCTTGGGGAGCGCAACCCCTAGTATCGAAAGCTATTATGCTGCTAAAGCAAGCCAATATACGCTCTTGGCTTTACCTGAAAGAATTGGTTGTTCAAAGGGCCCAGATGGCTTGCTTCATTCTACTTCTATCCCGCTCCCGACGGTTCAATTGGTTGATATGCGCCGGGAGCTACAGAGAAATAATCGCTCTATCTTTAGTCAGCCGTTGCAAGAAGCTTTGAAGAATGTCTTAGATCACCAAGAACAAGCGATTCTTTTCCTTAATCGGCGCGGGAAAGCTACTTTTGTCCTCTGTCGGGACTGCGGCAAAGTCCTTTCTTGCCCTAAATGCTTACAACAACTCACCTTTCACGAGCTAAAGAAGACTAAACAAAACGTTTTGCTCTGTCATTCGTGTAGTTATCACTTGCTTTTGCCAGCCTTTTGCCCCGTTTGTCTTAGCCCCAGAATCAAGGACTTTGGCATCGGGACTCAACGGGTTGAGGCAGAAGTGCGCCTCCTCTTTCCTAAAGCTCGCATCCTGCGCTGGGATAGCGATAGCGCTGTGGGCAAAAATGTCCATTCCCGCTTCCTTAAAACCTTCCAAGACCACGAGGCTGATCTTTTAATTGGTACACAAATGATTGCTAAAGGCTTAGATTTGCCTTTAGTTTCCTTCGTAGGGGTCGTAGCAGCAGATAGCAGCCTTTACTTCCCCGACTTTAGGAGTGGAGAACGTACTTTTCAGCTACTTACTCAGGTCGCTGGCCGCGCTGGTCGCCGTAAGGCAGGGGCAAGAGTAATTATTCAAACCTATAGCCCAGAAAACTATGTTTTACAAGCTGCTCAAGAACACGATTATCAACGTTTCTACCTTCAAGAGCTTGCTTTTCGACGCTTAACAGGCTACCCTCCCTTTAATCGCTTGATTCGTTTCGTTTATGGGCATACGAATGAGGCTCTTTGCAAACAAACCGCGCTTGATCTCGCTACGAAGCTCAGAGAGATCGCCGTTCAAAACAGCATCCCTCATTGGCAAATTATCGGGCCAGCCCCCGCTTTCAAGCAGCGGCTCCAGGGCAAATGGCGCTGGCACTGTCTCCTTTGCCTTCCCAACCCCCTCCTTATCCTGCCCCATCTGGGCGATTTACCTGGTTGGCACGTTGATGTCGACCCTTTAAATGTGCTATAATGCGCTTAGATCAAGGCTTTGTAGTGAAAAGGTTGACTTAATATGGCACTGAAACGAGTTCTAAGGATTGATGACCCCGTTGACCTTAAAGTTCTCAAAACGGTTAGCCGCCCCGTGAAATTTCCTAATCGGGAGCTTAAATCTTTAGTTAATGAGATGTTTGCTACTATGCAAAATGGGTGTGGGGTAGGCCTGGCGGCTATTCAAGTCGGGGTTCCGCTCCAGATCATCGTGATTGAAATCCCCCCAACCTACGAAAAGTTAGCTGATGGCACAGAGAAAGAGGTTGCACCTGCTGTTCCTTATGTCTTTATCAATCCCAAAATTGTTCAAATCAGCAGGGATGAGGTTATGCGCCTAGAGGGTTGTCTAAGTCTGCCCAATTGGTATGGGCAAGTCCCCAGAGCTAAGTGGGTAACGGTGGAATACCAGGACTTGAGTGGGAAGCCACGTAGGTTAAGGAAGGCCGATGACCTGCTGGGGTGGGCTTTACAGCATGAGATTGACCATCTCAAAGGGATTGTCTTTACTGAGCGTCTTCCTGACCCAACGACTTTGCGTGATTACAGTAATGAACCCCTCCCTAATACCGCCGAAAGGATGGAGGCCGTCGGGGCCTAAACGACTTAAAACCATTAAGCCTTTAGGGTTTACCGCTTAGGTTGATCGTCTATCAACCACCCCCAGCGCGCATCTTGCAACTGCCGTTGGGGGTTTTTGACTTGCTTGATCGCAAAGTCTGCCGTAGCCTTAACGACCCAATCAAAGTAGCGTGGGGTGAGAAAACTAATCTCAAACTTAGGTACAGGGTTGATAAAGTCGGTTGCATAGAGTACTCCATCCTTGAACCCACACTCTATTGCATTTATCTCATAGCCCAACGCTTGGTTAATCTTTAACGCAAGGGAGACTACTTGCTCTCTCTCGCTAGGGGTTAAGTAATTCTCCTCATCTACATAGCGATTTAGCCAATGCGCCCGTGGATCATACTTGATTGGCATGATATGCTCTGCACCAATGCAAATACAGCGCACATACTTATCCCATTTATGGTATTGCTGAAGCATCATGCACTGCGTCCCCGTATCGTTATAGGTATGCCAAAGCTCTTCGTAGGATTGGATGTAATACTCGCGCCGCGTCGGGCCATCCCAAATCGGTTTCAAGAGGATCGGAAACCCTCCCAAATAGGAGAGATGCTCTTCCCATGGGATTGGACAAACTAAGTTTCGCATAGCATCATCGCCTAAGCCATTACTATGGGAATGGGAAGGTAACGCAACGGTAAGGGGATGCAGAATGTTGAGGTAAGTCATCAGGCTGGCCCCGAAGAAGCGATCATCGGCTATCGTCCAAAAGGGATTGTTGACAACGGTGGTTCCACTTAACAAAGCCACCTTGAGAAAAGTGCGATAATAGGCGACTTCGAGGCCGATGCGGTCTATGATTAAGGCATATTCGACCCGCTCGGCCATCCTGGTTCCCCCCAATTGCACCAATTCCGCAGTAATATCTTCGTGATGCCGGTTGACTTCCCCAATAAAAGCAGGAGGCCACGACCATTCGCCCCCGATAAGTAAGCCAATCTTCTTGCTCATAGGTTTATTCCCCCATTGCTTAGGCCCCAATCGTTCTTTAGGCTCAAGATTAGGGCAATTGAGTCGTTTGATCTGCCATTGGCGACTCGTTTGATCTGTCATATTGGAAGCATTTGCCCCAGCCCATCCGCCCTCGATGAGTAAGCCGATCTTCTTGCTCATAAGTCATTCCCCTATTGCTTAGGCCCCAATCGTTGCTTAGGCCTAAGATTGGGGCAATGGAGCAGTTTGACCCGCCCCTGGCGAGTCACTTGAATTAGCCCTGGCGATTCGGTAGCACCGTCCTTGGCAGGATTCAAGAGTTAAAGCCATGGACTCTTGCCCCTTCCCCACAGCTAAAGCTGTGGACTCCTGCCCTTGAAGGAGGGTTAAGGTCGCAGAAGGGACGCGAGGGAAGGGGCGCTTAATAGATGATTTGGTCTGCGGGAATATCTTGGAGACCTTGCCAGGGAGAACGGGCCTCGCCAGCTTGAAGTTGGCGGTCTAAGCGGAGCAGAGCAAGCAGGATCAGCGATAGAAGAAGCAGACTCAAAGAAGTCCCGTAGACAAAGGTATAGCCTAAAACAACCTTCCCCGTGAATTGTTGAGCAAGGTCACGGGCGAGACCGCCCCCTATCGTCCCTACTCCTTGGGCAATCGCCTGCATGATCCCCCAAAGGCCCAGGAAGAGACCAGCGTGCCCCATATCGGTAAGGGACATCACAAGGGTGATACTTGCCACGACAAACAAGCCGCGCCCTAAACCAATTAGCCATACCCCGATGCGGAAGGGGCCGACGAGAGCTTCGTTACTGGTCAGGCTGATGATCAGAAAACCTAGCATCCCTATTAGACAACCCGCAATGATAAGCCCGACGGGGGAGCGGCCTTGCCAAAGGAGCCACCCAGAGACCGCAATCGCGCAGAGCATTGCAAGGCCCCACAACGCTGTCAGCTGGGTAGTCTGCGCGATAGGCATGTGAAGGACTTGCCCCCCATAAGGTTCAAGTAAAACGTCATGGGTAGCAAAGCCCGTCGTAGCCACAAAGAGGATGCCAAACAAGCTGCGTAAGCTAGGTTGGTGCGCCAGGAGGCGGAGGGATTGCCCAAAGGAGAGCCGCAAGCGGACATCATCGGTATAAGCGACGACCTTCCCATCGGGGCGGAGCTTCTCCTGATTCAGCAGCGCTAGGAGCGTAAGGCCGATGAAGACGGAGGCTGACCCTTGCATCACTTGGATCAAGCGTAAGTGGTTATAGCTCTGAAGCAACTGCCCCATGATAAGGGAACTTACAATGGTTCCCAGGACGAGCATAATCCAAAGTACCGCTAAAACGCGCCCGCGTTCCCCAGGAGGGGTGAGGTCGCTGACCAAAGCTAAGTAGATTGTTTCTACCGTATTGACCCCTATCCCATAAGCGAGGAAGATTAGGGTGCAGATACCCATGGCAAGGGGGAAAGGTAGCACCCCTTCGCCGCTCAGAAGGATCAGGGAGAAAGGTGCTGTCGCTAGACCGCCATAAGTAAGCATGGCCCCTAAGACTACGTAGGGAGTCCTCCAGCGACCTTCTATGCGATCCTGGTCGGAGCGGAAGCCAATCATCGCTCGCACGGGGGAGACAAAGTAGTGAATCGAGATGAGGAAACCTACGGCCACCGCAGGAATACCTACCTCATCAATGAGGACGCGATTGAGGGTTCCCGTGAGGGGGGCCAAGGAGAGGCCCATTCCAAATTGGAAGAGGCCAAGCCGTAAGACATTGAGCCAGATCCGAACCCTGGGGTGGCGGGCCAACCAGGTGGAAGGTAGCTGGAGAAGGGCCTGGAGTTGGGCAATCTTTTTCATTTGGGCAATCTTTTTCTTAACTTCCCGCTACTTTAAGCGTGATCCCAAGTGAACAGCGCTTAAATTCCTGCTTCAACCTACCCTGCCTTCTTAGAGGGGTTGGATTCAGACGAATCTTGTGCGCTCGGTGGATCATGGTATACCAATCAAGAGCTAGAATGTATCTCCTTTACAAGGTGACTCGATAAGCGGGATGGTTACGTGGGTGGTCGGGATTGATAAAGACAGAGCGGTCATTTTTGAGGACTAAGACCTCGAAGATGGTCTGTAAGCGAGTCTCAGTTAGCCCAAAGGCTTTGAGGAACTGGGAGATAACTTGCTGCTCCTCGGAGGCCAGATCCCCATCGGCGAGGGCACAGTCTATTAAGCTAGTCAGCAAGCAGAACTTCTGGCCCTCGGTAAGGCAAGGGGTCGCTTCGGCCAGGAAGGTGGCAAGGGGGATGGTAGAGGCATAATGTTTAGCCTTCTCAAGCAAGGCCCGATTATTCTCGCCGACCTCTATTATTCCATCCTTTGCTCTGCCGCCCAGCGCTAAGAGCAAATTACCAACCTCTTCATTCGTAATCTTTCCATCGGCTCTCGTAATATAGATCAGCGAGATGACGAAAGCTAGTTGTGGGTACATCGGAGATCTTCCTTATTTCCTTAGATTTAGGATGCCAAAAGATTCTTGCTGATATTGAAGCAGTTTATAGGCTACGAACTCAGCTAATTTCACGGGGACAGCATTGCCAATCATTTGCTCTAAGTGACTTTTCGGCCCGCTAAAGCTAAAGTGGGCAGGAAAGGTTTGAAGATAGCTTCGTTGTAAGGTAGTCAAGACTATCGCTTGCTCTGGTAAAGCAGCATCTTGAGGATGGGGCCGATAATTAGGGGGGATAGGGCGATTAACGCCCCGAATAGTTGGGCTAGGCTCATCAACGCCGTAAATAGCTCGTCGTGCATAAGTTCTTGGATGGCGATAATAGTATTCAAACCCCAAATTATCCCCAAAATACTCACGAACCGTTGTCGGTCTAGTTGTTAAACCACTTTCCAAAAGCGGTTTCAAGGCATTATCCCGGCCATCTAGCTCCCCAATCACAAACAATCTTTTGCGTTGTTGGGGTACATTACACAAAGAAGCTTCTATAATTTGCTCTGTCAGACCATAATGAGCAGCTTTGAAGATTTGTCTAGCGATCTGATAGCGTTTGCTTTTGAGCGTCAAAGCAACATTCTCCATCACAAAATAGGCAGGCCGCATAGCGCTAACAATTTCTGCAAACGAGACGGTTAAATTGGCTCTGCCTAATTCCTCATTCCGCTTCCCTGCTTCTGAAAAATCCTGGCACGGTGGCCCACCAATAATGACTTCGGCTTGATAGAGCCTAAGCTGTTCGACGCTCTTTTGCACATCATTCAAATCTAAAGTGATTGTAGGATGCTTGAAATTGCCCCGATAAACCGTTAAAGCCGTTTCCCAATGGTCAACAGCCGCAACGATTTGAATTCCAGCATTTTGAAACCCCAGACTCATTCCCCCGCAACCGCAAAATAAATCTATGCCTCGCATATTTAATTGAAAAGTTCAGCTTGAGTATAGAAAATCAAGGCATCAAATCTTCGTTCAGGGCTTAATAAGCGTTGTCCACCGCCAAGAATAATCTCTTTGATCTCCTCTTTCTTAATTCTTGGCTTAGACAATTCGGGACATTTCATATAAGGATTTGTTAATTTACCATTGATTGCAAAAGCCTTATCGTTATTTACTTTGTAAGTCATTAGATCAGTGATTTTCTTGGGATTAAAACGACTCTGGGCCGCAAAATCATACAGCATTTTCACGAGCCAAGCGGTTGAACGCATCTGGCGCGAAATAGATTCTAGCGATCTCATGGAATCTAAAAATAATCTCGTGAAAGCGAGATTACTCCAGACAAAAAAATCTAAAGCATCATTGTGCAATTGCGGAGTCTTACCAAGAGTCTTCCAAATAGGTTGCAAAATAATTGGTTTTTGATAGGGTAATTGATCTAAGGCTATTTGATTAACGACCATGACTAATTCTGAGAATCTTTCTAAAATCTCCTCTGTGTTAGTCCAATCCTTAATCTGCTCCCCCACTGATACAATCTCTTTCAAGCGGTCTAACTGCCCAGTTTCCAAACAATTTAGAATTAAACTTAGGGCTAAATAGATAATCGTATCTTGCCTAATAACTATTTCACAGCCATAATGCTCTTCTTTCAATTCGCAAGTAGAATTGTCAGGCAAGGCGGTAAGCTTAATTTCTAAGCCTCTTAAACAAGTATCTCGCTGTTGGGTTACTAAGTCAATTCTAGGCAACTTGCCGACTATCAATTTACGGTAGGGAACAAAATCTGCTTCAAAAGCAAAGAAGATTTCAGGAGATTTAGGGGATAAGCCAAATGTTTCTGCGACACTGATTTTACTATGAACGATTTGTAGGTTTTCATCGAGGGTTAAATAGACTGGCTCAAAGCCCAGATGATCCATGTAACAAGCCAAGGCGGTAGGGAAGGTATTATTAAAAGTATTTTTCCCCCAACTTAATTTTTGGGCGAAGTCTTTGTTAGAGTTAGCCAAACCAAATAGACTAGGTTGCATAGATTTAGCATCCAAAAGAGCAGAAAAACTTAGGCCGCGCTGGGCTGCATTGTAACACAAGCGTGGACTGCGTTCAAATGCTCTGAGCCGGAAGGCGGCCCAACCCAAACCCACCGCCTGGCCATGCTCAAGCGCAGTGGCTGGCGGCGGGTTCAAGCGAACAAAGCAC
>DCSM01000026.1:0-6796 GCA_002325605.1 Chloroflexaceae bacterium UBA1466
TGCCACGGAATAACCATTGCTTGAGTTTTGGGGTCGAGATAAGTAAGGTCTTTACCATCGGTCCGCCGAGCATTGATGATGCGGATCGAGGTAGCCGTGATTGAAATCTCTTCTTCAATTTCCCCTAAAATGGGAGGCTCACCTGTGAGGTGGAAAACAAAAGTCTTTGCCAAAGGAATCCCTATTCCTTTCTAGCTAAATGCCTAATTTGCCCTGCCCGCTGAAAGCCGCCGCCTTCGCGCAGCTTTCGCTTTTGGCAGGCTCTCACGTGCTTAAAGAGATCGCGACTTAGGATCCGCTTCCTCGGCTGTCTTCCAGAGCTAAAGCGCCGGGGCTTTGCGGGCTATTTTCTGTAAATGTCCGTCCCAGTATAACATAGAGTTTGAAGTTCGCAAGCCCCCTTTTGGGGTTTCCAAATCTCTTTAACCTGCTTTTAAGGTTTTTCCCCAAACTCAACTAACAAAGTTAAATCCCCGAAAGTTAATTTATCACCATCGGAAACGGGGACCGCCTGGTGGGGCAGGACCGGGCGGCCATTGACCAGCGTCCCGTTTGTGCTTTCCAAATCCCGAACGACACAAGTTCCATTTTCAAGAGTCAGGAGCGCATGTTGGCGCGAAATTCCTGCATCATAGCCGCCATCGGGTTCAAGGTCAATATCAGGATAAATGCCCTGGGTTTTATCACAACGGCCAACTAAAAGCTCTTTGTTCATGGCCAGCATTAAACGCCGCCCCGTTCGTAAAACGACGAAGTCAATTTCGCAATTTGGTTTGAGCGGCTGGGATGGTGGCTCTGGGGGAGCTTGTTGCAGCCGCTCCCGAACCCGTTGGTGTAATGAGGCCGTGGATTTTTTAGGCTCCGGGCTGGCCCCCAAACTTTCCCCACATTCTGCACAAAAAAAGCTCCCATCCAGCTGCTCAGTCCCACATTTTGAACACATTTGCATAGCTTATTTCCATCTAAAACTCAAGCAATGGGGGTGGCTACTTTGCCGGCTTATTTGCCACCAACCCTCTAGTCCCATATTTAATCCGTTTTCGGGCTCCAGCTGACGTATTTCCTGTTTGTTCCAATTGCAAAGCTTCTTTTTGCATCATCTGGGCCAGGTCATGCTCCCCCACATCTGCCATGCGTTGGCTGGCCACCTGGAGGCGACTGGTCCCCTCTTTGACGCGCCCCGCCTGAATATCTTGCCAAGCCCGGCTTTGTTGACGATAGGCCACCAATCTTTCGAGCCATTGCTTGACGGTGCTATCTAGCGTTTGGGAATTCGCATCTTCTTGAACTTTAATGGTCACAGGGGTACTACTGTTCTGGTCGCGCATGTTTAAGCCTGGCAGGTCATAGCGCAATTCGAGGTTGAAAAGCGGTTGCTCGCCCAGAGCCAAAGGGGGAACTTCAACTTCGATTAAAAAAGTTTGGGGTTCATCGCTGGACCAATCGCCCAGCCGCGCCAAAAATTGACCACTGCGGTCTTGTTTGCCACTTAGGGGGGCAATGAAGGGTTGCACTCGATCTAAGGAACGCAACTTGCTTGCGCCTTGGAATTTAAGCGCTACGAGGACTCCTTTGGCAAAGATGGAAGTCATCCGCTTGAGTTCTTGGCCAAAAACTTGGGCAATACTTTCAACAGACGTAATATAACGGGTACTACTATTTTCTTGGTTAGCCAGTTGTTGTAATAAATCCTCATTCCACTCCTCGCCCAGCCCAAAAATGGTCAAGCCAATCCCGCGTTCTTGAGCGCGGCGCGTAAGTTGCAGACAACGCTCTTCGTCGCCATAAGTTTGGCCATCGGTGAGCAAGAGCATGCGGCTGACACCTTGGCCCACCATTGTGCGCTGAAGTTCTTGCAACCCGATCTCCAGGCCCGTGGCCATTTCTGTGCCCCCAGCGGCTTCTATCGTCTGAATTTCGGCCTTCATCTCAGCTTTGTTAGTCACTCGCTGGGCCTGAATCACTACTGTAGCCCGGTCATTGAAGGAGATCAGGGAGAAAGAATCTTGGCCACTTAGCTGTTCTACGATCTTCTGTGCGGCTTCCTTCACCTGGTAAAGGCGGGGCCCGCGCATCGAAGAACTGCGGTCTAAAACCAGACAAAGATTCAAGGGAAGCTTTGTGGCTCGCGCCGGAACATCTACCGCCTTTGTTTCCAACAGCAAATAGACGATCTGCGGCTCGGCACTTTTGGCAATAACATTGCGGCCAAGAGTAGTTTGGAGGGCGATGCTGGCAGCCATCAGGAAAGCCTTTCGTTGGACGGCAAACGGACAACAATAACCGAAATATTATCCTCGCCCCCGGCCTCATTCGCTTGCTTGATCAGCGTGGAACACAATTCAGTTGGCTTGTCATCCTCCGTCAAGGTTGCATAGATTTGTTCATCGGGCAACATACTCCACAGGCCGTCGCTGCAAAGCAGTAATTTGGTTGCAGGCCCCAACCTTTGGTAGAGAAAATCAACTTGAACCGTGGGTTGTTGCCCTACTGAACGGTAAAGCTGGCTCCGCAAAGGATGATCATGCGCCTCTTCGGGGGCAATCTGGCCCAATTCAAGGAGGCGGCCCACAGCGGAATGGTCGGTGGTCAATTGTTCAAACGCGTTGGGTTTGAGGAGATAGACCCGTGTATCCCCAACATGGGCCAGATAAAGCGCGGGGCCGAGCAAGAGCGCAGCGGTGCAAGTTGTGCCCATATCCGAGCCTGCTCGCCGGGCCTGGGCCAAAATTATGCGATTAGCATTCTCTAGGGCCTCGACCAGCAAGCTTTGTAAGGCTTCGGTTGGTTCTTCGCTCAAAGTGGGCAAGAGAAAATTAGCTAAAACATGGTGCGCCACGGTTCGCACGGCCAAACTACTGGCAATTTCGCCCCCAGCGTGCCCGCCCATGCCATCGGCGATGACAAATAAACCAAACCCAAGTTCTGAATCCTCATGCGGCAAAGAAGCTACCAACGTAAAAAAGTTATCTTGGTTGCTTTGGCGAAGCTGCCCAATATCCCGTTGGCCAAAGGCAGCTAAGGTCTGTTCCCCCACTTTTAAGTCCTCAGAAGGGGTAAGCTTCTCAGTTGGGACTTCGTTTGGCGCAGTTTGATCTTGCGCTCCTGTTGCCAACGGTGCTGCGAGCGAAGAAGCAAGGATAAGTTCTGAAGATAATGACATTAGGCCCTCTTGTTTTCAGGGTTGAGCGGGAAAACTCAAGCTTTCAAAGCATAGACGCAATGATCCATTGAACCGACATAGACCACTCCCTCGACCACTTTCGGCGAGGAAACAACGGCTGCGCCCGTTTGATACTTCCAGATTAGCGTGCCAGAATTAGTTTCTAAGCAATAAACGCAACCATCGGTGGCTCCAAAATAGATTCGGCCACTATCCTCGCAAGGCGAAGAGGTTATTTGGGCTTCTATCTCATATTTCCAAGCTAATTTGCCTGTCTTAATTTCGACAGCATAGAATCCGCCATCGGCACTGCCAAAGAAAACTCGTTTGCCAACCACGCAGGGTGAAGAGATGATGCTGTGGCCGGTGCGGAAGCGCCAAACGGTATAGCCGCTCCCTTTGTCTAAAGCATAAAAGAAAGTATCTAAAGAGCCGACAAAAACTAAGTCGTCGTTGCAAGCTGGCGTGGAAACGATTGGTTGTTGAACTCGTTGCTTGCTTTTCACTTTCCCATTGCGAATGTCAAACCCATAAATGAAGTTATCGTTGCAACCTGTAAAAACTGTATCACTGCTTGGGCAAGCCGACGAGCGAAAAGGCAAAGACGTAGTGAATTTCCAAACTTCGGAACCGCGCATCCCGTCTATGGCATAGAAACTGTTATCATCTGAGCCGATAAAGACCAACCGATCTTGAATCACGGGGGAGGAACGAATCGCTCCGCCAGTGCGAAAAGTCCATTGCCGCACGCCATGATTTTGATTAAGGGAGTAAACGGCCCCATCTTCGGAGCCAAAAATCACGTTCTGCTCCCAGATCGCGGGCGAAGAACTGATACCCGCTTCGGTGGCAAACTTCCAGCGAAACTTGCCTTCTGCCAGGTCAAGCGCATACAGGTTACTATCATAACACCCAACATACAAAAGTCCTTTATAGATACAGGGCGAAGAACGGATTTCATCTTCACACTGAAACTTCCAAATCAATTCGGCCCCGCTGGCCCGATTTTGGTTCGCCAGCGCGGCGGCTGCCGAAGCTGCGGTTTGGGGTTCGCTGCCACTGTAGGGCACACTAAAGGCTCCACTCCCGCCCAAAACGGTGAGCAAAGCCTGCTTAACTTCCTGGGCCGAACTATAGCGATCCTCCGCATTATATTCCAACAGCCGCATGACAATCTTTTCCATACTCTCTGAAATTAGCGGATTGAGCTTGCGGATTGGGCGATCTTGGAAGGTAAAAGGGGTCTCTTGGCGCGGATCGTGGTTCGTAAGCAGATGATGCAACGCGGCTCCCAGCGCATAAAGGTCGCCTTTCTGGTCGGCCACCCCCCGATATTGTTCAGGTGGCGCATAGCCCTCCGTTCCAATCATTGTTCCTTTACTTTTAGTGGGGTCAAGCAGCCGGGCAATGCCAAAATCAACCAAAACAATGCGATTTTCTGGGGTAACTAAGACATTGGAAGGTTTCATATCTCGAAAAATAATCACGGGGTCTTGGTTATGCAGATATTGTAAAACATCGCAAATCTGAATGGCCCAATGGCCCACCGTCGTTTCTTCAAGCGGTTTGCCGCGCTCTTCCAAAATCGCTTCCAAATCTTTGCCGGGAACCAACTCCATCACTAAATAAACATGTTTATTCTCTTCAAAGAAATCGAAAATTTTGGGAATGGCCGGGTGGTTTAAGGTCGCCAGAAGCCCAGCCTCGCGGTCAAAGAGCCGCAGATTGAGCATCCGCGTTTGGGAATCTGGCGCACGTTGATACATCTCTTTGATTGCACACAACCGCTTAACATCTTTGAAACGTAAGTCGCGCCCGGTATAGACCACGCTCATACCCCCAACCCCCAACATTCCCTCAATACTGTAGCGATTTTGAAGCAACGTATCTTTGGGCAAAGCATGGATTTCTTCGGCGGCAGGCGGTGGTGGCGCAGAATCTTCCGTGGGAAGCGGCATTTCTTGGGTTGGGTCGTCAGTCAGAACGCTCTCTCTGAGCAACGCCGCCCCAATACCTTTGGTTGTCCCACGGCTTACCCGTTTGATCAGTGGCATATTTTATTCCCATCCTGAACAGCTTTTCACATAAAGCAATTGAAAGGCCCGAGGTAGAGGCTCGCCGACGACCTTTCAGCCAGCGAAAGGAGGCTAAGGCAAAATAAAATTCAACCCCGTTGCACTTCATCGCCTCCTTTATTATATGGTTTTTGGGCTTACAAAGCAACTCTTCTGGCTGGCAAAATCAACCAAGATTCGGCTTTCAGGGTAGTTAAAGCTACTATTGACTATGGTAGCTTGCTTCTCTTTTGGCAAGTTCAATGTTTTGGGTTATGATTTAGGGCCAGCTGATCTGTAAAAGCCTTCTAAATCGAGCGCCTTTTTTTCAATTGAAAAGGATAGTAAAATGCCAAGCATTACTTTTGATCAAGTCTCTAAACGTTTTGGCGATGTGGTTGCCGTCAACAACCTTAATCTTCACGTTGCTGATTGCGAATTTCTGGTTTTAGTTGGGCCTTCAGGTTGTGGTAAAACGACAGCTTTGCGCTGTCTTGCAGGTTTGGAAGAGATTAGCGCGGGAACAATTGCGATTGGCGACCAAATAGTCAATGATGTGCAGCCCAGAGATCGCAATATCGCTATGGTCTTTCAATCCTATGCCCTTTATCCCCACATGACGGTCTACGACAATTTAGCTTTTGCCTTGCGGTTGCGCGAGAAAACAGGTTTTATGCGTAAATTCTTCACAAGTTTTAGCAATGGCCCCGCTCGCCAAAAGATTCAAGCCACCGAAGTTAAAATTGACAAACGTGTGCGAGAAGTCGCTGAAACTTTGGGCATTGGGCAACTTTTGAAGCGCAAACCAAAGGAGCTTTCGGGCGGTCAGAGGCAACGGGTCGCGCTGGGGCGGGCAATTGTTCGCAATCCTGCGGTTTTCTTAATGGATGAACCCTTATCTAACCTCGATGCCAAACTGCGAGTCCAGACGCGGGCTGAGATAATTAAGCTTCATCAGCAGCTTGAAACGACGTTTATCTACGTTACCCACGATCAAACCGAAGCAATGACGATGGGAAATCGCATCGCGGTGATGAAAGATGGCCTTCTTCAGCAGCTTGATACGCCTCAAAATCTTTATGATCATCCTAAAAACATCTTTGTTGCAAGTTTTATTGGTAGTCCAGGAATGAATTTTCTGCCAGCGACGCTAGAGCAAATAACAGAAGAGTTAATTCTTACTCTTCCAGGAGCATTTAAGCTACCGATTCCACGACAGCGCAGCATTGGTTTGGTAGAGAAAGTTGGGCAAACGGTTATGTTTGGGCTGCGGCCAGAGAACATTCACGATGCCCAATTTGTGCCGTCAGGGGTTGATCAAAGTGTGAGGTTAGGGGTGAAAGTTACAGTTGTGGAGCGAATGGGGAGTGAAGCGTATGTCTACGTAGAAAAAGCAGGAAAGGAATTTGTAGGGCGCTTTGACCCGCGCACAACGGCCAAGCCTGGGCAGACAATGGAAATTGTTTTGGATTTAAACAAAATGTATCTTTTCGCGCAGGATACAGGTGAAAACTTGATTTGAAAAGGAAAAGCTGGTTTAGACAAGTTCGGCAAGCTCACTTACCGTTCAAACAGTTCA
>DCSM01000026.1:6898-13966 GCA_002325605.1 Chloroflexaceae bacterium UBA1466
CAGCGTCTATCTTTCCCTACGCTTATTGTGCTTCAAGCACGATTTCTGGCAAGCCATCGTTATCAATATCTTGCAAGAAAAGCTGGGTTTGTCGTTGCTTTTTAAGAGAAGTCGACCATTCACGTTGAAAACCCCAGCCATGCCAATGCCAAAGAGAAAGCATTTCTGGCGGATCATTTGGCTTTTGGCCCCCTTCCAAAATCACTAATTCTTGGCGGCCATCGCCATCTAAATCAGCAGTATCCAGGTCTTGAATTGGAATCGTGGTCGCGGAGCCACCCCAAATAATGCGATAATACCCGCCACGCCAGCCCATTAGGAAAGGATGCGAATGCAATTGCCCACCTAAGTTGGGATCTGGCTTCCAAAGGAGGAAAACAAATTCGCTGCGGCCATCATCATTGGGATCACCGACGGCGATTCGCGTTATTTGCCAATCATCTGCCTCGTTTTCCCAAACAACTTGAGCCTTTTCAGAGTCTTCAAGTCTAACTTTAACTTCCCCATCTTTAGTAAGGGTTGCCCAAAGAGGTTTATCATCGCCGCGTAAATCTGCTGCTAGATGATTTGAACGCTTTGAAAGCGAAAGATAGTTGGTCAGCGTTATGGTTTGAGCGATTTGACCGTTCCATTTCCAGGCTTTTTGGGCTTTAGCAAACTGAAGAGGTCGCACTTGCCCTTCGCTTATTTCGAGTGGTGAAGTGGCTGCCAGAGCTATTCCTCGTTTATCAAACAGAATTCGCAAGACCAGACTTTTCTTTGTTTCCGCGCTGAAAGGCTGATCAAAGAGAAAATTGCCCAGCGAATAAGCGACAAAAGATGTACGTTGGCTGGAAGTTAAGATTTCAGTAGGCTGTAAAACGTGCGGATGGCTCCCGATAATCGCGTCTGCGCCAGCCTCAGCAAGCTTTT
This sequence comes from Chloroflexaceae bacterium UBA1466, assembly GCA_002325605.1. Lineage (GTDB taxonomy): Bacteria > Chloroflexota > Chloroflexia > Chloroflexales > Chloroflexaceae > UBA1466. The sequence goes on from DCSM01000026.1 coordinate 7,811, forward strand.
TAGCCCAAGCGCGTTGCGATAAAGATGGCTCTAAAGCATATTCTTTGCCCCAATGCACTAAAACCACAATAATATCTACTTTTTTGCGAATTTGTTGAAGAGCCAAAAGCGCAGATTCATTAAGCCAGGCTCTTCCCCAACTTTGGCCCTCCGTAGGTTTATCTTCAGGATCAATTACCGCATTGAAGCCAAAAAGTGCAATTCTTATTCCCTTTGTTATCGTGATAATTGGTTGATAAGTTGAAGTAACATTTTTACCAACCCCAAGCGAAGAAATGTTTTGCGCTGCTAGACTTTGCACTGAATCATGGAGACCTTCTGCTTCAGCATCTAAAGCATGATTGTTAGCGAGGGAAAGGAACCGAAAACCTGCATCAGCGAGCGGTTTGGCAAAATTTACAGAGGCGGGGAGGCGGTAGGGGCCAGGGCGAAGCCTCTTTTTGTCCGTGAGCGGGCTTTCCAAATTGCCAAGCGCAAAATCGCCTTTGAGCAGATCGGTATCATTGATCTGTTCAAAAGGATAGGATAATCCTCGTTTTTCTGCAATTTCAGCAACAAATCGCCCAACCATTAGATCCCCGACAGCGCGTAGATCTACCATTGATGACGAGATAGAGCTATTTGGCCGTCGATAAATTATGTTCCATTGGTTGGAATCAGAGAAAGAAATTGGCGGAGGAGAGGAATTGCTCTTTGTGCAGCAGACTAAGAGGCAGAAAGAGATGAGAAGAAAAAGAGTTTTTGAGCTGTTCAATAAATATGTGAATGGGGATTTGATGTAAAAAACATCCTTCATATTTCTAGTTAGGATTTATTGTCCATTATTCTTTTTTTGCACTATATGGGTCACCTGTGGTACACTATATCTTTCATGGTGTAAGTAACCATAATATCGTGACCGACATGGTTCAAAAAGTGGTTGCGTGAGCAAAACAAGCGTTTAGTGAATAACCCAAAGGAAGTCCAAAGTGGCTAGAATCAAAGGTAAAGTTAAGTGGTTCAACGAATCTAAAGGTTTTGGTTTCATTACCCCGGATGATGGTAGTAAAGACGTATTTGTCCACTTTTCTGCCATCCAGGATAGCGGCTTCAAAACTCTAAGTGAAGGTCAGCAAGTTGAGTTTGAAATTGGGGTGGGGCCAAAAGGCCCGAGTGCCACAAATGTAGTTTCTATCTAAAGTTAGGGGTTTAACCCCCACATCCTCCACTTTAGCCCCCTCTTCTGAGAAGTATTTTTGTTTTCAGAGGCGGGGGCTGAGTTGTTATAGTCTATTAAGACCTTGAGCGCGAAGACCTTTTTGCGGCCCTTGAATACGCAACCCGTATCTGTCAAATTAAACGCATTGTGGTGCATACCCTTGACCTCTAAATCAAACTATGGAAGATACCCCGTCGCTACATGATGATTTACTCTTTGAAGCACTAACACCCTTGGGCTTTTGGGTGTGTGTCACCAAAGTTTACTGGGATGTTATTACCAAGATAAAGCATCCCATTATGGATGGACGGGAGAATGATGTAAAGGAAACTCTTGAAGACCCAAGTGAAATCCGAAGAAGCAAGAGCGACCAAAACGTCTACTTGTTCTACAAGCCCGAACGAATCGGAAGATGGGTTTGCGTGGTGGCCAAACAAACCAATGGAAATGGCTTCTTGATCACCACGTACCCAACAAATGCGATCAAAGAAGGAACACGGATATGGCCCAAGTAAAAGTCTTTTACGACGAAGCTGCTAAAACGCTCACGGTCTGGTTCGGCAACCCCGCAGACGAGTATGTGAGCGAAGAAACAGGCGAAGAAGTAATCTTAATGAAGGATAGGAATGGCAAAGTCATTGGCTTTGAAAAACTGAATTTTACAATTGCCAATTCCAAACAGATTCAAGTGGCATTTGAGACGGTTGTTGCATAAAAAGTTCCCTTACTCAAGGTGTTTTCCATTTAGGCGGGTCTGGAGAAACGACGATCTTCGTGATCAGCCATTGTTTTTCTGCGACTTGATAATCTAGCGTGTAGGTAGCATTCAGTTCGTAAGGCCCTCGCTCGCTGACCTTAGACATTTCTTTGCTATATTCAGGGGAGCCAGTGTAAAGTTCATCAAACCAACGCTCACGAGTCGTCACAACAACGTGATCTGAGCCTTGAAAATCGAAGGAACGATAATTCAAATCGAACAATTTGCTGCCGATGAAGTGCCCTTTATCCTTGAGACCCTGAATATATTTGCGGGTATCCTCAAATTCAGCTTTGCCCAAGAACCTAGCGACTCTTTCAGCATCACCGTACCAAGTAGCCTCGACCAAAGCGTGATTAAATTCCCGAATCGCGCTGGCGGGGCCCGTCGTGACCTTGTCATCAACGATGAAATTGCGAACCCACGAAGCTAAGGGCGGGGCTTTGCCCTGGTCGAGCAGATTGCGCCAATCCGCATCCGTCAGCCGCTCCGCAAGGGGCTGGGCAAATTCGTAATGCGAAAAAACGCCCCCTTTAGTTACAATTAAGTGGTCTCCAATGGGCACAACGACGTAAAGGTCAAAGATGCGTCCGACCCCTTCCTCTAAAACCTGCCCATTCGGGTCGGTGGCTACATCGGCGACTACCGCCGCCTGAAGCGTATCGCCGCCCGCAGCCGTGCCTCCGCTTCCCTGGTAATCGGCTTCGTCGCTGGCGGCAAAAGTAAGTCCTTCGATGTCGGCTCCATAGAAACGGATAAATTCATACTCTGCTTCGGTTAGAAGCTCACTTCGTAATTCCTTTTCGGCGATTGTTTGCAGTTTTTGCGCGATTTCAGCCATTTTAGCCAAGGCTTTTTTATCTGATTCGCTCAGAAGTCCTCGTGAATCGAGACCATCAATTGTCATTTGCGAAAGAGCCGCGATTCGCGCAAACAACAAAGGGACAGGCTCAACATAACCTTTTGGAGGTTCGGGATTCGGTGGGGGTAAAGCACCTGCGCCGCGCTCGGCGTAAACCTGTTTGGCATAGAGAATCGTATCTCTTTTCAACTCAGTCCATGAGCCTAAAGCGGTATTTAATTGCTTATCTAACCAAGCTGAATTCCGCATAAACTGGGGATAACCATTGCCAACAGGTTCCAATAAAGGTCGCAAACTGTGAATCCATGCCCAATAGAGGTTTTGCGTCCAAACTTGCTCATCATAACCCTTAATAGTTGTTCGTAATTTGAGCATGTTCGTCTGATAATTGGGCATAGCCGTGTCGCCAGTGGCTTCCAAATGACTTAAAGCGCGATCTGAACCCAGCGCCGCGAAGAAATCTAAGGCTTTGGGCAACATGCGCTTAGGAACATTGCGATCTATAAGTTGGCGAAAGACAAAAGCATCAGGGACAAGCCGCTGCCCCATAAAGCGCAAGCCTTTAGTTATCTTTTCAACGTCAGGATCATTGCGATTGATCACCATTCCCAAGACTTCGGGCGGGCGAAGAGCCTCAATTGCGGTTTGGAAAGCAGCGAAGCGCTTGTCATCCACTAACTCTTTGGCATTTTTGACAGAACCATAAGCCTTCTCAAGCGCAGGATTATATTCTAAAGGCATTAAATCGTCGCTGCGCCCGACGAAAAAAACTGTTGGCTCATAGATTCCTGCCCAAATCGCTTGAGCTGGCTTACTATCAACAACAGTTTGCTGAAGCGCAAGCGTCAGCAATGCAGCCTGTTGAGTTTCAGTTGCGTCATTCACCCGAAAGGTCATTCTTCCGTGCCACATCATCGCTTTGAAATAGCGTTGTAAAGCCTCGCTTTGCGTATAATGCCCACGCGGGACATATTGACTCCAATCCTCGCCCTCCCGATAGGCAGGAAAAATCGCCGATGGCCCAAGCCCTTTATGGGTTTCAATTTGTTGTAAATCAGGAGTCGTTAAATCGCGCAGACCATTGGGAATTTCCCATTCAGGCATAAGAATTTTGACGGCTACTGCGAAATAAGCTGCATTCCGTCGTGCAGCCTCTGCCCAAGGCGTGTTTTCTAATGTATCATACTGCTTAATCGAAGTATTCAGCAATTCCCAATCAAGCTTGGTAAGCATTGGCACGAAAGATGAACTTTCAGCACTGCGTAAAACTTTGTCAAAAAGCAGATGATAGACATGGAGCAGCGAGTCAGAAGTTACAAAAACAGGAATGTAGTCGTAGCGAGCTTTTTCGTAGAGTTCATAAAACTCTTTATTCTCGCCAGGGCTAACGGCAAAACCATTATGCGTAAGGCGATTGCGCTGTTCCCGCGAAAGAAGCATACTGATTTCGACATTTCCCAAGTCAGGGGCAATTTCTGTGGCCGAGATATTTGCGGTTTGTTGCACTTTTGAGGCGACAAATTTAGCAAAGCCGCCTGTTTTTGGGGCTTTGAAGGTCTCTGGCACACGAATGCTAATTGGAACAGGAGCCTCAATAGCGACATCAGGCGCAGAAATAGGGGTTTTGCTGTGAGTTTCACTTTTCAAGGTTGTTTTAGTAGGCGGTAAAGTAATGCTAAAAGAAGTAGCAGTAGGATTTTCTGCTTCTGGTGTAGTCGCATACGCTGTAACGCGAGCTAAAACAGTTGCAATCATATCGGGAGTGGGTTGAGAAGAGGTTTCTAAAGTAGGGGAAAGCGAATTGGTCTCTGCTAAAGCAGTTGCAACGCGGTCAGGTGTGGGTTTGATTGTTTCAGCCTCGTGCGTTGGCGTTAATTCGGCTGTAGGCGTTAGTTCATCTTCAGGTGGAGGAGTAGGCAAAGAAGGGTAAACGGTAAGCATCTCCGTCGGCCATTTAAGGGCTTCTGTCGGCAAAGTCGTGAGAGCTTTAGAGACCGCTTCACGATCAATGGTCGGCGTAGGTGATTTAACCGTCGGGCGAAGCGGTTGATCTGTGCATGCAACTAGCGTAACCAGCAAGAAAATTGCCCCAAAAATACTTCCATAGTGTTTCAACATACTTTAGTTCCTTTCTCAAAGCAATCCCAGTCTTTCATCTAGGTCAAACAAGAGATTCATATTTTGCACTGCTTGACCAGATGCACCTTTAATCAAATTGTCCTCTACAACAACTAGAATAAAGCGATTTGGCGTATCTGCTATCGCTTGAATTCCTAATACGCAGAGATTTGTCTCGACAACATGGCGCAATTCAGGCAGCTTTCCTTCGGGCAGAAGTTTGAAAAAAGGCTCTTCTGCAAAGACGTTGTACGCCTGGCGCAAAGTTGCAAGATCAACTTCTGGCTTAGTTGTAATATAGATTGTTGAGAGAATTCCGCGAATTACAGGCAACAAATGCGGCGAAAAGATAATTTTCAAGCCTGTTTCTTGTTCCATTTCAGCAATATGCCGATGAGAATGACCAATGTTATAGGCACTAAAGTTTTCGTGCGTTTCGCTAAAATGAGTTTTCAGGGAGAGAGAGCGCCCTGCCCCTGAAACACCCGATTTGCTATCAGCGATAACCGTGGTTTCGGCTAATAAACCCGCTTGCACAAGGGGATGGAGTGCGAGAATAATTCCCGTCGGATAGCAGCCAGGATTAGCAATCAGTTGGGCTTTTTTAATGCTTTTGCGATGAATTTCGGGCAAACCATAGACAGCTTTTGCTAACAATTCAGGGGCAGCATGAGCTTTCCCATACCAATGCTCATAGTCTGTGGGGTTATGGAGCCGAAAATCAGCACTTAAATCTATAACTTTCACCCCCGCCGCCAGAGCTTTTTGGGCGGTAGGCGCAGTTACTCCATGCGGCAAACAGCAAAAAACGAGATCCACCGTGCTTAAATCAACTTCTTCCGCCGATGTAAGTGGTAAATCAAGCGTTGTGGGGAAAATATCGCTAAGTTTTTGCCCTGCGGCGCTACGGGCCGTCGCAAAAACGATTTTGGCTTGCGGATGACGCTGCAAAAGTTTGATTAACTCAAAACCTGTATAACCTGTTGCGCCATAAATTCCAATCCGAATCATCATGAGCCTTTCTGCTATGAAATTCCGTCAACAACCTTCGGAATCAACGGCTTTAGCCGTTGCCCAGAACTAAAAGAGGCATAAGCGACTAATCTGAAACCCAATCCCTTTTCCCGTGGAGTATCAGCTTTAGCTGTTAGACCACGGCTAAAGCCGTGGACTCCGTGGGTGAAACCTCCTCCGTGACCTTGGAATCAACGGCTTTAGCCG
>DCSM01000026.1:14045-14232 GCA_002325605.1 Chloroflexaceae bacterium UBA1466
AACTAAAAGAGGCATAAGCGACTGCTAAAAGCTATCTACAATTGGGTAGAGTGAAATTCTGAGCTATTGTACCATAAAACCTAAGCAAAACAAACGGTCATGCGAACAGAGGTCTGGCAGACCGCAAAGGCCTCAAGTACTCAAAGCCAAGTTTTTTCCTCAACTCTTCGGTGAAATAGCGCTTGAG
>DCSM01000169.1 GCA_002325605.1 Chloroflexaceae bacterium UBA1466
TTTGAATCTTAGCGAAAGCCTCTGTCTGCGAAATAGAGGCCAAATTGCTTCGAAACAAGGGGTTTTTGCTCAAGCCTTACCGCTGCTTTTGGAAACTCGCTTGCGGTGTATTGTGCTTGGGCGCTATGATACCGTCGCCGATTGTGATAATAGCTTAGGTGGGATTTCTTATTACATTGGTTTGTATGACCTAGCTACCGCTTCATATCTCCGGGCCCAAAATACTTATCACAATTTAGGGCTTGCTTACCGCGAGTTGCGTTGTCGTTACAACCTGGCCCTGGTTCTCTTTGCCCAGAAGAAAGTCGCAGCGGCTTTAACTTTACTGACCGCGATCAAGAAGGCGGTGCAAGCCACCGGCGACAATCTGTGGGCCGCTGAATTAAACCTTTTTTTCGCCGAGGTCTTGTTTGAACTCCAGCTTTATGGTGAGGCTTCAGGTTATACGATGGAAGCCCAGAAGCAATTTAACGCGCTGGGCAACCTTGCGGGCGCGGCGCGGGCCCTTTTCATGCAAAGCACAGTCTATCTCTCGCAAGCCAATATCCCTGCGGCGCAAGCCTGTTTGACCACGGCCCGTGGAAATTTGATAGATCGCCCTTTTCACTTGTGGCGCATTGATCACCTTTTGGGCCAATGTGCCCAATTGCAAGGTGAGCTTGAAACCGCCTTGAGCTACTATCGGGCCGCCTCGGCTACGGTCAAGCAGTTGCGCCAAAGCTTGGCCAGCGAGCATGCTTCGAGTGGGATTTTTCTCCAAGCGAAACATTTGCACCTTGATTCGCTGAATTTGGCGGCGGAACAAAATCGGCCCGACCTGGTTTTGGAGTTGGCCGAAAAGCAACGAGCCTTGGCTTTGCTGCGGACGCAGCGCGTTAAGTTTCACGTTCCCCGTGAACTGCAAGCCACGCTGGAAACTTGCGAAACCCAGCTCCGATCCCTCTTGTACCAAGAAGTTCCCAATCAGTTGCTCGATGCCGCTTTGACAACCTATACCGATTTGCTCCTGCGGATTAACCATAGCCAACTGCCTCCCGCGGCCAACCTTACGGAGGAAGCGTTGCCCGATCTGGCCAGCTTGCGCGACCAATTCAAGCAAGCCTATCCGATGGGTTGGATGGTTTTGCTCTATGCTGATTGCGAAACTGAGTTTCTGCTCGTCTGGTTGACTGCTGATTCTTTGACCCTGAGCCGCATCCCCGTTGATCAAACTTTGCAAGACCTGCTTGAAAAGGCTTGCTCACCTGATTACCACGAATATCTCTACCGCGATTTTTCCTTTCTGCTGGGCGAAACGAAAGTCTGTTGGCAACTGCTCCGAACTTTGGGGGCCATAATGTTGCCAGCTGAAGTGCAACAAAGCCTTCACCCTGCGAAGCGCTTGATCATTATCCCTGGTGGGCGCTTGCATAACCTTGCTTGGGCCACCCTGCGCGTTGGGGAAGCCTGGCTTTGCGAACGGGCGATTATCCAACTTTTGCCCAGCTTAGGTTTGTGGAGCCACTTGGCGGCTTTGCCCATTGGCGGTGAGGCCGCGCTTTTGGTCGGCTGTAGTTCTTTTGAACATTATGACCAAGAATTGCCCTTTGTACAAGCTGAATTGGATGTGGTGGCTCAACATTGGCCCAGTGCAGTAACGCGGTTGGAGAATGCTACGGCAACGCGGCAAGCAATCTTAGATTTGGCGGCCAAAGGCGCAATGAGTAATTATCGTTTGTTGCACTTGGCCAGTCATGCCCAACTTGTGGCGGCCTCTGGGTTGCTGGCCCACGTCAAACTTTGGGATGGCGACTTGCTTTTGCACGAAATCGCGGGGCTTCAGCTAAAGGGTGCAACCGTTGTTTTGGCGGCCTGTGAAAGTGCCAAAACGGAAGTTTTGCCTGGAGATGAGCTTTTAAGCCTGGATTGTGGTTTTCTGGCGGCGGGGGCCCGCGATGTTATTGCCAGCCTTTGGCCCGTCTTTGATGCCGAGATGCAAAAAGTTTTTACGCTTTTATATGACCTCATTCAGCACGAAGATGTGCCGACGGCCTTAGCTCAAACCCAGCGAGCTTTGCTGGCCCATTCGCCCCAGGAGAGCCTGGGCGCAGCTTCACCTTTAGTCTGGGGGGCTTTGCGCGTCGTGGGGGTGGGCACAAAAGCCGCTGCAAAAGCCCAAGCTGGAAGGCCGCTGGAGCTTGAAAAGAAATATCGCGGCCCGCTTTGCAATTGAGGGGCACAGGGTTTGGCCGTTTGGCAGGCTCACCCTGCGCCCTGCGCTGCTCCTCAGCGAATAATGCGGATTTGGTCGTTGCCATTGTCAACCGTTTCGGGGACACAAGTCTTCGCGCTTGCTGATTTCAGGTGGTTGAGCAGATTTTGCGATTTCATCTGAGCCTCGCCCTTTCTCTTAGTTCTATACGCCTATCTGTGGTACGCCCTTAATTAAGAAGGAGAGGCTAGGAGGCAAACCATATCATCCAAGCGCAAGCTTTCTGTGAGCTAGAAAGCAGGTTTGCAGAGGCCCCTGGGTTCGTAAAATCGAATTGCCAAACCCGTTCAGTCTGATGCAAACGGTCTCAAAATGGGAATTAAAAGTGTTAGTTGTTGATTTCAACAAGCCAAATTGGGCCCTAAAAACATTGAGCAACAAGAGTAGCTGATGGTAGAACATCCTTTGCCAAACCTAAAAGGTCTTGGAATTTTGGGAGCTGATTCGCACAACCTGCTTGGCACAAAACTGGGAACCTACGAGGTGCAGGAGCTTTTGGGCCAAGGGGAACGGGCAGCGGTCTATCGGGGGCTTGATGTCAACTTGCACCGCCCCGTCATCATTAA
>DCSM01000035.1:0-15915 GCA_002325605.1 Chloroflexaceae bacterium UBA1466
TGCCTGCGGAGGCGACGCTGCCTGCCTGCGGAGTCGACGCCGCCTGCCTGCGGAATCGAAACTGCCTGCCTGCGGAATCGAAACTGCCTGCCTGCGGAATCTTAAAGACCTGCTATAATAGGCCGCATGCAACGCTTTTCCCGCTTTTTTTGGCTCCTCATTTGCTTCTCCTTGCTGGTTGTTTCAGCGCAAGCCAACCAGCCTGATCAACTGACTTTCTGGGGCATGAATACCTATCTGACAGGCTTCGAGCGGATCAACCCAATTAAGGATGATCTGCCTAAGCTGGCGCAGCTGGGGAAAGAAGCCAATGTGAACTGGGCGCGAGAGGAGCTTGGTTGGGCCAACATAGAGAAGCATGGCAAGGGTCGTTGGGAATGGTACAACTTTGATGGCCCCTTGAAAACGCTTGCGGAGGCGGATTATGGGATCGTGGGGATGCTGCTCACCACGCCTGATTGGGCCCGCGTAACGGATTGCGTAACGCGCACGCAGCAGTTTGCGGCGGTGGGAGTCGTAGCTGAGAAGTATTGGTGTCCGCCCGCAAAAGCCCAAGATTTTGCCGATTTCGTCACGGCTGCCGTGGAGCGGTATGACGGTGATGGCGTGAAGGATGCCGCTGGCTCGCCCCGCATTGCCGTTTGGCAGCTTTGGAATGAGCCAAATGCTTGGGAAACCTGGCCTGGTACGCCTGCCGAATATGGGGCCTTACTCCAAGCTGGCTACGCGGCAATTAAGGCTGCTGACCCAACGGCCAGCGTCACGACGGGGGGATTGTATGTCTTTGATGGGAGTTGGAATGACGGTAAAGGGCATCAAGACGGGCTGGCTTTCTTTGAGCAGACGCTAACTTCCAGCCCAGGAGCGTGGAGCGCCTTTGACAGCTTAACGATCCACCCTTACATGCCAGATGTTGCCCCTGACCAGGAGAGTCTGCTTTCAAAGGTGATTTTCTGGGGGCGGCTGGCGACGGCCAAGGATTGGCTTACGGCGCAGACGCAGGCGCGAGGGGGAGCTATTCGGCCCCTTTGGATTGGCGAAGTTGGTTGGCCGGCCTGTACCAGCGCGACCAGCACAGCGGCTTGGGCGAACGCTCTGGCGCGGTATCACTTGCCAACGGAGGCGACTCTTCAGGCGCATGAACTGGCGCAGGTCATCTGCAAAACTGAGCAGCAGCAAGCCAATTACCTGGTACGGGCGCAGGCATTAGCGTTAGCGCAGGGCGTGCAGCACCTTAGCTACTTTCAATTGGAGGACAAGTTTGACGGGACGCAAGCTGGGCCCTGGGGCGCGATGGCCCTTTTGGACACGGTGAACACGGGCTATCGGCAGAAGCTGGGCTATGCGGCCTATAAGACTCAAGTCGCGCAGCTTAAAGGGGCGACCTTCTTAGGTTTTGGGGCCTTAAACACCTTTAGCTACAATTCCGCCAAGAATGCGATAGCGCGTTACCATTTACGCTTTCAAGGGCCAGGGAATGAGTTAATCGATCTGATCTGGCGGAACAGCGGAAGTGAAACGGTGGATTTCGCTTTAGAGGCTGGGCGGAATGCCTTTCTAATCAGTCTTTACGGGGTGCAAACCCCACTGACGGCCTCTAGCAAAGCGAGTTTAGACCTTAGTGAGCAGCCCATCTACGTTCGCCAGGAGCTACCTGCGACGGCCACGCCGACTCCCTCAAGGACGTTAGCTCCCACTAATCCGCCGCCGAATACGCCAACGGCGACTCCTTCGCCAACCCCTACCCAAACGGCGACTCGCACGGTGACTCCTTCGCCGACAGCGACCATCGCCACCAAAACGCCGACTAAGACGGCGACTTCCACGCCTTTGCCTGACGTTTATGAGCCAGATACCTCTTGTAAGCAAGCGACGACTCTCACTACGGATGGGATCGTGCAAGATCATAGCTTCCAGCCGAATGACTCTGAGGATTGGGCTACCTTTGATGCTATTTCAGGCACGATCTACCTGATTCAAGCGAATGTTTACCCCAATTCAAAGGCTGACTTGCAGCTTGATTTGCGCTCGGCTTGTGAGGGGCAGCCTCTAATCACGCAGAACTACACCTATACCAATGACGTGCGCTTGAGCTACTTAGCGGATGCTAATCAGCCGCTTTACCTCAAACTAACAGATAGCACGAACTCCTTTGCCAAGTATGATTTAACTGTGCGCCAGCTTAGGCAGCAAACGCCAAAGGACTTGGTGATCATTGTTGGGGGGGAATTAGCTCCAGATGATCCTTTGAAAACGAGCTTTTCGCAGGCTGTCACGCAGACATATCAACTCTTTAAGCGCTTAGGCTACCCTGCGAAGCAGCTTTACCTGCTCACTCGTGATAGCTATGATCAGCCTTTGAACCCCACCCAACTCCAGGGAGCGCTTACGACTTGGGCAAGCCAAGCAATTACGCTGGGGGCGGAGTCGTCGCTGACGCTCTTCCTCATTGGGCATGGCGAAGCGGGGCTTTTCTACCTAGATAAGCCTAAGCAGCAAACCATCATGCCTGCTGACCTTGCCTCATGGTTCAGGCAGTTGGAAGTCGCCCAGCCTGGGGTTAAAATCAATCTAGTGGTTGAGGCTGATGATAGTGGGGGGTTTATCGAGCAGCTGAAGGTGGCCGAAGAGAAGAGCATGCAGGCTAAAGTAGGTCAAACAGGGAGTCAGCAGAGGGTAATCATCACTTCCACTGGGGCAAAAGGACTGGCTGCAATTTCTCCGCAAGGCATGTTCTTCTCGACCTACTTCCTCGCAAGTTTAGAGCGCGGTGGGAGCCTCTATCGAGGATTTCAGGAGGCGAAATGGGCCTTAGAGGTGGCGCATCCAGCCCAAGTACCGAGCTTAGAGAGCAATGACAATGGGCTTTCAAACGAGAAGGTAGCTGGCCTTGTCGCGCAGCAAAGGAGCTTTGGGGGCGCAGCTGACCTGGCAGTAGAGGAGTGGCCACCATTTATAAGGGAGGTTTCTGGGCCGTCTAAGCTGCTGCAAAAGCAGGAGAGTAGCCTGACGGTAACCGTTAGCGTGCAAGCTCAAACCAGCCTGAAACGAGTTTGGGCCGAGGTCTATGCGCCAAAAGCACAGTTGACCTCGACCCAAACGATAGACTTGCGCTCAGTGAGCCAGGAGCGCTATACGGCTAAACTAAGTGGTTTGCAGGAGCTTGGCAGCCATCGGCTTGTCCTTTATGGGGAAGACCAACGGGGCAACCTATCGGGCCCTGCTGCCTTAGCGATAGAAGTAGTAGCGCTGCCGACCCCTACAGTTACGCCGACGGTTACGCCTACCGTTACGCCGCCAGCCACGCCGACTGCTCCGCCGATGCCCCTTGTTTACGCTATCTTCCTCCCTCAGATTCTCCGTTAAAGCAGTTATAAAACCCCAACGGAGCTATTATCTCCGAGCATGAGGCGGTAAGCTTTAGGCTTTAAGGGGCTTCGAGCGACCTCAACATTGCGCCCGATGAGGCTGTCCTCAAGGCGTTGGGGCAAATCCCTTATCTGGCTGTGTTCCAAGACGATGCTGTGTTCAATCTCGCTGTTCTCTACCAGGCAATGATGATAGATCGAGGTAAAGGGGCCGACAAAGGAGTTGAGAATGCGCGTATGCTCCCCAATAATCGCTGGGCCACGGAGCGTGCTATTGATAATCTCCGCGCCTGGCTCGATAATCACCTTGCCGATCAACTGCGATTCACGGTCTACATACCCTGCGATGTTTGGCTCCAGTTCCTCTAAGATCAACCGATTAGCCTCCAGCAGATCATCTTTCTTGCCCGTATCAATCCACCAACCCTGATGAATGTAGGGATAGACGTTGTACTCATGCTCAACCAACCACTGAATCGCATCGGTAATCTCTAGCTCGCCCCTAAAGGAAGGTCTAATGCTGTTCACCGCTTCCCAGATATGAGCATCAAACATATAGATTCCCACAAGAGCGAGACTACTTTGCGGTTCCTGGGGCTTTTCGACTAAGCGCATGATTTGTCCTGCGCTATTGAGTTCGGCAACCCCAAACTGCTGAGGATTGGGAACCTGCTTTAAGACAATCTGAGCGTGATAATCGCTTTGGTCAAATTGGGCAATCAGGGAGCTAATGCCGCCTTGAATGCAATTATCGCCCAGAAAGAGGACAAACCGCTCATCTTTGAGGAAAGCCTGACTAATCTTCACCGCATGCGCGAGGCCCAAAGGAGCATTTTGTTCAATGTAGGTGATCTGTACGCCCCAGCGGCGGCCATCGCCCACAGCTTTGCGGACTTCGGCTCCCGTATCCCCGACGATAATGCCAATTTCATTTATGCCCGCATCCCGAATCGTCTCAAGAACGCGAAAGAGAACGGGTTTGTTAGCCACAGGAACCAGTTGTTTGGCACTGGTATAGGTGATGGGGCGCAAACGCGTGCCTTTCCCGCCACTTAGCACAAGAGCTTTCATTGTTTGGTAGACCTTTTCTAAGTTTAAGCACAACAAGTTTCAGCGAAAAAACAAAAGGCCTGAGCTTTTTAAGAAACTCAGGCCCTTCCGTGAACGTTCTGTCTAATTAAAGTTCCAACTTTAGCGGCCTGGGCGCGTTGCCCCGTAGTAATGGTTTTGCCAATAGCTACTGTTGAGATTAGTGACTTCAACACCCCGACCTGGGGTTGCCGCATGGATCATCTTGCCACCACCTGCGTAAACCCCGACATGGGAAATCCCGCTCCCTGCGGTCCCTGCAAAGAAGATTAAGTCGCCTGGGGCAAGGTTGCCTCGGTTTACACGGGCCCCACTAGAATAATACTGGGCTGCCGCGTTGTGGGGGAGAGCAATTCCTTGCTGGCGGTAGATGTAACTGGTAAGGCCGCTGCAATCAAACCCGCCAGGGCCCGACCCACCATAGACGTAAGATGAACCAACATAGCGTGATGCTGTGCCTGCAACTCCGCCACTGCGATAGGAAGTGGCCGGCGCTTGATACCGTACCGCTGCCTGTTGCCGCACCGCCGGCGCTTGATACCGTACCGCAGGTGCTTGATACCGCACCGCCGGCGCTTGATACCGTACCGCCGCCTGTTGCCGCACCGCCGGCGCTTGATATTGTACCGCAGGTCGCCGGGTGGCAGCCTGTTGATATTGCACTACCGGGCTGGACGCAGCACGGTAGGTTATTGTTCCCTTAGCCGTCTTTTGAACTTGGTTGGCCACATAACGCACTGGTTGCTGAATAATGACCGGTGCAGGTGGTGGCGGCAACGCGGGAATATTGTTGGTCAGGGGGACACGGCGGCGAACCATCGGCTCAATATTCAAGAGATCGCTGAAAAGCCAGCCTTTTTCACCATTCGCCAACCGAACTTTGTACCAATCTTCATAGCGAGCCAGGAGGTCGACCTCTTCCCCTCCCTGAATGGCCGCAATCTTTTCATAGGCCTTGCTGGGCCCCCAGCGGACATTTGTCAGACCCGAATTGGCAACCCCGACCAGGGGCGGATTCGGATCAGGAACTTTCTCAGTCACCGGAATACGATGGACTACGTTCGGGCCGATAGTCAGGAATTCAGCTTTAACCCAACCATCATTCACATTCCCAAACGCCACATGAAACCAATCATGATATTGCTCAAGCAGGTCAAGTTGTTGGCCGGGCTTGAGGGCCGTCAGTTTGACATAGTTCGTGCCAGGGCCATCGCGGAGATTCAGCTTCTCGATATTGGCCGTCCCAATTTTGGGGGGCGGGGGGGGCGGAATGTCCTCTTTGGCCACTTCAGCAATTGCGTTGATTGCATTGAGAGGCAGATCAACCAACTCATTGGAAATCCAATAGAGTGGTTTGCCTTCGGCTTCCCGAACCTGAAGCCAATCACCATAACGCCCTACAACTTGGATCGCGCTCCCGCCCTGCAAGCGGCTAATTTTGCTATCCTTCAGTTGCGTAACATCATCATAGACCAAGCCTGGCCCATTGCGAACGCGAGCCACCGCGTTGGGCACAATCGTAGCATTAATGGACAAAGGAGCTAAGGTTTCACTCCGCGATTCAGCCGGGAGCGGGATCGATAAAGCATCGCTGGCCTCAGCCGGGAAAACGCCAGCCTTCCCACTTCCCGAAGATTCTGTTAAGTTAATTGGGCCAATTTCGAGAGGGGCATCAGCAGTTTGGGTGGTAGCTTGGGGAAGAAGCGGCTCGGCAACAGGGCGAGCTGGTAACTGGCTTAGACCAAAGGCCACCGGAACCACCAGGGCAATGATGCCATGAAGCAAATAGCGCTTGGGCAACCGTTGGAAAGTTTCACGCGGGGAAACCAAGAAGGGTTCTACTGCATTCCGAACCGTGGCAAGCGACTTGGCCAAGTGCTTATGGCGTTGGCGCTGGTCACTTGCGCGTTGCTGGAGCAGGTCAAATTTGACCTGGTCCGTTGCCAAAAGAGAACCAAAATTTTGCTCAGTCATGGAGCATTTCACCTCATTTTTCAAGGGCTATCAGAAGGCCTCATAAAGCCAAACCTTACAGCGGACGAACAAAATACCAGGCCTTTGGATAGCTTTGGGCTTTAGTTGCTAGGCCCTTAAATTCTTACCGCCAAGAAAGAAAAAGAAATGGAAAGCCTGTGGTGGTCGCAAAATCAGGGTTGGCTTCTGAGAATCAGCCTTTGTTGAACGAAAACTTGGGGACATTGAAGCTGAAGTGGTTTGCAAGCCCATGGCTAACCTTGCGAACATTGAAGAACAAACGAGATATGTCGGGCAATTGTTCTATGCTAGGGGTGGGTGCATTCTCAGTTTGTTAGTCGGCCAGGCGGACAACTTATTTGAGTCCAACTCAAAGGAAGCTCGCCGGGAGTCTAGCATAGTTTTTTGAAATTTGCAAACGGGAACGTTCAGAAGACAAATATGCCTCCCATTCAAATGCCTTGGTCAAAAGCTTGATGGAAGGGTTAGCATCCAGCAAGCGAAACCTTAGCTTGCTGAAGGTTTATGATTTTTGAGCAACCAGGTCACTCTAACTATAGCATAGATTCTGCTCTTTGGGAATAGGAGAATCAGGTAAGCTTAACTAGTACCTATGGTAGTTGACGCTTTGCCCCCGCTTTTGGTCAATTTGGGGGAACCAAGCCCAAGAAAAGCTTTGTCAGGTGATCTAGGTCGGGTTGGGAAGGGACCAGCGCATAGGAGTCATTGCCGACCCCAAAAGAGACCGTGCTTTCAGAAAGAGCATAGCGCTCCGCGTTAGCTAAGTCAAAATCCCTAAAAGCCCAGGCAAGTTCTAAGGCGCGGGCTTTGGGCAAATCGGTCTCCACTAAACTGGTCAACCGTTCGACAGTCTGGCCCAAAGTCAAGCTGGTCTGCAAATCGCCGCGCTCGCGGAGCCGCGCCCCAATCGCCAAAAGAAGGACTTGTTGCCGCAGAATTCGCATAAAATCGCTATCTGGATGCCGAATCCGCCCATAAGTCAAGGCCCTTACGCCATCCATAATTTGGGGCCCAGGCATAAAATGGGCAATTGTATACTTATAATCCATTGTGGGGAATTGATCATCATATAATTCACGGTCTACATTGACCGTAATGCCATCAATTTGATCAACAAGATGAACAAAACCCTCAAAGCCAATCATTATCGCGTAATCTACAGGAATACCCAGCAACTTACTTACTGTTTCACGGGCTAAACCTAAGCCACCACCTGGAATTTTAGCCATTTCACCCCACGGATAAGCACTATTGATGCGCCCAAAACCATGGCCGGGAATTTCAGTCCACAGATCGCGGGGCAACGAAAAAAGGGCAATTCGACCTTTTTGGAGATCAAGGCGGACAAGCAGCATGGCATCAGTTCGCGGAAGATCACTTTCCCCAGGGCGACGGTCATGGCCCAGCAGCAGAAGCGTTACCGCAGTTGAATTAGATGGAAGCTCATTTGTCCCCGTGAGCAACTCGCCATCTGGAATAGTTGGGCGGAGTTGGGGCAAAGTCAAGGTTGGCGAAGTTGCCGCAGGGGCCCTAAGAGTCGGATTTGTGTTCGGTTGAGGATTCGGTGCTAAACTGATGGGCGGCAAAGAAGGGGCCGGCAAGGGCGTTGGCCATTCTGGCTGGGGCGAAGCCGTGAGCAAAAGGGTCTGAATCGTTGGCCAGAGCGCCGGCGAGTCAGCCGAAGTTGGGGTCAGGGAAGGCAACAGAGTCGCTTGGGCCGTTTTGGCCAATTCTTCTTCGGCAGTGGCCAGAGCTAAAATTGTCGCATCTTCGGTCACGATCTCAGTTGGTGAAGCTGAAACTTCAAGCGTTGGGATTTCAGAAGTTGGGGTAAACGAGGGAAAAAGGCGGGTGGTTGTCCAAGTTGGAAGCGGCGACGGCTTTTGGGTTGGCGCTGGGCTTAGGGAAGGGGTCGGGCTTGCGAAGGCAGAGGGCGAAGGCACAAGAAGAGCTTGCCTAACTTCGGCCTTTACACTAGAGTGGGCCAGAATGCTCACGACTTTGAATAGCCCCAAGAGGGGTAAACTCAACAAAAGGAGAATACTGCTAATCCATAGAATATCGGCGAACGTAGTTCGCGGTTGTCTTGCTTTTGGGGCTTCCGAAGGGACCGCCAGCGCGGAGAAGCCTTTACGCCCAGGCCGCCGATCTGGCCGATTTAGAACAAGCAGGCGTTCCTCACGATAGGCGCGGCACTTAGGGCAATCGTTAAGGTGAAAAGTTAGGCTTGCGCGGAGGGGCGTACTTGAACCTGGTAAAACCCCTTGATCAATTAGTTTACGAGCTTCGCTACAATTCATGCAGACACTTCTTTAGATCTGAGAAATCACGCCCTCATATTCTAGCATAAGTTTAGAGGAAGCTGGTCGGCCTCTTCTTCCCAAAGAAATTTCAAGGAGCTTGATCATAGAAACATTCTTTTTTCTTAAAGGTCTGCTTTTAGGTTTTTCGATAGCTGCGCCAGTGGGCCCGATTGGTCTCTTGTGCCTGCGCTCTACGCTGACCGCTGGTAGACTTACAGGTCTCTGCGCGGGGCTGGGAGCGGCTACCGCCGACGCAACCTATGGTCTTCTGGCGGGCTTGGGGCTGACCTTCATTGCCGACCTGCTCCTTGGCTACCAAGTTTGGCTTCAGCTAATCGGGGGGCTATTTCTCTGTTTTCTTGGCTTCACGACCTTTCACGCCCCTCCCGTTTCCCAAGCCACCTCTTGCCCAAGCCGCACTTTGGCAAAGGTTTACCTCTCTACTTTCCTGCTGACCCTCTCTAATCCTTTGACCATTCTCTCCTTTGCGGGAATCTTTGCGGGCTTAGGCTTGGGGCCAAATTCTGCTAATTACGGAGCTACTTTGAGCTTGGTAAGTGGGGTCTTCACAGGTTCGGCACTTTGGTGGCTTACTTTGAGCAGTTGCGCGGGCCTTCTACATTCCAAACTAAGTCCCGCAACTTTTGGGAAGATCAATCGCGTTGCTGGAGGAATGATTGGAGCAATGGGCATCTTCGCGCTTCTTAAACTCCTCTGAAAAGCTCTCAATCCTCAGAGGAATCAACGGCTTTAGCCGTTGCCCAGACCGATAAATTTAGCTATTGGTCTCCAAGTCACGGCTGGCTCTTAAAGAGAGTTAAAAGACCTTTGCGGTTTGCGAAACCACAAAGGTCTTCTTTTTGCAGACCTTTGTTACCCTTCGAGGAGCAGGGACTCTGGGTCTTCAACCAATTCTTTAATGCGGACTAAGAAGCGCACGGCCTCACTCCCATCAACCAGACGGTGGTCGTAGGAAAGGGCAACGTACATCAAGGGGCGAATCTGAACTTGGCCCTGAATAGCAACGGGGCGCTCCTCGATCTTGTGCATCCCTAAAATTCCGACCTGGGGAGTATTCAAGATCGGCGTGGAGAGAAGGGAGCCATATACGCCACCATTAGTGATACTAAAGGTTCCCCCTTGCAAATCAGCCAAGGTCAATTTATTCTCGCGGGCCCGTTTGGCCAGATCAGCTATCTCCTGCTCAATTTGGGCAAAGGTCTTGCGATCTGCGTCGCGTAAGACGGGAACGACCAACCCTTGTTCTGTCCCGACGGCCACGCCGATGTCATAGAAGGATTTGAGGATAATATCTTCCCCGTCAATTTCCGCATTGAGAAGGGGAAAGGTTTTAAGCGCTGCGATGGTAGCTTTCGTGAAAAAGGACATAAAGCCTAACCCAACCCCATACCGTTCTTTGAAGCTCTCTTTGCGTCGCTTGCGAAGGTTGATCACCTCGCTCAAGTCAACTTCATTGAAGGTTGTCAACATGGCAGCGCTTTGTTGAGCTTCGACGAGCCTGCGAGCAATCGTTTGGCGACGACGGGACATCTTCATCCGCTCGCTTGGCCGATTATCCCCAAAGGAAGGTAGCTCTAAGGGGAGAGGAAGAGCATTAGGTTTGGCAGGCGCTGGCGCTGGAACAGAAGCTAGGGCGACAGAAGGTGCTTCCTTCACTACGGATGTCTCATCTGCTTTGGGGGAGAGAGGCAACAGACTGAAAACATCATCCTTGGTTACACGGCCTCCAGGGCCACTCCCTTGAATATCTCGCAGGTCAAGCTTGTTTACTTCAGCCACCCGTTGGGCCACAGGAGTCGCAGGGATCACGGGAGTCGCAGAAGCTGTTACTTCTTCCTGTTGTTTGGCCTCAGAACTTTCAGCCCTTTGCGTACTTCCTAAATCCAAAGAAGCTTCAGTTAGCAGCGCGATAAGATCCCCAATCCGTACCGCTTCGCCGACCTTCTTCAGAATTTGGCTCAAAACGCCAGCTTGGTCGGCGGGAACTTCCAGATTGACCTTATCCGTTTCTAACTCTACAAGCGGCTCTCCCGCAACAACCGAATCCCCTTCCCCTTTGAGCCATTTACTGATCGTTGCTTCAACGATAGATTCACCCAGCTTTGGTACTCGTATCTCTACGGGCATTATAAAGGATCCTCCTTAGACTATTTGAGAAGTTTGATTTCCAAACCCTTCTACCTCTTCAGCACAGAGTGAAGTTCTAGCACGTCGCTGACTACTTCCCGCAGGATGCGAGTTTGTTCTGGCTCGTGCTGGGAATGCAACCCTTCGGCGGTACTAGCTGATTCAAGCCGCCCACAGTAAGTCAGGCTTAGGCTGCCTAAAATTTCGCGGAGACGGTTCTGGACAAAATTCCACGCCCCCATATTTTGCGGTTCTTCTTGGAGCCAAACAACCTCATGCAAGTTAGGGTAGCTGCGAACTAAGGTCTCTATATCATTGGCGGGAAAGGGATAAAGTTCTTCGATGCGGGCCGCCGCAATGGTGGAAGGTAAGGCTGCATTCGCTCGCCCAACCCCTGTGATCAGGTCGATGTAGACCTTCCCACTACAGAGGATTAGCCGGGTGATTTCCTCAGCGCCAATCAACGAGGTTTCGGGCAGCATTACGGGATAGAAACGACCTTCACTCAATTCGGTGAGGGAAGAAGCAGCACGCGGATGGCGCAATAAACTTTTAGGCGACATCACAATGAGGGGGCGCGGGTCGCTTTGAAGGTTCTCAGCATGGCGACGCAAGAGATGAAAGTATTGGGCTGCGGTAGTACAATTGGCGATGCGGATGTTATTTTCGGCGGCCAATTGTAAGAACCTTTCGACCCTTCCACTAGAATGGTCTGGCCCTTGACCTTCATGACCATTGGGGAGAAGTAAGACTAACGCCGGTTGCTGACTCCATTTAGCGTACCCCGAAACCAGAAATTGATCAATGAAAACTTGGGCCCCGTTGGCAAAATCCCCAAATTGAGCTTCCCAAATTACTAAGACATCCGGCGCGTGGGAACTATAACCGTACTCAAAACCCAAGGTTCCACTTTCTGAAAGGGGGCTATTGTGAATCCCAAAGGCCGCCTGCGCTTGAGGTAAGGTTTGAAGGGAGACATGCCGTTCTCCCGTATTTGCGTCGTAAAGGGCCAAGTGCCGCTGACTGAAGGTTCCCCGTTCAACATCCTGCCCCGTGAAACGAATGGGAACCCCGTCAGCCAAAATAGTTGCAAAGGCCAACGCTTCCGCATGTCCCCATTCAATCCCCCCTTTAATCGTAAGGGCTTCGCGCCGCCGTTGCAACACCCGCTCCAGCTTAGGATTGACCGTAAAACCTTCGGGGCTACTCAACAAAGCTTCATTCAGTTCAAGGAGCTTTTCGGCGGGTACGTTTTGCGGAGGGGTAACGGGCCGATGCCGGAGGGAAGAAATTGAAACCGCCATTGTCGACTCAACGCGCCCCCGGCGTTCAACTTCCCGCTGGGCCTGCTGTAACCGTTTATGGTTAGTGGCCAGGATCTCTTCACTTTGCTCACGAAGAATGATCTTTTGTTCCGTCAACTTACGGGCCCAAATTTCCCGAACCGTCGGATGCTTGCTGATAATTTCATACATCAAAGGTTGCGTAAAGGTCGGTTCATCCCCTTCATTGTGCCCCCACCGCCGATACCCTACTAGGTCAATGAGGAAATCCTTTTCAAACTTCTCCCGATAAGCCCAAGCCATCCGGGCCGCTGCCAAACAAGCTTCAGGGTCATCAGCATTCACGTGTACAATCGGGATTTCAAAGCCCCGTGCCAAGTCGCTGGCATAAAGGGTCGAGCGCGATTCCTTTGAAGGGGTCGTAAAACCAATCTGATTATTGATGATAATGTGAATTGTGCCCCCCACATGATACCCTTCCAAGCGGGATAAGTTGAGCGTTTCAGCAACTACCCCTTGGCCCGCGAAGGAAGCATCACCGTGAATGATGATTGGCAAGGAGGCCTTACTCTCCTTCTCAGGTTTGCCAGTTCGGTCTCGCTGCTCTTGAGCCGCTCGCGCCCGACCTTGTACCACAGGGTTGATAAATTCTAAGTGGCTGGGGTTGGGAACAAGGGTCAAGGGCATCTCAAAAATTCCACTATCTCGATAGGCCCGCCGAGCGCCAAGGTGATACTTCACATCGCCCGCCCACCCAAGGTAGGTTCCCTTGTTATAAAAGTTGGGCCCTTGAAATTCTAACAAGATCGCGCTATAAGACTTCCCTAGAACGTGGGCCAAAACATTCAGCCGGCCCCGATGGGCCATCCCAATCACAACTTCCAACGTTCCCGCAAGGGCCGCCCGCCGAATAATGGAATCCAGCATCGGGATGAGCATGTCGTTCCCTTCCAAAGAAAACCGTTTTTGGCCAGGGAAGGTTTGATGAATGAACCGCTCAAAAACCTCGACTTCCGTGAGCCTTTCAAGGAGTTCCCGCTTCTGTTGCTGGTCAAAATCTTGAAAGAAGCGGCGACTTTCAGCGGCTTCTCGAATCCAAGCCCGCTCTTCGGCACTGGGCAAATGGTGATCTTCATAGCCGATGGTTCCCGCATAAGCCTCGCGCAAACGGTCAATCGCTTCTAAAGCGTTCGTGGCTCCTTCAGCTAAAGGGCTGGCGATGATGTCCGCCGGCAGGAGTTTAAGATACTCCGGCGTTAGGCCGTGGGTCGCCATTTCCAGCCCAGGGTCGCCAGGAGGTTGGCTCCCCAAAGGGTCAATGTGGGCCGCTAAATGGCCCAATTCCCGAATTAAGCGGATCAGCCGCGCAGCGACAACAATTTGGGGAATATCAAAGGTTGTAACCTTTTGACTACTTTGACCGTTTTGCCCGTTGAGAGAAGAATTGACAAGGCTCGCCGGGAGCGTAGCAATTTGCACCTTTTCCTGCTGGATTGGGGGCAAAGGTTGCACTTTGGAACGCTCGGCTTGTCGCCAATTCGCAAAAAGGGCCTGCGTTGTTTCGTCAACTGAAGTGGGGTCTTCGCAATAACGAGCGTAAAGCTCAAGGACATAAGCCGCATTTGGGCCGTGAAAAGGATTCATACAACTCCTTACAGGGTAGATTAGCTAAAATGACTCTGAATTTGATTCGCCTTTCATTTGTCAAACCGTAATAATAGCAGATCTCTCCTTCCGCATCAATTAGGGGCAACCCAGCTTTGCTGCCCGAAAAGAGACTTGACAAAATCTTAATTTGTTCTATAATTCCAATTACTGCGAAAGTCTAAAGCGACAAAGGATTAGCGCTTGAGAATGCAACGCAGGTTAAAAAAGAGATTTGTAGCGAAAAGGGGTGCGCTTTTGGTTACTTTTGGTAAAGCAGAAAGTAGCAGGAACTTCGATGAGCAACGAGGTACAAGTCAACGTCGGCATCCCCCTTCGGAATTTGACAGTGGGTTTCGTTTGGCACGGGTTTGCACTCCACGCCACCGAGTTAATGGCGGGCTTGCAAGCGGGGCTGATTGCTTGCCTGACAATGGCAGGAGTCAGCTTTTTCTTTTCGGCCCTCTTGGGGTTGGGGGTCTGGAGTCCCTTCAATGATGTGGCGAATCTCATTGTTCCTTCGCTAATTGAAAGGGGCGTTTCCTATACCCCGCTGGCTATTCCCCTGGTGATGGTCGGCCATGTCACCCTTTCAATCCTTCTGAGCTTGATTTTCACGGTGGGCTACAATACCTTTCTCAAGCCTACGGTAGGCTATGATCGATCTGTAACCTTAGTCGCGGGAGCGTTGTTTGGCTTCTTCACTTGGCTGGGTTGTCAAGTCTTGATCCTTCCCTCACTTAGTGCAAGTATGGCCAATACCCCCGCTTTCCTCTTGGCCCACATCATCTTTGGGGTAACTTTGGGCCTTCTTTATCCGCTAATGCCGGCCCATCGCACGCTTAAAGTAGGATAGGCATCCTTCCTGTCCCGCAGACAAATACCTACCCAGACCTTTGCGGTTTTGAAAACCGCAAAGGTCTCCTTTATTAGAAGATGAGCGGCCCAAACCATCCAGGGATAAGAAGATCCTTAGCTGCAATCTTAGGTTTGGGGCGGAGCTTCGTGCTGGGCCAAGAGCGCTTGAAAGGTCGAAAGGTCTGGGGCCAGGGAAGCTTTGATCAGAAGAGCTTGCAAAACCTCCGCATCAGCGAGCTTGGTCAACGTCATGGACAAGTGGAAAAGCGACTTCGCGGCTGTCAGCATGCTGAACTAAAATAGTTTGAGCAGTACGGCAAACGGCGAATTCCTTGACTCTTTGCAAAGTATCAGCACTGTAACGCTCAAGAAACTTCAAGGCTTCGGTGGTTGGGATACATTCTCTGGAATGCTTGTAGCACCAATAAGGTTTTCTTTGGGGTTTTTGGGGAAAATCCAAGTCAAAAAGGGTGGTTAGCCGCGCAGACCGTGCTGAACGGGCCAGAATAACTTTCAATAAATCCTGGTAGTGATACCCTTCAGTTTCAAGCAGATTACGATAAGTGAGCAATTCGTGCAAAGCCTGGGGCGCATACCATTGTTGAAGATAGGAATTATCGGTTTCTTGCAATTTATCCCCAAAACTTAATTCCCAAAAACTCAATTGAGAGCTAGGTTGCTGCGTTTTTGCGCGTAATTTGCCAAGAATATCCCGAACTTCTTTACAAAGATCTTCTAAAAGATAGTGCGTAACTTTTGCTCGGGTAAGAAGCACATTGAAAGCAGCTATATCATAACCAAGAGCCGCAATGCCTAACTCATTTGCTTGGACCAGCGTTGTGCCAGAACCACAAAAAGGGTCGAGGATCGTTTGCCCAGGCGCAAAATACTTTCGCAGAAAAACCTCGACCAGCTGAGGCGCAAATTTACCGAGATAGGGATGTAAACGATGAACATGTTTAGTTCTTTGCTTTTCTGGGAGGTCTTTCTCGCGCCAATTCAAATTCAAACTTTCCAAAAGCGTGTCTGCTGTGACAGAATGAGGGACAATCGGTTGATTAGCCTCGGAATATAGCGCGATTCGCGTTTCCTCATTGGTAAGAAGCAATCTTTCGGGCATAGATAAACTACTTTATTCGCTAAACGGACTGCCAGAGCGCGGGTTTTGAGCCTGCAAACCAGACAAGCAAGCTGCTTATCTTATGCCCACTTCTTAGCGGAGCGCGG
>DCSM01000035.1:16022-31762 GCA_002325605.1 Chloroflexaceae bacterium UBA1466
CAGGATGCCTGTCTTACGCCCACATTTTGGCGGAGCGCGGGCTTCGAGCCTGCCCGCGCTCTACCTAATTCAGACCTTTGCGATTTTGAAAACCGCAAAGGTCTCCACCATGCTTACCTTAGACAACACACCGTAGGCTAGGCAGCTTGCTTGTTCCACCATTAGCGTGTAAAGAAGAAGCCTAACGCCACAATCAAATAGACCGCCAGCAATTGCGCGCCTTCTAACCAGTTGCTTTCGCCATCTTGCGAAGTAATCATTGCTAACAAGACCGATAAAGTCAGCATTGCTACTTCAAAGAGACTGAAAAAGAGGGTCATCGGGGGGCCAAAGAGCAAACTGATGAAAACCAGGAGGGGTGCAACGAAAAGCGCGATTTGCATGCTGGAGCCAAGCGAAATGGCCAGCGATAAATCCATCTTATTCTTTATGGCCACTTGCACCCCTACGATGTGTTCCGCGACGTTCCCGACCAACGGAATGATGATTACCCCCAAGAAAAGCTCGCTTATCCCCAAGCTATGCACAACAGGCTCGACTGCGCCGACGAGAAATTCGCTCAAAACCACAATAAAGAGCGTGCTTACCGTTAAAACCCCAACTGAAAATTTAATACTCCACTGGGGTTTGTGGTTTTCTTCTTCGTTCGTATGATCTTCCACGCCCACCGCTTGTCTATCGTCGGTGGTGGTTTGGAAAGAGAAGATCAGGCTGAGAATATAGAGAAGCATCAGAATCGCTGCGACCCATAGACTCAAGTTATTCAAGGCAGGATCAGTGACATTTGTGTTGTAAACGTCAAGTTTCCCAATCTGAATCTCGCGTAACGTTTCAAAGAGTGTTGGAACAATCAAGCCAATCACGGCCAAAGTCATCATTGAAGCAGCAACATTGACGCTTCGGATATTGAAACTTTGAATTCCATTGCGTAAGCCCCCCAACAACATACTAAAGCCCAAAATCAGCAACAAATTACCCAAAATTGAGCCTGTGATTGAGGCTTTGACAAGTTCAATTTTCCCTTGACTCAAGGCAACCGTCGTGATAATCAATTCAGCTGCATTGCCTAATGTTGCATTCAATAAGCCCCCAACTTGTGGCCCAGTATAGATCGCTAATTCTTCGGTTGCTTCGCCCAATAAACCCGCCAAAGGAATGAGCGCGATGCAGGAAAAAGCGAAAACCAACATTGCGTTGTGCAAAACGAACTCGGCGAGAAACGCGAGCGGCAGAAAAACTAACAGATAGCGCAGCCAGGTCATTGACAGATCCTTTCAAAGGCATTTGACAAATCTTATCCAATGCGTTACATTATAAGCTAACTTTAACCTCGTGAAGTTGTGCAATTTGGCACAAGGGGGAAGTCC
The DNA here is from genome assembly GCA_002325605.1 of Chloroflexaceae bacterium UBA1466. Taxonomy (GTDB): domain Bacteria; phylum Chloroflexota; class Chloroflexia; order Chloroflexales; family Chloroflexaceae; genus UBA1466. The sequence goes on from DCSM01000035.1 coordinate 17,390, forward strand.
GGTGCAACTCCGGCGCTGTCCCGCAACGGTAACGCCTTTTGGCGAAGCCCGATGACCCACTTCACGGCTTGGATTCCACCTTCGCGGAAAGGGGGGCGAGCATGAGCGTCAGATCTCATCCTCACCGCCTACGGGCGGTTTTTTCTTTTTCCCAACAACAGTTCTTCCCCCTCTCCTGTTCTGTGTTAGGCCATTTTAATGATTAGAAAAGGACAAAGTAGCATGGGCGAGAAGAAACTTTGGTTACGTTGGACAAGGATTGGTCTCTTTAGCTTCTGTTTGTTCATTCTTACAACCCAAGTAACTTGGGCCAAACCCGTAGCAATGCACATTATGGAGGGCTATTTACCACTATCCTGGTGTCTATTTTGGTTTGTGTTAGCCCTTCCCTTCTGGCTTTTCGGTTTTTGGCGGGTGCAAAAGATAACTCAGAAACCAGAAAAACGTTTGTTGTTGGGGCTTTGTGGCGCTTTTGTTTTTGTGCTAAGTGCCCTGAAAATGCCGAGCGTGACAGGGTCAAGCAGCCACCCAACAGGAACGGGCCTGGGCGCGATTCTCTTTGGCCCTGCGACCATGAGTGTTCTTGGAACAATAGTTTTACTCTTTCAAGCCTTACTAATTGCCCACGGAGGCTTGACCACCCTCGGCGCGAATGCTTTTAGTATGGCGATTGTGGGGCCTTGCCTCGCTTTTGCCCTTTGGCATACGCTAAAAGATAGACTTCCTCAACAGATCGTGGTTTTTCTCGCCGCGGCCCTCGCCGATTTAGCAACTTACGTTGTTACAGCCACCCAGCTTGCGCTGGCCTATCCTGATCCCGTGGGGGGTTTTTGGGCTGCCTGGCTCAAATTTGCCACAATCTTTGCCCTGACTCAGATTCCTTTAGCGATTAGCGAAGGGATTTTAACCGTTCTGATTTTCAATGCGCTTCAAAGTGATGCCGCAGTTGATCTTCAGCTCCTTGGCGTATCATCATAAACCTGATAAAGCAGCAAAGGAAAGGTTTTCAGACCTATGACATCTCTTTCTAAAACAATAAATCTCAAGCAAACCGTGCTTTTAGTTGCTATCGTGGTCTTCCTTGCGGTTATTCCCCTTTTTCTAAATCGCCAATCTGAATTTGGGGGTGCAGATACGGTGGCAAAAGAAGCGTTAGTTGCGAATAATGTGCAGCCCTGGTTCAAACCGCTTTGGGAACCGCCAGGGAGCGAGACGGAAAGTCTGCTTTTTGCGCTGCAAGCTGGCTTCGGGGCAGGGATTATCGGTTACTTTTTCGGCTACAAACGCGGGCTTAAAGCCAGTAAGCAGCAAACAGAAGCAGTGAATAACATTTCTGATGTATCTAATTGATCGTTATGCGTATACTAATCGGCTTAGAGAAGTAGAACCTGCTCAAAAAGCAAGTTTAGCGATAGTAGTCTTACTACTTTGTCTCCTTTTAGATCACCCAAGCGTTGGTCTACTTGCGGTTTTTTGGATGTGGGGCATAACCACTTTTTGGGCAAAGGTTCCTAATCTTGTTTTTGGGAAGATTTTATTAGCCGAAGGTCTTTTTCTGCTTGTAGCAGGTCTAGGTATAGCGTTTAGCATCAATTTTGCTCCGCAAATTAGTCCAAATTGGAATTGGCAAATTGGTTGGTTCTGGTTAAGCAGTAATCCTCTCGCTGTTGAGACAGCTTTACGGGCTGTCTTTCGCGCTTTTGGTGGCGCTGCCGCAATGAATTTTTTAATTTTGACCACACCCCTCGTAGATCAAATTGATTTACTCCACCGTATGCGGGTTCCTCCCCTTTTGATTGACTTAATGACGCTCATTTATCGCTCAATCTTTATCTTATTAGCAAGTTTAGAGCGCATGTATACCGCTCAAGATTGTCGTTTAGGCTATAGTTCTTTTTGGCGCTCAATGAAAAGTGCAAGTTTATTGGGCAGTCGGCTGTTTATTGAGGCTTATCATCGCAGTCAACGCTTGCATCTTGCGCTTGAGAGTCGGGGTTATACAGGTGATCTCGTCTTTTTACCTCACTCTTATCGCCATGATCAGCGCTTTTATCTTTTGGGCATAAGTGTAATTCTAAGTTTTATCTTTGCGCGACTTTGGCTATGACATTTCTTCTTGAATTAGAGAATCTTCATTATGGTTATCCTGGGCAATCAAAAGCGGCTTTGCAAGGCGCAAGTTTGCAAATCGCTGGGCAACAGAAAATTGCGGTAATTGGGCGCAATGGCTCAGGGAAATCTACGCTTTTCCTCCATTGCAATGGGATTTTGCGCCCAACTCAAGGAAAAGTTTACTTTGTTGGGCAACCTTTAAGCTACAATCGCCAAGCACTGCGTGAACTTAGGCAAAAAGTTGCGCTGATCTTCCAAAACCCTGAAGATCAACTTTTTAGCGCGAGTGTGTTACAAGACCTTAGTTTTGGGCCCCTTAATCTTGGCTTAAACCACGCAGAAGTAGAGCGTCGGATTCAAAACGTTGCTGAATTATGCGAAATTACTGAATTGTTAGCTCGCCCAACCCACGCGCTTAGTGGCGGCGAGAAAACTCGTGTGGCTTTAGCAGGGATTTTAGCGATGGAACCCGAAATTATCGTTGCTGATGAATTGATTTCGAGCCTTGACCCGTGGATGCGCCGCCAAGTTTTCACGATTTTTCAGCGCCTGATTAAACAAGGGAAAACTATTCTGTTGGCTACGCATGATCTCGAAGTTGCACGAAACTGGGCTGATCTTGTTGTTGTGATGGATTCTGGGCAAGTTTTAGCTTTTGATACGCCCGAAAAGATTTTTACCAACGCTACGGTAATTGAAAAGCTAAATTTGAATGAGCCTTGGTACATTCCCTTTGCATCTTAGAAGGAATACAATGCAGAAATCAGACGTTTTGCTCTTGGTTGGGCATGGTAGCCCCAATTTGCAAGGTAAAGCAGAGTTTTTGCAACTCACCCAGCTTCTTACTGAAGCGTTGCGAATTCCGATTCAGCCTTGTTTTCTTGAATCTGCTGAACCTTCAGTTTTGGAAGCTGTTGAACTCTGTATAAAAGAGCGCAAAGCTACTTCCATTACTGTTTTACCTGTTTTTCTCAATGCAGGAATTCACGTCAAGAAGGATATTCCAGCTTTTCTTGCTGAAATGAGAACTGAATGGTCAGATGTGCAGTTTCGCTATGGAACAGCCCTTGGCTCTCACGCGGCCCTTATTTCTAGTTTAGTCGAGCGGGCCAAAGAAGCTCTTTTAACAACCCAAAGCCCCTTTTCTGCTGCTGAAACTGCGCTCTTAGTTGTAAGTTTTGGTGGAAGTGAGCCTGATAGCAATGCTGAAATCTATAAAATCGCTCGGCTGCTTTGGGAAAAATGCGCTTATGGCTGGGTGGAAGTAGCTTTTTGCTCTACGCAAACCAAACCAGATGTTGCGCTGGGGATTGAACGTTCTGTTCGTTTGGGCGCAAAGCGGATTATTGTTTTACCTCATCTTTTGTTCACAGGAATTATGCTCCAGCGTGTAAAAGAGCAAGTGCAAAAAAGCCAAGATCACTCTCCTGCTGTTGAAATTCTCATCGGAAACCATTTTCAAAACCATGAAGGTGTTGTTAAAACGCTTATTCAGAGGTATCATGAGGCATTAGAAGGTAAAACAATGATGACTTGCGATCTTTGTAAATATCACGAAGATCACGGACATCATCATGGACATCATCATCATGACTAATTATCCGCAGCACCCCGCAGCGATTGCCGACAGTTCATTCACCCAGATTCGCCAAGAATTGCAGGCTTTAGGGCAAACTTTTCCCCATCCTAACGCCGTAATCATCGAAAGAATCATTCATAGCACTGCTGACTTTGAATTTGCTACGATTACTAAAAGTAGTCCTGCTGCGATAGAAGCAGGAATCTTAGCTCTTAAAGCTGGTTGTTCCATTATCACCGATGTGCAAATGATAAAAGTTGGCATTAGTGCAAAATGGACTGCGAAATACAACAATTCCCTTCACTGTTTTGTTGCTGATGAGGAGGCAAAAAAGGCTGCTTTGGCTAGAGGTCTTACTCGCAGTGCCATTGGAATGCGAATTGCTGCTGAGAAAAACCTCTTAAACGGCAGTATTGTTGCGATTGGCAATGCCCCAACTGCGCTTTTCGAGCTAATCCAACTGATTCACGAAGGAATTTTGCCCGCTCTTGTGATTGGTGTTCCCGTAGGTTTTGTCAATGCTGTTGAAAGCAAAGAAGCTCTAACGCATATAGGAAATGTGCCTTGGATTACTTGTTTGGGCCGCAAAGGTGGTTCAACAGTGGCGGTGGCAATAATTCATGCTCTTTTGCGCCTTGCCGTAGGCGTTTCAAATGAGAGTGAAACGACGTTTTAAGCCAATTTCTCTCCTGAAAAATCAATAAATCGCTTTGAAAAGGGGTGTTCAATTGAACGCCCCTCTTTAGAATAAATTTGAACTATGAGCGAATCTGCACGCAATCGCAAAGGGCTTCGCAAAGGCTATACGACGGGAAGCAATGCCACCGCCGCCGCCAAAGCTGCTACTCTTGCTCTTTTGACAGGTTTTTGGCCCACAGAAGTAACTATTTCGTTGCCAAATGGTGAGAAAACTACAATGAAACCTGTAGAATGTCAGCTAGATGCCAATAGAGCATATTGTTGTATGATCAAAGATGCTGGCGATGACCCCGATATAACAAATGGTGCATTGATCTGCGCTGAAGTAAGGCGTTTAGCGCAGCCAGGAATTCTCCTTCAAGGCGGTGAAGGTGTTGGAAAAGTTACTTTGCCAGGGTTGGGTTTGCAAGTTGGTGAAGCTGCGATCAATCCTGTTCCTCGTCAACAGATTCTAACAAATGTCGCTAATGCGCTCGCCGAAATCTATCCCGAAAACCCATCTTTTCTTCAATCTCACGGCTTAAAGATAGAGATTATTGTCCCTGAAGGAGCTAAACTGGCCCAAAAAACGCTTAATCCGCGCCTTGGCATCATTGGTGGGATTAGTATTTTGGGTACAACAGGCCGAGTTTTTCCTTATAGCACCGCAGCTTGGCAGGCAAGTGTTGTTCAAGCTGTAGGAATGGCCGCTTACAACAAAGTGCAAAGAGTTGTTTTAGCTACTGGAGGCCGTTCTGAACGGTTTGGAATGCAGCTTTTCCCTGAATTGCCCAGAGTTGCTTTTGTTGAAATGAGTACCTTTACTGGGCCTGCGCTTAAAGCTTGCATAAAACAGCAGATTCCTTCAGCGATTTTAGTGGGAATGATTGCGAAAATCGTCAAAACGGCCCAGGGCCACATGGTCACGCCCGTAACAGATAATCAGGTAGATTTTGCTTTTTTGGCTCAGATTTGCCGCCAGGTCAATGCGCCCAATGAATTAACGGATGCGGTTGCAACGGCAAATACGGCTCGCCATTTTCTGGAATTGTGCCAAGAACGCAACTTTTTGTTGCCTCTTCAGAAGATCGTCGAAATAGCTCATCAGCAGTGTCAAAAATTTATTCAAAAACAGAAGGGTTCAATGGCTTTGGAAGTTATCCTTGTAGATTTTGATGGAAAGGTCTTAGCTTGGCAAAAATAGCGCATAAAATTCTGGTGCTTGGAATCGGTTTTGGGGGAGTGGAAGGTTTGGCCCCCCAATTAAACCAACAGATTCTCGCTGCCGACCTGTTGGTCGGAGGCCAGCGCCACCTGGCTAATTTTGCTGCTTTCAAAGGCGAGAAAATCGCAATTCTCAACAATATTGAGAAAGTTATCCAACAAATTCAGCAATTTTTCCTGGAGAAAAAACAAATTGTCGTTTTGGCTTCAGGTGATCCGCTCTATTATGGCATTGGTACGCGGCTAAGACAAGTTTTCACAGCGGAGGAATTGGAAATTATCGCTGCGCCCACTTCTTTTCAATTAGCTTTCGCAGCTTTAGCTGAACCCTGGCATGATGCACTTTTTCTGAGTGTCCATGCTCATCCGTTGGAAAAAGTTATCCTCAAAATCATCAATTTTTATCATAATCCTTCTGGAGAGCTAAGTAAAATTGCTCTTTTGACCGATAACCAAAATACTCCTGCGGCTATTTCAACCGCTTTGTTGGCTGCAAAGATAGCTCCCGCTACTCCCTGCGCGATTTGTGAAAATCTTGGTTTACCAAACCAGAGAATTGTGCAAACAACGCTAGATCAAGCAGCTAACGAGGTTTTTGCTCCGCTTAACGTTTTTATTCTTTGGTTAGAAAAGAAACAAAATCTAAAGAAACATCCTATTTCGCCAGGTCTACCCGATGAATCCTTCTCTACTTCAGCTAATTTGATAACCAAACGTGAAATTCGCTTACTGACTTTAGCCGAATTGGCGTTGCAGCCTGGAGAGATTTTGTGGGATATTGGCGCAGGCAGTGGCGCAGTAAGCATTGAAGCTGCACGTTCTCAACCAACAGCTACCGTTTTTGCGGTTGAAAAGCGTCCTACGGTTTACGCACATTTGGAAGAGAATTTGCGGCGGTTTCCGCTTTCCAATCTCTATTCAACGCTCACTAGTGCGCCTGAAGTTTGCGCTTCTTGGCCGAATCCAAATGCGATTTTCATTGGAGGTAGTGGGGGAAAAATGCAAGAAATCATTGAACTTGCCCAAAAACGCCTTTATTCGCATGGCCGTTTAGTGATCAATCTTGCTACTTTAGAGCATCTGGCTTTAGTACATTCTTTGCTTCCAAACGCTCAGATCACTCAGATTCAGGTAAATAAAGGTGTCTCTATCCAAGCTTTACTTCGTTTTGAAGCTCTAAATCCTATCTTTATCGTAACTTGGCGAAAGGATAATTAGTTTGAAACGCGCTACTTTAACAATAGTTGGTGTGGGGCCTGGCGATCCAGAACTGATAACTGTGAAAGGTTTGCGGGCAATTCAAGCGGCAAATGTCGTTTTCGTGCCTCGCAGCCGCAAGAATGAAGAAAGTTTTGCTTTACGCATTGCTCAACAATGGCTTGATCACTCGCGGCAAAAAGTAGTTTCAGTTACTTTAGCGATGTCGCGGGATAAGAATGAATCCCACACGGCTTGGCAAAAAGTTGCCGATCAAATAGCTGAAAATTTAGCAGAAATAGAGGATCATCAGCAAGAGGTGCATGGAGTTTACTTGCTTTTAGGCGATTCGATGCTTTACAGCACATTTGCCTATCTTCAAGCAGAGCTTTTGTTGCATCATTCTCAGATTAAAATGCAATTTATCCCAGGAATTACCTCGTTTGCGGCCACCGCAGCGCAAGCCCAAATTTCCTTGGCACAAGCTGATGAAAAGATTATAATTGTTCCAGCTAGTGAACAAATTGATTCAAAGCAATTGCGGAGCCTGTTGACCGACTTTGAAACTGTGATTTTAATGAAAGTCGGGCCAGTTTTACCTCAGATCATTAAGCTTTTGGAAGAGCTTGCATTACAAGAAAGAGTGATTTTTGCAGAAAAAGTTGGAATGCCTGAAGAATATATCACCCAAGACTTAGCTGCTTTGCGTGAAAAGCAACATTCTTATCTTTCACTTCTGATTGTACAGCAGAAAAAATGAGGTAAAATGATTAGACCTTCAAAAAAAGTGGGGGGTAAGCCTCGTGGAAAGAGGTCAAGTTCTTTTCCAAACGATGATGCTGAGACTGTTAGGGGAATTTTGCGAGAGAATGAGGCAGCTGACATTCTTGCACGAAATGGCTATGACGTTGAGCAAAATCCGTTTTTGTGTCTCCCAGGGCCTAAAAATCCAGACTATCGTATTGAGGGAATTCTATTTGATTGTTATGCGCCGAAAAATGCAAAACCTCGAAATATAGCAGCAGTTATAGAGGATAAAATTGGTCGAGGACAAGCGAATAGTTTTGTTATTTACCTAAAAGATAGTATAGTACCAGTTATGGATTTACAAAAACAATTTCTTGACTATCCAATAAATGGGTTAAATAAGTTGATAATTATTTGTAGAGATGATACTATCGTCTCATTTCCATAGGAGAAGCTAATGGCTCTGGATTACAGTTTGATTTTTGAAGCAGACCTCGAACCCCAATCTGCGCTGAAGCTTATTCTTCCAATCTTTGATTTCAAGCAATGCGAGGGAGAGAAATATCTTCTTGGTATAAATAATCTTCTCATCGGGTCCTGCGAAGAAAGTGAATTGTGTAAATCAATCATTGAAGAGGATTTTGGGTTTCGGCCCTCATTCTATGTTTGGTTTCGTATTCGTTCCAATGATGATGAGGATCGAAAAGGCCGTGCAATGATGACTGAAATCGTTTTGGAACTGCTACACCAAATCCCAGGTAATGCGGTTTTGCTCTTTAATGGCGAAACAATGGTGCTTCAGCGCATTGCTGGCAAAGTTACTTTAACCCCAATTTGGCATAATCTTATCCCACAGCCGACGAAAGTTGCGGCTTAGAAACAATTTGTATGGCCAAAAATCTCTTTCTTCCCACGCCAGGCACAGTCTATTTCATTGGTGCGGGGCCTGGGGCCACCGATTTAATTACTTTGCGAGGCCGTGATCTTATCGCGCAAGCAGATTTGATTCTCTATGCGGATAGCCTCGTTAGTGAGCAGATCACGCATTTTGCCCAAAAGCCTAATGTTCAAATCGTTGGTTCGGCGAATCTGCATTTAGAGCAAATTCTAGCTTTAATGATCGAGGTCGTGCGAAAAGGGGGAATTGTTGCCCGCGTTCATACAGGTGATCCTGCGCTTTATGGGGCAATCTATGAGCAAATTGCGCTTTTGGAAGCAGAAAAGATTCCTTACGAAGTTATCCCTGGTGTTCCTTCGGCCTTTGCGGCAGCAGCTTGTCTAAAAGCCGAAATGACGATTCCCGATCTTGTTCAAACCTTCATTCTCACGCGAGCCGCTGGCCGAACTCCCGTTCCGTCCGCTGAAAATCTTACTTCGCTGGCGGCTCATGGTGCTTCATTAGCGATTCATTTGAGTGTCAAGCAGATTGAAAAGGTTGTCAATGAGGTTTTAGCAGGTAAAGCCTATCCTTTAGATACTCCTGTTGCTGTTTTGTACAAAGTAACGTGGGCTGATGAGCAGGTAATCATCGGAACGCTTGCCGATATTGGGCAAAAAGTGCAAGCTGCGGGCCTTACTAAACACGCTTTGATCATCATTAGCCCCGCTTTAGATCCAAGGTTAAAAATTGCTTCGCAAAAACCGCAAAGTCGCTTATACGCTAAAGATTTTTCGCATGAATACCGTCAAGCTCAAGGGCAAACGACGCTTTCATATCCCCTTAATGAGCTAAAAAATGAAAGCAAACGCGAGCGAATTATTATTGCCATAACCAAACGCGGCGCTCTGCTCGCGGCCAAATTAGCTTTTGCGCTGAATGCTGATCTGCGCCTTCCAGCTAAATTTGCTGATTTAAGCCCTAAAGAGCTTGATTCTCAGCGATTTTCGACCTTTTCCTCTTCTGTAATGCAGGAAATAGCGCAATGTTGGCCACAATATCAGCAGCTAATTCTGCTTATGGCAACAGGAATTGCGGTTCGCGCTATTGCCCCTTTGTTGCAACATAAAACTCAAGATCCCGCTCTGATCTGTTTAGATGAGCAAGGGCAGGCTGTTATTCCTCTTTTGGGAGGGCATAAAGCAGGTGCAAATGCTTTAGCTAAGGAAATTGCTACTTTAACTGGCGGTTTCGCAGCGATTACAACTGCCAGCGATGGGCAAGAAAAGCTTGCACTTGATCTTTTGGGCCAAGAAGAGGGCTGGAAAATAGCTGAAAAGAGTGCTATTACTCATACTTCAGCATCTTTTGTGAATGATGATTTGTTGGGGATTTATGTTGCAGAAGGTTTGACAGGAGCGCGGGCCAGGCTACAGAAACTCGTGGCTGAAAATGTCGTTTTCGTTGAAAATATTGATGACCTAGCTTCCCCAGAATATGCAGCGGGCTTGATTGTTTCGCATCAAATGCTTACCGATCAGCAAGATAAGCTCTTACAAAAGAGCATTTTGTATCATCCACCAGTCTTAGTCGCGGGAATAGGTTGTCGAAAAGATATTTCTGCTGCTGAATTAGATGAAGCCCTTACAGAAACTTTATTGAGCAATCAGCTTGCATTTGAAAGTCTCGCGGCTTTAGCAACTGTTGATTTGAAGGAAACGGAGCTTGGCTTGTTAGAATTGGCGAAAAAGCTCAAAATCCCTTTGCAATTTGTTCCGCAAGCGCACCTGAAAACCCTCGATTCAAGCGCTTTTAGCCCTAGCGCCGCGCAGGAAAAATTTGGGCTTCCTGGGGTAGCCGAGCCTTGTGCCCTCGTCGTTTCTGAGGGGAAGCTAATTGTTTCTAAGCAGATTTTTCTGCATTGTACCGTAGCAATTGCATTGAAAACAAAGAATTAAAATGCCTAATTCCCTTACTCTGGTCAGTATTGGCCCTGGTGATTTGGATCAAATGACTATCGCGGCCCGAAATGCACTGCTTTCGGCTGATGTTATCGTTGGTTATGGTGCTTATCTTGAGCTTATTCGGCCTCTGCTCAAGCCTGAACAAACAATTATCACGGGCCAAATGCGAAGTGAAATTGAACGGGCCACCCAAGCCATTGATTTGGCTTTCACAGGGAAGCAGGTTGCGGTGGTTAGCAGTGGCGATATTGGCATCTATGCAATGGCCGCTCCTGTTTTTGAGGTTTTACGGCAGCGAAATTGGCAAGGAACCGACTTAAAAATCACAGTTTTGCCTGGCGTAAGTGCGATTCAAGCAGGTGCAGCGCATTTGGGCGGCGCAATCAGTCACGATTTTTGCCTTATTAGCCTTAGTGATCTGCTCACGCCGTGGGAAATAATTGAAAAACGCCTTTGGGCCGCAGCTTGGGGCGATTTTGTCGTGGCTTTGTACAATCCGCGCAGCAAAGACCGTGATTGGCAACTGAATCACGCTTTGGGGATTTTCCAAAACCAACGAAACGCTCAGACTCCTGTTGCTTTAATCAAAAATGTCACGCGAGAGAATGAATCCATAGAAATCACGACGCTTGCTGATTTTGATGTGACTAAAGCGGATATGTTGAGCTTAGTCTTAATTGGCAATAGTCAAAGTTATCGTTTTCTTGATTATCTCATTACCCCTCGCGGTTATGGCATGGCGAAAGAGCGCGAATCTGCTCCCCCAGAGCTTTTTGAAACAAATCCAACGCCAGAAACATGGCCAATTAACCTTACCAAACTGCGAAAATCTTTGGTGGTTGTGGTCGGTGGGGGAAAAGTTGCTGAAAGAAAGCTGCGGCGGCTTTTAGCAGGAGGAGCTAAAATCTGTCTGATTAGCCCCGAAGTAACAACGCAGATAGCGAAGTGGATTACAGATCAACAGCTTCAATGGGAAGAAAGAATCTATCAAAAAGGTGATCTGGCCCGCGAAAATAAGCCTTTTCTGGTCATCGCAGCGACCAATGCGCGTTTGGTGAATGCTCAAATCGCGCAGGAAGCTGAAGAACTTGGTTTACTTTGCAATGTTGTTGATAAACCCCAAGAAGGAAACGTGCATTTCCCTGCGGTAGAGCGCCTAAACGGTTTAGTTATCGCTGTTAGCACTGAGGGGCTTGACCCCGCCCGCGCCCGCAGCGAATGTGCTAAAATCGCTGCTTGGCTGGAGCAAACTTCTTAAATAGTGGTGGCTGAGTTTAGCGAAGCTTAGAGAGGTTCTCAACATGCCAAGTCCTGTAATCAACCCGCATAGTCCGCATTTTAACACGTATTACCAAACGCTTAATACGCTGCACGCACGAGGAATTCACGGTGAACTGCAAACTCGCCACGCTTTCGCTAATCTTTTGCAAACTTATGCCAAAGAAACCAATTGGCTTTTCGTGCCTGAACACCCTTTGCCCAACCGCAAACGCCCCGATGCCACTTTTTTGGGCACTGAATTTGATTTAACCTATGGTTATTGGGAATCTAAAGGCCCTGAAGAGGATTTAGAAAGCGCGATCCGCGACAAACTGACCTTTTATCCCCTGACCAACATCATTTTTGAGAATAGCAAAATCGCCCTGCTCTATCAGGAAGGGAAACCTGTTTGCAAAGTTGCGTTGCAAGACCGCCAGAAACTGGCCGACCTGCTTTCCTCCTTTTTCAGCTATGCGCCCCAGGAAAACGAGGCTTTTCTGCGGACTTGGCAGACGCTTTCGCAAGCGCCCCACGACTTTGCTTTCCCCGACGACGATTCCAAGAACATTCTCTTCCGCATTGCCCGCAAGATCCTGTTGCTCATCAAAGATGATTATGTTGAAAACCCCACTTTTCAGCAAGCCTTTGATCTTTTTCAGACGGTTTGCCAAAAAACCCTCGACCCAACCATCAAAAAAGAAGAAGTTGAATCGATGTTGGCCCAGCATCTCTTGACGGAGCGGATTTCGGCCAGCGTTTTCCCAGACCGTGACTTTTTGCACGAAAACAGCATCGCTTGTGAACTTGAGAAAGTCGTTGAGAACCTCAAAGCCTACAAAGAGATTCAGCAGAATCTGTTACAAACCCTCGCGGAGTTGTATGAAAAGATTGAGGAAGTCGTTGCGAAACTCTTTGACTTTGAGGCTAAACATCGGTTTCTCAGTCGCGTTTACGAAGGTTTCTTCAAACAGATCGCGCCCGACCAAGCTGATACTCACGGCATCGTCTATACGCCGCAGCCAATCGTGGGTTTTATGTTGGCCAGCGTCGAACATTTACTCCAAAAAGAGTTTGACACATCATTGGCGGCGAAAGAGGTTGTCATTCTTGACCCTTGCGTCGGCACGGGGACGTTTATCATGCAGCTTTTGCGAATGTTGCCCCGCGCCAGGCTTCCAGCCAAATATGCCACCGAAATCTTTTGCAATGAAGTGATGTTGCTGCCCTATTATATTGCAGCGCTCAGTATTGAACAGGTTTACTATGAAGAAATGGGCCACTATGAGCCTTTTGAAGGAATCTGTTTTACGGATACGCTTGACCTCGTGCGAGATCGCAAAACTGAAATGCTCAGTCAAGCGGATGCAGCGCGAGTCGAGCGCGAAAAAGCCGCGAAAATTACCGTGATTATTGGCAATCCGCCGTACAATGCGGGGCAAAAGAGCGAAAACGATAACAACAAAAATCGGCGTTACTTGGGCCGCGATGGTATAAATGGCGTAGACGATAGGATTAAAGCGACTTATGCTAAGGACTCACGGGCAACTCTCAAAGCTACACTCTATGATGTCTATGTTAAATTCTTTCGCTGGGCGACAGACCGTTTACAAGGTGAAGATGGCATTGTTTGCTTCGTGAGCAATAATTCATTTATTGATCAAATCGCTTTTGATGGGATGCGAAACCATCTTTTGCGGGATTTTACCCAAGTTTATCACCTTGACTTACATGGCAATGTTCGCAAAAACCCCAAACTTTCAGGGACAGCGCATAATGTTTTTGGCATTCAGGTCGGGGTAGGAATCACGATTGCAGTTAATAACAGCAAAAGTTCGCGGCGTTTTCTGCGCTATTTTCGTGTTCCTGAGTATTGGCGCAAGGAAGAAAAGCTCTCTTTTTTGACCGAAAAAGTATCGGTTGAACAAATTGAATGGCAAGAATTGCAACCAAATCTCAAACATAACTGGATGACAGAGGGTTTGCTTGAGGCTTTTGAGACTTTCTTACCGCTGGGAACGAAGGAAGCAAAGGCTGCAAAAGCTGTTGCCCCTGAAACCATTTTTAAAACCTATTCACTTGGTGTTAATACAAGTCGGGATAGTGTAGTTTATGACTTTCATTACCAAATCCTAGTAGAAAGAATGCAACAATTTATCGTAGACTATAATGCTGAAGTTTCGCGCTGGATTGAAGCTGGTATCCCAGGAAACACCGATGACTTTGTTGATACCAGTAAAATTAAGTGGACAGATAGATTAAAAGAAGCCTTAGAAAAGCAACAGTATCTTGAATTTGTTGATCAAAAGATCTGTTATTCACTCTACAGGCCCTTCTGTAGACAATATCTTTATTTTGATCACCTTCTGAACCAACGTCGCTACCAACAACATCACATTTTTCCCACACCTGCCAGCGAATCAGAAAATATCGTCATTTGTTTAAGCAGTATAGGGAACAATAAGTCGTTTCACTGTCTCGTAAGTAATTGCATTCCAGATTACCACCTAACTGGTGATACGCAATGTTTTCCCTTCTATACCTACGCTGAGGATGGCAGCAACCGCCAGGAAAACATCACCGAATGGGCGGTTAAGCAGTTTGAAGCGCAGTATGGCTCGCTGGTTGCGGGGTTTCGGCAAGCTCAACCACCCCTCAACCGCGGGGAGGTCTGTCCGTTGCCTGAGCCTGCCGAAGGCAAGGTTTCGGCAAGCGCAACCAACGTTTCGGCAAGCTCA
>DCSM01000036.1 GCA_002325605.1 Chloroflexaceae bacterium UBA1466
TGCTGAATGGTATTGGAACCGGAACCTTTGCGCTTCAGTATTATTTGGAAACTAATATTGGCGAGACCTTAGTGAAGCCTGGCAACTACTTCCCTAGCCCCCTTCAACCTTTCACGCTAACCTTTCAGCCCAAAACGAACTTAGATCGGGACCTAGTGCTAGAGCCTGGGGAAGACTTCAAAGTAACCGTGCTTGATCCTTATAAAGTTGACACTGGCGGCTGGCCGGCGCTCTCCTTTCCAACTTTTGCGGTAGCCCAAGTGAACCCAAACGGTTCCCAAGTGGTCTACCAAGATACTAATGAGTGTACCCCAATCGAGCTAGGCGCAGGGCAAGGTTGGGCAAGTCAATGTGCTTCTCGCAGCCCAACTTTAGAATTCTCGGCTACTTTCCCGACCAACGGTAAGGCTCTGCTCAACATCTTCGATCTCCAAACCAGCAAGGTTACGTTTGATGCCAATTTTACGGATGTCAAGAACCAGGCCGCCAGTTTGACCCAGTCCTCCCTTGCCGTCGAACGGTCAGGCGGTGGTAGCAAGGGGGGCAAGAAGACAAGCAGACCGCCAAAAAGTGTCAAGAAAAGAAAAAAAGGCCTTCAGTCCACTGATATTATCACTTATGCCCGCAAAGCTACGGTCTCCATTGTGGGCCAAGTCTTTGATGCCAAAGGACTTAGGGGAAATGCTACCGTAGCAGCCTTCACAAACGATGTGGATGATTCCACAGCCATCGCAACCACTGATGCTAGTGGGTGCTATAACTTCAATGTTGCGCCCACCACCGCCCAATGGCAGATCTGGGCTGATCTAGTCGAAGATGATGGCTACTACTACCAAGATCGGCAAGTTATCACTGGGCCTATTCCCACAACGCAAACTCTCGTTTTTGGCCCGCAATTGAAACTTGCGCGGGGTGAAAAGGTTTTCCAGAAAACGATCAGTTTCGAGCGGAAGCAAGGGCTTTCGTATGAAACCTCCGGTGCTTTTGGGCCAAGTAAAACTGCGGGTGGCCTTAATGCAGGCCATCTTCAAGCCGAAGCCGAGTCTCTCTTCAAATTTCAGATTCCGCCCGATAGCGGAGCTAGTGACCAAGTCAATCTCTCCCTCAGCATCTTACCTACCTCTACTCTCAGCGCTGGCGCAAACCAAGTTGTGGGCAAAATCTACAGCCTTAAACTTACCGACTTTGAGGGAAAGAAAATCGATACCTTAAACTCGGAGATGACAGTTGAATTGCCCTACAATCTGGCCACGTTAGCTTCAGGAACAACTGAAACGAATTTGTATCCAGGTTTCTTTTCCCGCACGACCAACACCTGGAAGCCCTTGGCCAAGTTCACCCTTGATTCACCGAATCAAGTGATCAAAGTTAAGCTGGATCAAATGGTAGATGCTCTAGCCATTTTTGCTGTCCCCACTTCCAGTTCTGTTGTAGTAAACCCTGAAGCCCAGAAGGTCTACTTACCCCTGATTAAAAGGTAGCGGGAGCAAAATTTTCACCGCAAAGAGCTTGGGCGGCCCAGCCAGTTGGAAACCAGACCGCCCAAGCTTTTACAGATAAGCGTTGCCTATTCTGGGTTTCCATGCTAGAATGGCTAAAGGTTAGTTGTGATCGCCTAGAAAGTAGCAGGTAAAGTGATGCAGTTAAGAACGAAGATCCATGCAGGAATCCAAGCTTCCATAACCCTTTCATTCGATGCGGGGCTTGGCAAGAAGCCTGCGCCCACTTCTCCAGCCCCCTAAAGCTTTTAGGGCAAGCCTTTCGTTCTTCCTCCCGAAAACCTAAAGAGGCTAACCTCTTGGGGTTTTCTTTTTAGCATGTTTCTTTGTGAGCTGAAATGAAACTTGATAGCCTTCTTACTTCGGCAACACTCGTCGTCTGGCTCTTTTTTACCCTCTACGCGGTCTTTTCGTTTAGCATCGATCTTCGGGAAAAAGGCCTCCGGCACGCCTTTGCGAGACTTTTCTCAACTCGCTTGTTGTTGCCTTTCTCCCTCGCAATTGGGTTGAGTTTTCTGAGTGCCTCGTTAGTTTTTGTGCAGCCCCAAGAAATTGGGGTCGTGATCTCGGTGCTTCAACCCCAGGGTTACCGAGACCGCCCAATTCGCCCAGGGCTAAAGTTTGTGGTCCCGTTGGCCGAACAAGTTGTCACTTATCCGCTCTCTTGGCAAACCTACACGATGTCGAGCAAACCTGTGGCCGGCGAAACCTTAGGCGATGACGCAATTGCAGCCCGTACCAAAGATGGGCAAGAAGTCTTTTTAGATTGCTCAACGATCTTTCGGATCGACCCTGAACAGGTGATTCGGGTGCATATAGATTGGCAAAACCGCTATTTGAATGATTTTCTACGGACTCAGGTGCGAGGTTTAGTTCGTTCCCAGGTGGCAAATTATAAAATCGACGAAGTAAACAGCGAAAAACGCCAGATCATTGAGAACGAACTCGATAAAAAGCTCCGTACAATTCTTGCTGAAAAGGGCTTCATCCTCGATAAATTCATCCTCCGCAACATTGCTTTCTCGCCTGAATACGCTAAATCGGTGGAAGATAAGCAAATTGCGCTCCAAGGCCAAATCCAACGGGAGTATGAGGCGGTTCAAATCCAAAAGTTAGCCGAAGGGCAAGCGCGGAAGATTGAGATCCTCGCCAAAGCTGAGGCTACCGCCACCGTCCTGCGCGCCAACGCGGAAGCTGCGGCCCGCACGATTCGGGCCCAAGCGGAGCGCGATGCGCTCCAAATGATCAACCAGGCGTTGGTCAAAAACCCCAAACTGCTGACCTATGAATATATTGCCAAACTTTCGCCCAACATTCGGGTGATGCTAGTACCTAACAATGCGCCAATCATGTTGCCCTTAGCTACTCAAGACCTAGGGTTGGCTCCTGAAGGTTCAACTTCACCCCTTACCACAACTGAAATCTTCACCAATTCAAGCAAGCCTGTGGAAGTTCACCAACCCTAGAAAGGTCTATTCTGTTTACCCGATTCAGGAAGCCAAGCTCAAGCCCTCAAGGGGCTTGAGCTTTCTGGCCACCAACGACCAGGAGATCGTAGTCCTCTGGAAGTTTGGTCTTTTCATCAATAATGGCCCCGCTAAAGTCAGCCTGCCCAAATTGGTCGGCTGAAAACCCTAGGCCCAAGAAAAAATCAGCGAGCTTTAGGTCAAATTGGCGCAGAAACTCCGAAATCGACAAAGCCAAAAGGTCTTCAGGCTCAGCGGGCACAGGCTTATTATTCTTGCTCAAGATTTCTTCTACTACGGCAAGGGGCGCGGTTTTTTCTAAAGTGTACACTAAAAAATCTTCAACCGTCATGGGCAAAATTGAAGAATCCCACAACTCACCCTCAGTGTAGTAAAATAAACCAGCATCTTCTAGGTTTGCGCCGCGTAAATCGACTCCCCATAATAAGGCCCCAACGAGGGATGTCTGGGTTAAGTTTGCCCCTTGCAAGTTCGCCCCAGAGAGCTTCACCCTTATTGGGGGCTTTTTGCCTTCCTGAAAATTCTCTACTTTTGCAAACCTTAGGTTTACCTCTTTCAAGTTGGCCCCTGAAAGGTCCGCGCCGCGCAGGTCCGTTGACTCTAAGTTGGCTTTGGTCAAATCAGCGCCAACTAAGCTCACCTGATTCATGATAGATCCCCGTAAATCGGTCTGCACAAGCTTGGCTCCCTTTAATTGAGCATTCGCCAAATAGCAACCTCTCAAATCGGCTTTGCTCAAGTCGGCCCCGCCTAAGTTCGATTCCTGCAACATCGTGCCACTCATTTTTGTGGCTCGTAAGTTTGCCGCCCGCAGATCAGTTCCTGTTAAACCGCTTTTGCCTAAATCAGCCTGGGCAAGATTTACCCCCAACATTTTGGCTCCATCAAAAGCGGTCCCATTGATAAGGGCTTTGGAAAGGTCGACTCTGATCAAAAGGGCCTCCTGAAGGTTGGCTCCGATCAGGTTTGTGCCAGCGAAGTTGGTGCCCAGCAGATTAGCTCTGGTCAAATTGGCGGCGCGGAGATCCGCCTTGCGGAGATCAACCTGGGGAAGATTAGCATCTGAGAGATTGACACTCGTGAGTAAAGCGTTGGTTAGGTTGGCTCCCCGCAGATCTACATGGGAAAGATTAGACCCTTTGGCATTGATCCCTGGAGCTTTAATTTTAGAAAGGTCATGGTAGCTCAGATCAAGCCCAATACAATTGGGCGGACAACCTCCAGGGAGTTTAAGGTTTCTTCCTGGGTGCAAAAAGAAGTAGGTTGTGAGAAGAGCGCTTAACCCCAGTAGAAAAAGCCATTTTTTAGCGGTCATTACAGGATTCTTTATCTAGTTTTCCCTTCTTTGTTCAAAGGAGGAAAAATTAAGCCAAGCGCTAAAACTTGGCCTTTTAAGGATTTACCGCTTCAATCAGAACCAGTAGCTCATAGTTCTCAGGGTATTGAGTACTTTCATCATCAAGGATACCGGTCAAATCAGCCTGGGCAAATTGATCCTCAGTGAGGCCGAGGCCCACCAAAAGATCAGCAAGCTTTAGCTCAAGTTGTTGCAGAAAAGTTGCAACTGGTAAAAGCACGAAATTTTTTGGCTCGGCTTTCGCAGGGAGCAACCTCTTTTCCTTTTTGAATTTTTCTTTCAAAAATTCTTCTACCTCTTGAGGTCTTTTGTTTAGCTTTTTGAGCAATTCGAAGACGGGCATCTTCAAAATCTCTTGCCCCCATAACTCATTTAAGTTATTTTTAAGCACGAATAACTTTGCGGTCCGAAGGTTAGCGTCCCGTAAATTAGCCCCCCGAAAGAAAGCTCCCGTTAAATCAGCTTCGGTTAGCCGGGCCGATTGGAGATTCGTGCCTATTAGTTTTGTGTATTTCTTGCTGTTTCTCTGGAGCTTGGCTCTGGTCAAGTTCGCTTTGGTCAAGTTCGCCCCGGAGAGATCGGCTCCACTCAAATTGGCGGTTTCCAAAAAGGCTCCTTTCAAGTGGGCCCCAACTAAAGTTGAAGCCTTTAGGCTTGAGCCTTGCAAATTGGCCTTCTCAAGCCTCGCGTCATTGAGTTTGGTTCCTTCGATCAGCCCCCCAACCAAAGTTGCGTTTTGTAAATTTGCACTACTCAAGTCAGCGTTGGCGAGGAAGACCCCTGTCAAGTCCGCACCTTTAAGATTGGCCCCGCGAAGATCGGTTCTTGAGAACCCACACTGGGCTAAATCAACCCCTTGGAGATTTGCGCCAATCATTTGGGCAGCTGCAAAATTTGTAGCCCGCAGCGATTTGGCTTTGGTGAAGTTGACACTGGTCAAGTCAGCCTCACTTAACGTTGCGCCTCTAAAATCAACCTTGTCTAATTTAGCTCCCACCATTTTGGCTCTGGTTAAATTGGCGGCCTGGAGATCAGCCCCTTGTAGGTTGACCTGGGTCAGATCAGCATCCTGAAGGTTGGCTCCCGTAAAGAGGGCTTGCTGGAGATCAGCTTTTTGAAAATTAGCATTGGTCAAATTAGCCCCTTCAAAGTTGATGGGCCGAAGAGGGTTCTTCTCGATTTTAGCGAGGTTGCGATCTCGCAAGTCAAGCCCGGCACAGTTTGGGGGACAACCTTTGGAAATAGGTACAGAGATCGAAAAAGAGAGAAGGGAGGCCAACACGACGAAAAAGCCCCACAGCAACAGAAAAAATTTCTTGCTTGTCTGATCACCCATTACAGAACCTTTAGTAAAGCTGAAACGCTGGCATCGCCCCTAACCTAGTTGTCCTGTACTGCAAAGCCATCTTTTACCAGGGCGAAGCCAATGGGGTTTTGCGTCTTTTCATTGACTTTTGCGCCATCAAATTGGGCTTTACTCCCATTTTTTGTCTCTTCATTAACATCGAGCAACTTTCGCTTATCCATATCGTTGAGTTCAGTCACCGCTTTGTCTTGAATGATTCCTTGCTCAAGGTAAAGCTGAAGTTCACCTTTTGGGCTGCTTTTGCCTGGGGGAGGTTCTTCAAAAGTCAAAGCTAGTTTCGTGCCCCGCAAATCAGCGCCTTGGAGCAGGGCTCCCTGAAAATTGGTATTGGCCAAAAGGGCCCCATTTAATTTTGCGTTGCGAAGGTCCGCGGCCAGGTCGGCGTAGATCAGCTGGGCCCCACTGAGATCAACCTGGCTCAAATTGGAGCCGTAAAGACTGGGGCGGGGGCCGAGGCCATTCATAACCACCCCATTCATTTTTGCGCCGGTCAAGTCGGCCCCTGGCATGTCAATATTACTGAGGATGGCCCCGCGTAAGTCAGCTCCAATCAAATTAACTGAAGCCATCCTGGCCCCCCGCAAATTGGCCCCATTCAAGTGGGCTCCCTGGAGTTTTAGGCCTTCCAAGACCGCGCCCTGCAAAGTTATGGCCGACAAAATCGTGTCAGTCAAGACTGCGCCCGTCAATTTGGCCTCGGTTAAATCCGCCCCGGTTAGATTTGCCTTGACGAGGCTGGCTCCTTTCAAATTGACGCGACTCATGTTGGCTCCAATCAAGGTGGTTCTAATCAATTTAGCCTCTTTGAGGTTGGCCCCAACCAACGTTGCAGCGGTTAGATCCGCATCGGTCAAGTCGGTATAGCTCAAATCGGCTTCGCGTAAATTGGCTCCCGTAAAGTTGACCTTTCTGAGGTCTTTGCCACTAAAATCCCGACTCATCAAGTTGGCGTTGAGGCAATCGGCGGGGGGACACCCAGGCTCAAAGAAGGATGCTAACCCAAAGCGTAAGCCGATTGAGATCAAAAGTGAAACAAACGTAACTGAAGCAAATAAGACCATCCAACCGAAGACTTTTTCCGTTGTTTGGCGGATGGTCGGTGGAAGCTCTGCCATTTTTTCTCCTGGAACTTAAAGCGACTTCAGCCCTGACTGGGAGGCTTTACTTTAGCTTGACGGACATTCATTTTTGACAAAAACACTATTTGAAGCTATAATCTAGCTGCGTTTAAGAATGCTGAAGCAAGAATATATCCTTTAAGATCTATAAGTTTTTCGGTTTGAAAGGTTTGATTTCTTCATTAGCTTAGAAAATGAAGTTTTACTTGGAAAAAATGCAAGGTTTTTTGAACATTAACAAACCCATTGGCCAGACTTCCCACGCGGTAGTAGCTCAGATTCGACGGTTAGTCGCAAAGCAGGTGAAAGTGGGGCATGCTGGGACTCTCGACCCAGCGGCCAGTGGGGTCTTGCCAATCGCTTTAGGCAGCGCAACGCGCTTGATTGAATATCTGGCAGCAGCGCATAAGGGTTATCGGGCGGTGGTTCAGTTGGGCCAAACGACAACCACTGATGATGCGGAAGGGGAACCCTTAGCGCAACGGCCTGTGCCTCCATTAGATGCTGCAACTTTGGAAACCGTTTTGGCTCCTTTGCACGGCGACATTCTTCAGATTCCGCCAATGTATGCCGCTTTGCATCATCAGGGGAAGCGGTTATATGAGCTTGCCCGAGCGGGCCAAGTAGTTGAACGTGCGCCCCGGCCTGTGACCATTACGCGTTTAGAAGTTGTGGCTCGTGGGGATACTCAGCTTACTTTACTGGTTGAATGCAGTAAAGGTACATACATTCGGGCCTTAGCCCGCGATCTGGGCACAGCTTTGGGCTGCGGCGCTCATCTCAGCGCTTTAGAACGCACTTTCGTTGGGGACTTTAGCCTCGCCCAGGCTACCGCGCTGGCGGAGCTTCAAGCTCACCCTGAACTTTTGCCCCAAATTCTGCTTCCCCCTGAAACAGTGATTCTCCAGTGGCCCCTTGTGGTTTTGGATGCCCAGCAAATTCGTGCTGTGTGCAATGGCCAACTCTTAAAACTGGTTGAAAACCTCGAAGGCGAATGGGCCCGCGCTCATAGCCCCGATGGCCAGCTTCTGGCTTTGCTCCATCGCCAAGAAAAGCTTTGGCAACCTGAAAAGGTTTTGCGCTAAAACTATAAAAAGGGCAGAAAGCAAGCCTAAACCTGCTTTTTCTGCCCTCTGTTTATGCAATTTATGCGAGGAATTTGCTATTCCTCATCTTCGTCTTCTTCGTCTTCGTCGTCTTCGTAGTCTTCATCCTCGTCGTCTTCATCATCCTCGTCGTCTTCATCTTCATCGTCTTCGTCGTCAACCGCTTCATACACGTTAGCCATCAGGGCCTGCTGCTCAACGAGCGATTCCTCTAATTCGACCAATTCTTTCAAAAAGCTGACCATACCTAGTCCCTTTCTTTGCATAACATAACGAACTTTGATATAGATCACTAGACCACCAACCAAATTATAATTGATTTTTAGCGCGTTGTCCAGACCCTTATTGCTCTGCCTTCCCCTTCGCTAAAAAGCTGTCTTTTGGCCCCAGTTTGCGCTATAATGGGGCCAGCGCAATTTGGCGGATTTGAAGGCCGCTGCGGTTTTGTTCAAGAAAAAGGATACAATAATGTTAGCAATTGGTGAACTAGCTCCTGATTTTACGCTTCCGGATGAGCAAGGCAACCTCCACACCTTAGCGGCGCTAAGGGGCCAAAATCCCGTCGTTTTAATCTTCTATCCTGGCGACCAGACTCCTGTTTGCACGATGCAATTGTGTGAAGTGCGAGACAAGTATGAAGAATTTACAGCGGCAGGGGCCGTCGTTTTCGGCATTAATCCAAGCGATACGCAAAGCCACAAGCAATTTGCCCAGCGCTACAACTTGCAATTTCACTTGTTGGTAGACAAGGATAAACAAGTTGCCCAACAATATCAGGCGGTGGATGGTTGGGGCTTTTTGAGCATCACAAAGCGGGCAGTCTATCTTATTGGGCTGGATGGGCGCATTCTCTTCGCCAAACCTGGGCGGCCAAATTCGGCTGAAATTTTGGCGGTCTTGCCAGCGGGGACTTCAGCCTAGCAAGGTGCGAGTCTGGGCCGCATCGCGGGTCAATTGGGCCTTCAGTTCGGCGATGTTGCCAAATTTCTGTTCCCGCCGGAGCCGATGCAAAAATTGAACTGGTAAAATTTGGCCATAGAGATCGCCTTGCCAGTCGAGCAAATGAGTTTCAATCGTCGGTTGAAACCCACCAAAAGTCGGGCGAATCCCAATATTGGTTATCGCAAGGAGCAATTCACCTTGTTGGCGCACATGGCAAGCATAGACTCCATCGGCAGGGAGAAGTCGCCAGCTTTCAACTGCGAGATTGGCGGTGGGAAAACCAATTTCGCGCCCCCGCCTTTCGCCCGCCACAACTACACCTTCCAGCACAAAAGGCCGCCCCAAAAAGCGATTCGCTTGTTCAATTTTGCCCATTTGAAGCAATTGGCGAATCAAGGAAGTACTCACCTTCAGGCCGTCAAGCTCAACGGCAGGCATAGGCTTAACGCGATAGCCCAGCGCCTGGCCAATCTCCTCAAGCTGGGCTACATTGCCTTCCCGTTCCCGCCCCAGCGCAAACCCTTCGCCCACCCACAACTCACGCAACGGTAAGGCCTTACAGATTTGTTGCATATAGGTCAGAGCGGGAGTAGCCATAACGGTGGGCGTAAAGGGCGCAATAATCAACAAATCGGGCTTGAGCTTGTCAATAAGTAAGGTGCGTTCTATCGGGCTGGTCAATAAGCGCTGCTCCCCTGGCGGGTGAAGAACCAAGTCAGGATGCGGGTTAAACGTCAGCACGGCACTTAACCACTTTTGGGCATGAGCTTGCTCAATAGCCAGGCTAATCAATCGTTGATGCCCGATATGAACCCCATCAAATTTACCGATATTGAGAATTGTTGGCTGATCAGTGAGTAAATGATCAATTAAATTAACAATTCGCACAGTTTAACTCTTTATAATCAAGAAAAAGATGCTTTAGACACGAAAAATCCGCAAACCGCGCTGGCATGGTAGCAGATCTCTAAGGGCTTGCCAAGAGCGAAGTTTGAGGCCCAAATTGGGCTTTCTTTTCTTCAGCGATTAAACGCTGCGCTGCGGGCCGAAAAGTCGCAGTTCGATAGAGATAATCGCGGATTTTGCCATTGGCACACATTGCTTCAGGCTCAACCACTCCCTGATTATGCCAAGCCGCTAAGGTTTGCCAGCTAATCGGCACATTTTCAACCTTTGCCCGATAAACTCCGCGCTCGATATTCGCAGCTAAATACTCGATTGCTAAATCTTCCTGCCTAATTTCAGTCGTGATTGCAGCAAACAAGGCTTTTTGAGAGGAAAAATTCTGCGCTTTAAGCTGACTTCCTGCTAAAGAGATCGGTACGGTAAAGAAAGCCGTTGATTTGGGCAAAGGAATTCGCTGTTGGATAATTTCTAAAGCAACGGAAGGGCGTAGGTTGGCGGGCCAAACACTAAAATTGCTGCCCAATTCACTCTGATTGACCAAAACTTGCGCTTTTTCGTAGAATGGGCGGAGCAATTGTAAGAATGGTAAATCGTCTTCCAG
>DCSM01000166.1:0-19125 GCA_002325605.1 Chloroflexaceae bacterium UBA1466
GGCGACGGGGTCTCCGTATAGGTTGAAAGTGGTGGCTCAGTTGAGCAAGCGAAGGAAGCCATTGCTCCCAGTAATAGCATTGAGTCGCCTGCCCCGTCAACATTCATCTGCGGCCCTAAGTTCTGGGGCGAATTTAGCGCGATCTGAATCTGGGTTGTGCCAGGAGGTACGGCGGACAGCGTCAAGGTTTCGATGTTGATCTGTTGCATCGTTGCATCGGGATTGGTAATCGTTTTGCTGGCCGTGATGCCTCCAGCCGCCGCATTGACAACGGCAATCCGCCGATCAATTGCGGTCTGCTTATCTTTGTCCATGACCACAACTTTTACCGTGATCTCCTGCGGAGCGGTCAAAGGGCTGGGCAAGGTCAAAGCTAGGGTGGCGGGGCCTACAAGTTTGTAGCCACTACTCCCATCGCCACCCCAAGCATATTGAAAGGTGATTGCCCCAACGCTGGTCAAGAGGAGGTCCGAAGGGGTAGCATAGTAGGCGACTAAACCTTCAGCTGTAGCTTTTGTAAGGTCAGCCTCTTGCAGATTGACCTTGACTTCCCCAGGTTGGCCTTGCACTTCAAAGGTATAGGCCATCATACCTGGGGGTGAAATACTGGGAAGTTTATTGAGCAGACGGGTTGGGGTTATGATGGTTAGTTGCTCATTGGCGAATTGAACAGCGACGGTTCTTGGCGGTTGCTTATAAAAACCAACGCCACCAAGTTGGAGGGTAGCCCAGGTTGTGTTGGGGGGAAGTGAAAGGCTTTGTTGCGTGAGGCCTTTCATTCCCTTGCCAAGAACTTCAACCTTTGTGGCTTGACATTGATTGGCCCAAGCAACTCTGGGGGTGCTTGGGGAAACTCCCTGCGCTTGCACCCGCGCTTGGGGGTTTGGGAGGCTTAGAAGAAGATAAAGCCCCACAAAGAGAAATAAAGGCAGCTTCCGTTTCATTTTGTTTCCTGCTACTTTCTAGGTCTTCAAAAGTAGGCACTCTTGAGAAATTCCTGTTTTAGCTTGCCTCCCCAGTGGAGGCAGCTTTTCCGTCCCGACGTAGTTTCTGCTAACCAAACCGCAAACTGGTAAACCATATTAAGTCAACACCTGTTGGCTCAACTCAAAACTGTCCTTTTGTTCTACCACCTTTTTTGGGGTTCATTGTGCCTGCCTTTGCTCAACGAGGAATTCAAATCCAAAGGAAAATCAAGCTTCTGCTTAACCTTAAATTTTACTACAATTAGGTAATCGTGTCAAGTGTTAGAAGCACAAAAAGGGGGAATTCAATCGGCGAGACAGGGAAAATAGGAGCTTAGTACGGGCTAAAGAGGCTGTTTCACTTGGTAAACTTGGGAGCAATTTAGGTAAGCCTGGAAGACCTCCCAAGTCTCGAAGACCTGGGAGGTCTTGGAGCAAGATCAAACCATGGGGAAGAAGAAAGCGACCTTTGCGGGCTACCGCAAAGGTCTTTGTCTTTTGGTCGCTTAGGAATGTTTACCGCATGATGAGAGGGAGATAGACTTGCCAGCCCGCAGGCGCAACTTTTTCCTGAGCCTGCACAATAGTTTTGCCAACTAGCTGGGCAGGCGGGTTCTCTGCGATGATGGTCTGCATTGCCTGTTGCAAAGTAGGACTGCCTTTCGCAGCGAGGTCTTGTAGAAAGGAATCCATTGAATTGGCTAAGTCTGCCGTAATCAGCGCATTTGCCCCCTGCTCTGTCGTTAAGGCTTGCAAGGTGGGTTGCCAGAGCGTCAAGGTCTGAAGGGCTTTAGTCCGTAATGCGGCATCGGTGGTCATAAGTTTGATGACCTCTGCACCATGCTGCTCATAAATTGCAATATACTTCTGGCCTGCTGTCCCTTTACTTAGAATGTCCCGTACCTGGTAGAAGGTGTTAATGTCCAGGGTTGGGCTTTGGGCTAACGTAGCCGCGATACTACTGTGGCAGTTTCCTGTAAGCCATTCTAAGGGACACGAACAATTGCTGGGAGCAGGCGAAGGCGTAAGGGTTGGCGTAGCAGTGCGAGTCGGAGAAGCGGTGCTTTTCGCCGTCGCGGTTAGCAAAGCAGTGGCGGTTGGGGTCACGCTACTGGTCGCGGTGGGCGAAGGAGTATCGCTATAGAACCTGTAGGGTAAGGGTAAAAGTAAGAGAAATTAAGCCCAGACGAAATTGATGTCCATGAATTGGTTGTGGGGTTATAGCGTTTATAGTGAGCCGTTTTGGTAGCGGTGGGGCTGCTGGAGCCGCTGATTCCGCTGAGTCCGTTGCTAAAGTTAGCACTGATCAAATCTTGCCCTGTCCAGATAGTCGTCCTGGGATCTAGTGGTGCGTTGGTTGTCGACATCGCTGTCCAGGTGTCTGTTGCTGGGTTATAGCGGCCCCCACCGCTATAACCCCAAAAAATCATTTCCTGTCCTGTCCACGCAGCATAACCCCACATATTGATTCCTATGCGGTTTTTAAAACCCTAAAGGTCTGAAACGATTGCCCTATCATAATGTGTGGTAGATTACATGGGCTGCAAGACCTTAATAGCATGTGAGAAATAGACAGGCAAGCTGCCTATCCTCCACCATCTGTGGGCGGGAAGCGACAGGCAAGATGCCTGTCTACACCCTACGCCATTAGAAGGCTTTTTGAGTAAGCTTGGGAGACCTCCCAGGTCTCCGAGACCTGGGAATTTTGGGAGCTAAACAGGAAAAGGCGATGGAAGAAAGCGACCTTCGCGGTTTTGTAAACCGTGAAGGTCGCCACAAGGGTAAGCCAGGCCGCTTGCCTAGCCCGCAGGCTAGAGAGCTTCTGCTACATTTAGCCCTAGCGCACGATAAGGGGCAACATAACAAGGAGGCTCCCATTTTGAAGCGTCCCTTTGGGGGGGTTTACCGCAACGTTCCCTGCATTATCCATTACCTCAAAGAAGGCTGAAAGCTGCTGCCCTGTGGGGACAACTACCTCAGCCTGGTAGAGATTTTCCCCTAGATCATTTAACGGGATGCGTTGCCAATTAAGGTCATCAACCGTATAGGTTACACTAACCTCACGGATGCCTAAGCCACTTTTATCGACCACGGCCCGACTGAGGAGAACCGGATTGGAAAGTTGCGCCGGAGCGGCTTGAAGGAGCGCTGCACTTTGGCGACGACTCCCGCTCTTCGCGGAGCCCGGCCGACTGCGCCGGGGT
The DNA here is from genome assembly GCA_002325605.1 of Chloroflexaceae bacterium UBA1466. Classification (GTDB taxonomy): domain Bacteria; phylum Chloroflexota; class Chloroflexia; order Chloroflexales; family Chloroflexaceae; genus UBA1466. Next base: position 3,170 of record DCSM01000166.1, read on the forward strand.
AAAGCTTCGGGCGCGGCGGTTAGGGGGTCCAGGTAGATGATCTCTAGCACCAGCTGGGAGAAGCGCCGGAGAAGCCCCGTCTGGTTATTGAGCGCCTTAAACTGGGCTGGGCTTACCAACAAGGTATCCCGGATCAGCTTCGTTTCCCCACTCATTGTCGTTGTGCGTTGGAAGGAAAAGGGAAGATCAGGCAACCAAGCGCCTTGAAACAAAAGGAGGGGGTCTTGTTGTAAGTAAACCTGCTGCGTAAGGGCACTCGTGACCTGGGGGTTGAAGTTGGGAAGGGTGGGCAAAGCCTTCGCGCTCCGGAAGCGCACTCCTCTTGGTTCGGGGGGCGCTTGGTTCTTCCCTAGAGGGTTAGGTTGCAAAGTAATGTCGTAAGTCAAAACTGGGAGGATGGGTCGGCCAGGAGCCATTTGATCAAGCCCCGTGAGTGAAACTGGTTGCGAGGCGAAGTTGTCAAGCAGCTTACTTGTGACCCCAAGCGACATACTTCCATTAACATCGGCCTGCCCTTGCGTGAAGGTATTAGTCAGCGTGATGACTCGGGTAAAGAGACCATCTTGGATCTCCAGCGCCGAGGGAAGCGTTTGGGGAAGGGGGTCGAAGGTCCCGCCATTCGTGGGCGGAGTTGGGTTGGGAACTTTCACCCGAATGAAAGGTAGCCCATAGAAGGTGAGGCCCAAGATAACCTTCTCATCATAGATGCTGAAACCTCCAGGCCCGTTAGTTTGCAAGTAAAGCCGCTTTGCTCGGGCCAGGGAATCCCCGATGGAGGCCCCGATGTAGTTCCCTTGCCCATCTTTAATCGCCAGCCCAAGTTGCTGCGTGAAGAGTAGGGCCAACCGTTCACTATAGCCGACCAACTTATCCTCGCCATAGGAAAAGCTACTACTCCCTAACCAATTGCCGCCCTGTTTGAGAATTGCGCTCGGGAAATCCGCTTGAAAGGAAGCTTTGTCACTAGGGAAAGCCAGATCTGAAGCACTGAGGCCCGCATGACAACCTATCGAGTAGAGTAAGGAAGCCGAAGTTCCATTTTTGAAGTAGGGGGAAGTCTCATTCCCCTCCTTAACGGTTGGCGCAAGAAGGCTGGTCGCCGCGAAGGTGTTTGAGGTTAGGTCTGCGGGGTCTAGCTCATTATGACTGAAGTGGCCATTCAACGAAACAAAGTGGTAAGGGGTATTGAGGTTACTGTAGGAAGCCTTCAGCTGCCCCAATTGGTTATTAAACCAAGTCTTAGTCAATTGATCTAAGGTCCAACTGTCCCCAATCAAGCTCTTCTCAACGCGATAGGTTGTGCCAAGGTTGCCATCAACCTTAAAGCCGTAGTTTTGCAACTGGGTAACAATTCCTTCGGCTGCGTCCTTCACAAAGCTATAGCCCGTAACCATTGCGGCTCCCGCATGGCCAGCTTCCTGCCTATCCGCTTGGACAACGTAACTCTCTTGGCTAGAATAAGCGGTGAGGTAACGGACCATATCGGCGGGCCGTTCTACCAGTCGCCCAATCCCCAGATCAGGTACGTAGAGGGATCGCCCGCGCCAAAGGGTTGGTTGGCGGTCGGCGTAGAAGTTGTCCGTTTGAATATAACCGGCTTGCAAAGCTCCCGCAAGGGGCGAATTAGGGAGCAAGGAAGCTTGGTCGGCAGCCAAACTTGTAAAGTAATCCCGCTCATTAGAGACCATCGTTTCGTCAGGCACACGATAGAAGGGGATAATATCATCGCCCCCAACGAGAACAAGGTTATTCACCGCGGGGTAATAATTTTGGAGGAGTTGGTCGAGAAGATACCAGATTTGCTGGGCCACGGCATTGGCATTCAGAGGACTCGCCGGTGCAGCATCCCATTGGCTATACAAAGCCGTAAGTTTCGCGGCATCAGCGGGCAAAATTTGGGGCCCGCTTAGGTCCAGGGCCAATCCTTGGCTGGCCGTAAGCAGACCGCTCCCTTGCTGGAGCAGGGTGGTTAGTTGCCCAATTTCAGCAGCTTCGGTTGGGTACTTCGCAAGCAAACGGGCTTTGTGATAGAAGAAGAGCGTCTTAACCGGAGGATAGGGTTGCGGAAGATCTTTGTTTGGTAACGCAAGCCCCCCAAGCGCAGAAGGTTCAAGCGCCGCCTCCTCAAGCGTGCCCCCTTCCAAGTGAAGATCTAACTCATAAGGTTTGGTAGCTTCACTATCCCCATCGGCACTATAAACCAAGATATAGTAGCGGCCACTAGTTGGTAAGGTAGCTTCAATCTTCTCTGTATCGGTCAGATCATTCGTTGAGAGCGCGATGATCCGATTAAGGATATTAAAACTGGCATATAAGTTTACCCGGTCATCAGCATCGAGACTGGTTGCCGAACGTACTTGCCCCAGAAGATCAACATCAACCCCATCCGTAAGGTTGCTGAAATCTATACTATCACTAATGGTTTTAGAATTAAAAGGGTCAGCGACTAACGCCAAATCATAATCCGCAGGGAGGTCTGAGAGTTCAATCTCAACCTTAGAGTAAGGTCGCGCTAGGAAAACAAACCAATCAGCATCAGCTTGGGGGGTGATAAGACCCTTGGCTTCAGCATGACCTTCCCGACTAAAGTGCAAGTGATTAGCCTCCTCTGGCAAATTGTTGTCCTCAACCTCCCTTGGTTTAGTCTCTGCTAAGGTCGTGATATTGAAAGCAGCACTTTCTGCACTGGGCAAGCCTGGCGCAGTAGCAAGGAGTTGATAACCTCCTGGCTCAGAGATGGTTAAATCAGAGAAGGTTGCTTGACCTTGACTCAATTTGACACTGGAAGGACCTTTCAAAAGCGCGGTTTCAGCGCCAAGGACTTTCTTCAGCGCAAGGGTCACGGGGCTATTGAAAACCCCTACATTGCCCAAATTATCCACGGCAGCTACTCGCGGAGATTGAGGAAAGGTTGTTTCAGTAAGGGTATCCCCAGGCTGGCGGTTAAAGAGCAACCGGGTGGCCAGGCCCGCTTCGTAGGCCCCAAGATCGCAAGCAGCTCCTTGGCGTGGGAAGCCCCTTTGGTCGGTGGAGGGACAAGCATTGTTGTTTCCCGCATCAAGGGCGGTACTTCCAGGGAGGAGACCTTGCGTGAGGGTCGAGCCACCATTATTTTGCAAGGGGCCTAAGAAGGGGTTGAGCGGATTATTTGAAAGCCCTTCCTGGTCGCCTGAGGTCCGGAAGAAGTTGCAACCCGCTTGATTGATCCCAACCAAGTTGTAGCCCTCAGAAGTAAGAGCGCCAAAGCAGTCGGGATCTAAACTTCCCTCACTTGTGTTCGCCGCTATGATTGTATTTTGCAGAAGAAGCGTACTTCCTGTTTCATTTAAGACCCCCCCGCCACCAATTTTAGCAGTATTGTCGCTAATGGTTACATTTAACAACTTCACTTGGCCCAGGTTATTCTTTAACCCACCACCATAACCTCCCGTAGCGCTATTCCCGCTCACCGTTGTATTACTTAGCGTTGCTATCCCGCGATCATTGAGAAAACCGCCTCCGTGTCCTGCGGCCTTATTCTGCGAGAAAGTGCTACGGTTTGACGTTACCTTCCCCCCTTCAGTGTTTACCAATCCGCCACCATCAGTCTTGGAACTATTCCCGTTGACCATACTGTCTGTAAGTTGCAAGATACCACCATTGACAATGCCCCCCCCTTCAGCAGAAGCTGTATTCCCGCTCAGGATACTTCGGGTTAAAATAACCGTTCCCGTAAGCACATTATCGGCACTTAACCCACTAAGCGTACTCTCAAAACTCCCAATGGCATTCGTAATTCCCCCCCCCGTTCCCGCTGAAGCTTGATTGTTGCGGAGGGTGCTATCCGTAAGGTCGGCTTGGCCACCCGCATTGAAAAGTCCCCCCCCACTACCTCCGGCCTGATTGTTGTCAAGGGTGCTATTGAGAAGGGTCAAGGTACTGGAGATATTCGCTATTCCACCGCCTAACTCGGCCCCATTATTGCTAACGACACTTTCAGAGAAGGTCAGCGTGCCTTGAAGCAACCACTCGGTGTTAAAATTATTTATGATTCCGCCGCCAATGCTACCAGCTTTATTCCCCTGGATGCTACTTTGCTCTACGGTAACTGTTCCTCCATTATTTCGGATCGCTCCCCCACTCGTTCCGGCACTATTCTTCTGCAAAGTAGTCTTGCGTAAGGTAAGATTTCCCGTATTGATAATTGCTCCTCCATCATCAGCTGCCGTATTCTCACTGAAGGTACTGTTTTCGATCCGTAAAAGACCTTCATTCTGAATACTTCCTCCGCTCCCTGTTGCTTGGTTCTTGCTAAAGGTACAATTATTCAACGTTGAGAAACCACGGGCACTATTGACTCCACCCTCATTTGGACCATTGTATAATCCCCCGCCATCTTCCCCAAGGTTTTCCTGAAGGACACTGCTAGTCAAGGTCAAATGACCAAGGTTATAAATCCCGCCCCCCTGGGTGGCACTTTGGCCCTTCTGAATGGTGACCCCAAAGATCTTGACGGTCACATCTTGCGAAATGCTGATGACGGTACTTACACTTGCCCCATCCAGAAAGGTCTTATCTATCCCTTGCCCAACTAGGTTTAGGCTTCGCGTAAGAACGAGACTTTCCTGATAAGTTCCAGGAAGAATGGAAATCGTTTCGCTATCTCTGGCTTTTGAGATGGCGGCCCCTATCGTTTTGCAAGCTGCCGTTTCCGAACGACAAGGATTACTATCCTTGCCATTTTGGGCAACGTAGAGCGAAGGCAGAGGGATAACAGTTGCAGTAGCTTGCCCAGGAGGAGGAGTTGCGGTGTTAGGGGGCGTGTTCGTAGGAGTAGTGCTAGGGGAGGGCGAACTACCAGGGAAGTAGATGTTAGTGGGCGTAGGCGTAGGGGTGAGAGTCACTGTTGCGGTGACTTGCATAAGGACAGGAAACACCGTCGGTATTGGAGTCTCAGTGTTCGTGGAAACGGCCCCCAAAAGGGAAGCTGGTTTGGAAGCTTCGCGGGCAAGGCCAAACCTAGTATGATCCGCTTGCGTTTGAGGGGTAGAAGTAAGGAGAAGGAGACTACTTCCCGCAATTATCAGAATAAGCCAGATTCCCTTTATAGTTTGCGCTAAACTATTCTTCGAGCCATTATTGGTCTGCATGGTACAAATCTCTCCATCTAAACAATCTAAGCTGCTACTTTGGCAAAGTAGCGCAAGTTGGTAAATAAGGTTCCTTAGCCAAGTATTGGTTCCATTCGGCAGCCGTTAAGTTGCGATTCGCTAATTTGCAAGCTGCTTGCTTCCACGCTTCCAAGTCAACATCCCAGAGGATAACGGTCTGGTCGGCTCCGCCTGAAGCGATTATCTTCCCATCGGGATGGTAAGCTACGCTGGAAATCGCATCCGTATGCCCCCGAATCGCCCCACCGATCATCTGCTGCGTCGAGACATCCCAAAGAAGAAGGGTCTTATCATTACTTCCTGAAGCAAGGGTCTGTCCATCGGGGCTAAAGGACAGACTCGTTACGGTGTCCATGTGCCCTCGTAAGGGAAGGTTTTGCATCTGAAGGGAAGCTCTCTTCCAAAGGATGATCTGAGTATCTGCGCCCCCCGAAGCAAGGGTCTGCCCGTCAGGACTGAAAGCTACCGCATAGACCTTATCGCTATGCCCTTCCAAAGGGGAACCGATCTCCTGGCGCGTGGTCACGTCCCAGAGCCGCACCGTATTATCCGCGCTCCCTGAAACAAGGATCTGACCGTCGGGGCTAAAAGCTACACTATAGACCTCATCTGTATGCCCTTTGAGCGCACTTCCAAGTGGTTTTTGGGTGGCTACTTCCCAGAAGCGAATTGTTTGATCAAAACTCCCTGAAGCAAGGGTTTGACCGTCGGGGCTGAAAGCGACGCTAAAAACCGCTGCGGTATGCCCTTTGAGCGGTTTGCCAATGAGCTTTTGCGTGGCCACGTCCCAGAAAGTAATGGTCGCATCCTCATTGCCCACCGCAAGAAGCTTCCCATCGGGGCTAAAAGCCACGCTCGCAAGGTAGCCGTGCCCCCCTTTGAGCGGTTTGCCAACCTGCTGCTGCTTCACCGTATCCCACAGAATGAGCGTTTGGTCATCGCTGGCCGAAGCGAGAAGGTTGCCCGCAGGACTAAAGGTTACGCTATTGACCAACGCTTTATGGCCTTCGAGTGTTTTTCCCAACCGTTGTTGGGCCCCAATATCCCACAGAATAAGCGAATTGTCGTCGGCGATGGAAGCAATAGTTTGATTATCAGCATTGAAAACGACATTGAAAACTTGCTGATTATGCCCTGTGAATGGTGGCGCGACTCTTTTAAGCGTTTCAACATCCCAAAGGAGCAAGGTTTTATCAGCACTCGCCGAAATCAGCAATTTGCTATCGGGGCTAAAGGCCAGATCATAGACCGTACTTGTATGGCCAACTAGAGGCTGGCCCACAATTTGTTGTTTGGCTACATCCCAAAGCGTTACATTGGTATCTTCGCCCCCGACGGCCAGATACTTCCCATCGGGGCTAAAGGTTACGCTGCGGAGAAAACCTGCTTGGGGAAGCGGTTTGCCCAAAGGCTTTCGTTTTGCCACATCCCAGAAGATCAGCGTTTTGTCCCTACTCCCTGAAGCTAATAACTTTCCATCGGGGCTGAAAGCGATGCTCCAAATAGTATCTGTATGCTCAGTCAAGGGCGAATCAAGCATTTTGCCCGTTTTGACATCCCAGAGAATAAGCGTTTGGTCTACACTGCCCGAGGCTAAAGTTTTCCCATCAGGACTGAAAGCCAATGTTTGCACCGGCCCCTTATGCTCTTTGAGCGTTTGAAGCACTTTCCCTGACTTGACATCCCAGATATTGATCGTTTGATCTTCACTGCCCGAAGCCAAAAGTTTCCCATTAGGGCTAAAAGCAAGACTCAAAATCACCTTTTCATGCCCTTTGAACGGTGAGCCTCGCAACTGCTGCGTCGCCAGATCCCAAAGAAAAATCATCCCTTCCGTACAATTGCGATAGATTTGCTGGCCTTTGAAAGCTCCGCAACCACCCGTTGCCAACGTTTTGCCATCGGGACTGGCCGCTAACGTATACATTTGGGCGGGAAGCCTTAAATAAGTGCGGAGATTGGGGCTGGCATTAAGGGCCTTTAGCAGACCACCTCGCGTTTCAAGAGTATCTTCGACACGATTGGCTTCCAGACTCAGCAATAAGGCAAGGTCAAGCGGGCCTTGATTGAAGAAATTACTTTGCGCGACCAAGCGCCGCGAATCAGCTAACCTTTCTTGGGCAAGGGCCGTGTTCCGCTGCATAAAGGCCACAAAGGCCGCGATAACCACCAAAACCAAAGCTCCACTGATATACCAAGCGCGACGGTGCATATCCTTGGCAAATTTGGTCTGCGCTTCGGCGCGACAGGTTTCGGCTTCGGCTAAGGCTTGCGCTTGCGCCAACTCGCGGCGCTGCTGGGCTTCCTTCTCAGCTAATTCGCGCTCCTGCTGCGCCACCCCTTCCTCAATAAAGAAGCATTCCGCCTGGCTGAGTTGCGGTTCCCGCTGCGCCAACCAATTTTGCGCTTCCGCCAGCGGCGCACCCCGTAACAACGTACCCGTATCTCGATCTGTGATGACCCACTGATTCAACTCTAGCCGCAACCGTTCCTGCCACGCCCGAAAAGCCCGATCCGCATTCATCCATTCCCGCAAGGGCCACCACGAACGCAACAAAGCTTCGTGAACAACATCAACCGTTTCCTCCCCCGTCGCGTCAAGGTCGACCACGACCAGCCGCGTTTGAGCCAACTTCTGCGCTAAGGCCCAATCTGCTTCGCCCAATTCTTCACGCTTCGCCACACGCCGCGTATCTTCAGTCCCTTGCCCAGGCTGAACTAATTGAATAAAGACCTTGCGGGCCTGCTCTTGCTCACTTTCGTTGAGCTGATCATAGACATCATCGGCATAACGCGCCAAGGACCCTTCAACGCGCCCAAGCACTTCATACGCCTGATGCGTGAGCAGATTTTTTTCCTGCTGTTCCCACAAAAGCGTCAAAGCAAATTCCAAAAGCGGCAGATTCCCTGGCTCCTCGCCAACATCATCCAAAATTCGGGCAATCAAACCTGGCTCAAAAGCAACGCCCAATTTTTGAGCGGGGCCCTCGATGGCCTGGGCCAATTCTTCTCGCGTCATCGGCCCCAAAAGCAACATTGCTTCGCGCAACGCCGTTGCCAATGTCCGATGCGTCATCATTAGCCCTAAAAAGTCTGCCCGCAACGTCGCCAGCAAAGTCAAGGGCGAAAGCTGACCTTGGGTTGAAGCCGTCGCATCCAAAAGTAGGTTTATAAAGCGTTGCCGTACATCCACATCTTTACAGAGCGTATGGAGTTCTTCAAACTGGTCAATGACCAGCAACAACCGCCCAAAGCCAGGCTTAGTTTGCAAAATCTGCTTCACAAGGTTCGTTAAATTGGTTTTCCCCACCGTCAATTCAGCCGTCAAGCGGTGAACGGCAACCGTATGATCCGCAGCGTTCAGGTTTGGCTCAAGCAAAGGCAAAAGCGCCGCCGCCAAGCTGTGGAAGGGATTAGCTCCAGGCCGCAAGTTGGCAATAAACCAGGCAGTTCCTTGCTTCTGACGGAGGTTTTCGGCCTGGCGCAGATGCGGAATCAAGCCCGCCAGCGCAACTGACGATTTCCCGCTCCCAGAGGGCCCCGTGAGCGCAATAAAGGAACGCCGCTCAATCGCTTGCGCCAACCGATCTATCACCTCGTCGCGCCCAAAAAAGAAGGCTGCATCAGCTTCTTGGAACGCAAACAAGCCTCGATAAGGGCAAGAAGGCAGCGCAATTGTTGCTTGAGCATCAGTTGCAGCTTCATTGCTAAAAACAACCGTCGCTTTAGTTTGAAAAGAAGAAAGAGCGGTCTTGACTTTTATCTCTTCCGTGGTAGTTCCTAGAGCTTGATTCAAGTCTTTTGAAAGCTCAAGCGCAGAATCATAGCGTTGAACGGGGTCTTTCTGCGTGGCTTTCAGAATAATCTCTTCAATTGCTGAGGGTAAAGCAGGATTAAGCTTGGTCGGCGAGGGAAAAGGCGCAATTAGATGTTGCTGAATGATGCCATACGGATTAGCGGCAGTAAAGGGCAATTGTCCCGTGACCAGTTCAAAGAGAATTATGCCTAAAGTATAGATGTCGCTGCGGGGGTCAACAGCTGCGCCACGGCCCTGTTCGGGTGACATGTAGGATGGTGTGCCAACAATCAGCCCAGGAGTTGCAAGCGTCGTGGAAGTTGATAAGTAAGCAACGCCAAAATCAGTGAGGACTACTTGCCCTTCGGCGGTAAACATTACGTTTGCAGGTTTGAGATCACGGTGAATCACGCCTCGGCTATGGGCATAAGCGACAGCAGCGGTTAAGGCATCGAAGATACGGACAACTTCCGCCAATGTAAGAAGCTGCCCCTCTTTTTTGCGCTTTTGCAATTCCTCATTTAGCGCTTTCCCCGCAATAAATTCCATTACCAGATAGCGCATGTCGCTGGCAATATCAAAGTCGTAAACTTGAACAATGTTAGGATGCCGCAGTCGCGCCACAGTCATCGCTTCATGTTCAAACCAAGTGATTAAATCAGGGCGTTCGGCGATGTGGCCGAGCATCACTTTGACCGCCACATCGCGGTCTAATTTGAGATGGTGCGCTTTGTAAACTTCAGCCATCCCGCCGCGCCCCAGCAGATTTTGCAGTTGGTATCTGCCGATAGTTGTGCCAAGAAGATTGCTCATATTCACTTTGCTTTCATAGCTCAAAAGGCCGCTAAACCTAGCATGAATCAATTATACAGAATTTCCACAAATTTGCGAATATATCCTTTTTCCTATCTTGCTTTAGTAGGCTAGAAAGCGGGGGCTAATTCTTTTGAATTAGGCTAAATTGGGCCAGAGGTAGGTTTTCTGATAAACCAAATTCTCCCTTGCTTTTGAGGCGTTAGCAAAAATTCCCTTAGTACGCTATAATTGAGAAAATGCTTTTGGCTGAAAAACAGAGTAAGTTTAGTTTATGTCATTTTGTGTCTCTGCGCCCTATCGCCCAACGGGAGATCAACCCACCGCCATTGCTCAATTGGTCGCTGGGTTAAAAGCTGGTCATCAGCACCAAACGTTGTTGGGAGCTACAGCTACAGGCAAAACGGCGGTAATGGCTTGGATTGTTGAGCAAGTCGAGCGCCCAACCCTTGTTATCGCACATAACAAAACGTTGGTTTCGCAGCTTTGGGCCGAATTTAGAGATTTTTTGCCCGAAGCCGCCGTCGAAATGTTCATTTCCTACTACGACGATTATACTCCCGAAGCTTATGTGCCCAGCAAAGACCTTTACATTGCGAAAGAAGCCTCGATCAATGCTGAAATAGACCGTTTGCGCCATGCTGCCACCCAAGCGCTGCTTTCGCGCCGCGATGTTTTGATTGTAGCTTCAGTTTCGGCCATTTACGGCTTAGGTTCGCCCCACGATTATGGACAGATCACGGTTCAATTGACTTTAGGTGAGCGCCGAAAGCGCGAGAAATTGATTCGCCATTTGTTAGATTTGCAATTTGATCGTAATGATCAGGCATTTAAGCGCGGAACTTTTCGCGTGCGGGGGGATTCGCTCGATATAATCCCTGCCAATAGCGAGACTGCTTTTCGCATTATCTTTTGGGGCGATGAGCTTGAGCAAATTATGGAGATTGACCCTTTGACAGGCGAGCTTCTCCAAAAGCATTCTAGCCTAACGATCTATCCTGCGAAACATTTTGTCCCCACGAAAGAGAAGCTTTTAGCGGCCATCGAGGATGTTGAAGCGGAATTGGGTTTGCAACTTCAGGCGCTTGAAGCCCAGGGGAAAAATCTGGAGGCGGCGCGCCTCAAGCAGCGCACGACTTATGACCTTGAGATGCTGCGCGAATTGGGCTATTGCACGGGCATTGAGAATTATTCCCGCCATTTGGATCGCCGTGCTGCTCAACAGACTCCCTGGACGCTTCTTGACTATTTTCCCGATGATTTTCTGCTTTTCATAGATGAAAGTCATATTACGCTGCCGCAAGTGCGCGGGATGTTTCATGGTGACCGTTCTCGCAAAGAAAATCTCGTCAACTATGGTTTTCGGCTGCCTTCGGCGCTGGACAATCGCCCTTTGAATTTTGCTGAATTTGAACAACGCAGCTTTCAAGCGATCTATGTTTCGGCGACTCCTGGCCCTTACGAGCGCGAAAAAAGTGCCCAAATCGTGGAGCAGATCATTCGGCCAACAGGTTTGATTGATCCCCTGATCACGGTGCGGCCTACAAAAGGTCAAGTTGATGATCTAATCGCTGAAATTCGGCGGCGCGTAGCCAAACAGCAACGAGTCTTAGTGACGACTCTTACGAAGCGAATGGCTGAAGACCTGGCAGATTACTTGTTAGAAGCAGGAATTCGCACCCACTATTTACACGCTGATATAGAAACATTGGAGCGGGTTGAGATTTTGCGCGATCTGCGGTTGGGAGTGTATGATGTTGTGGTCGGCATCAATCTGCTCCGCGAGGGGCTAGATTTGCCCGAAGTCTCTTTAGTGGCCATTTTGGATGCGGACAAAGAAGGCTATTTGCGTTCCGAATCCGCACTGATTCAAATGGTTGGGCGAGCCGCCCGTCACTTAGAGGGCGAAGTCTACATGTATGCCGATAAAATCACGAATTCAATGGCGGGCGCGATCCGTGAAACGCAGCGGCGACGCGAATTGCAGTTGGCTTACAATCAGGAACACAAGATCACACCTGTGGGAATTATCAAGCAAGTGCGCGATTTGACAGACCGCCTGCGGCAGCAAACTCCAAGCAAAACCAAAACTGCAACGTCTTCCGCCGAAGCCAGGGAGCCGCAAAATTTGCCAAAGGTGGAACTCCAGCGGTTGATCTTGGATTTGGAAAAGCAGATGAAAAAAGCTTCACGGAATCTAGCTTTTGAGCAGGCCGCTGCGTTGCGCGACCAAATTGTTGCGTTGCGCCGTACTTTGGCCTTGGAAATTTGAGGAATAGAAAGAAAGTGCAGGCCCGTCATGACGGTTCAAGTTTGGGTGGGTGAAAAGCCCGAAAGTGCAAATGAGCGGCGGGCAATTATGCTCCTGGCTGAGGGCCTGGAGCGCCTGGATAATCTCTATCTTCTGCTGGCCAATTTTAGCGTCGGTGGGCGCACGATAGACCTGGTTGTGATTAAGCAAGACGCGATTTTTATCACCGAGCTAAAACATTGTAACGGGAAAGTTTTTGGGGGCGTGAATGGCCCCTGGTTTGTCGAAAGCGGGAATGGGGTGCAAAAGGCCCTGAATGCGGGCCGCAAGAATCCTTATAATCAGGTCATTTCCTACTATTACGGCTTGACTAATTTTCTGCACTCCCAGCGCAATCAGATTTTGACTTCGGCCAGGGTCAAAGAGATCAATTTTCGTGCTTGTCGCCGCGTAATCGTTATTGCGCCGTGTATTCAAGAAGGTTCAAAGCTGGAACTCGATTGGAAAGTCGAGGCCAAAGGGCTGGATCAACTTCCCGCTTTTCTGTTGATGGAGCGCTCGGCAGAGATCAATTTGACTGAAACAGAGATGCTGGCGATTCCCAAATTGCTCGGCTGCACGCGCTGGAAAGAAGTGGAAGAATTAGCTGTTGGGCCTTCGGTAAGCGCAGGCTCTGCTCCAGAAACCGTTGAGATTGCCAAAGAAGCGGTTGAGATTGAAGCGGTAAACAGCCCTTTGCCATCGCCAGCGCAGCTTCGCCAACCAAAACCAATTTGGGCTAAGTTCAGGCACATCGTAGCAACGGGCATCCTGCCTGTTGTTTTGGGTGTAAAGGGCAGCTTATCTGTTATCTCAGGCCGCTTGCTGCTGGGCGCAGCCGTAGTTACGTTAGGGATTTTAGCTGCTTTTCTGCTCATTCCGTCCTTTGCGCCTCCCAACTTAGCCGAAAAACCCCAATTTGAAGCGGTTAATCGCCCCGCAGGTGGAGTTCTTCTGGACGAAGTTAGCCCAAATAATGCAGGATGTGTCTGGGCAGGGTTCCAGCCCGTTGGGAAGCGTTGGGACAATACCGCCCGTACCTGGATCAGCGTTGGGGTGAATGGCACAGGAGCCGATTTAATCCCCGATCTGGTCGTTACCTTAGAACAGGTATTTTATTGCGGCAAGCAGATTACGCTTACCTGGAGCCTCCAGAACAAAAGCAAAGCTCCCGTGCGCTTTCCCTTGCAACAAGAAAATGTGCAGATCAATGATCCGCTGGGCAACGCCTATCTCATTAATGATAGCCTTTCCCAACCCAGCGTCTTACTGGTTGAGGCGGGCAAACAAGCTCACGGTGTAGTTGTTGTGCCGTGGCCAGTGCGCCAAAATGCACCGTCGCTCCTCGTGCGGCTGAAAAATGAGCCGTTTGGCGAAGCGAGTTGGCTCGTTGCACTTGAGGGCAATTAAATAGGTAAGTTTGTCAAACCCCAGCGCAAACGGGGCAAACCCTTTTGGGCTTGCCCCGCTTTTTTTTGCTCAGAATCTGGCTGCAAAATGAACTGGCTTAAATCTGCTATAATCTGGGCCCAGTTACCGTACTTTTAAGGCCTTTGGCTTGCCACAGCTTCGCTCAATCTATTTTGCCAGCCAAAGACCATAAGGGAGGATAATAATGGGTCGTTCCAAAGGTACAATTCTAATCATAGATGATGATTTAGCACTTCAGCATATGCTTTCGCTCGGTCTTAAAGAGGCGGGCTACAAAGTCGTAGGGGCGGGCGATGGGCAAGAAGGCCTCTACCAATTGACGCAATGCCAGCCAAGTTTAGTGCTGTGCGATGTTATGATGCCCAACATTGATGGAATCGAACTCTTTATGTTGGTCAAAGAGAATCTGCAAGATGAGGGCATTCCAATTATCGTGATGACTGCGCTCAATCGCAAGCCTTGGTTTGCAGAACTTGAAGCCGAAGGAGCCGTGATTGTTCAAAAACCCTTTCAAATCGACTCTTTAATCGAGCTTATCAGTTCCTATCTTAACTAAGCTGCAAATTTGCTTCCTCAAAGGCTTGAAAATAAGGATGGAGCCGAGCATAAGTTTGGTCTAAGGCTTCAGGAATTAGTTTTGTTCCCCCAATAATTGGCATAAAGTTAGAGTCACCGCTCCAGCGGGGGACAATATGAAGGTGAAGATGATCATCAATTCCTGCGCCCGCGATGCGCCCCAGATTCATGCCCAAATTGAAGCCATGCGGTTGATATTCTTTTGCCAGCCAAGCGACACTTAGACGACTCAAACTAAAGAGTTCTTGGGCCCCTGCGTCTGCCAAACCAGGCAAATCGGCAGTGTGGACATAAGGGACAATCATCAGATGGCCCGTGTTGTAGGGATAAAGGTTCAAGACGATGTAACAATGCTCTCCCCGATAGAGAACGAGGTTAGAAGGATCATCTTTCTTGGGCGCTTGCGGGAGTCGACAGAGAACACAGCCTTCAGGCTGGTCGGGCTGATTGGAATCGTTGATATATTTCAAGCGCCAGGGGGTAAATTTAGTTTCCATTGCTTTTGCCTCAATCAGTTCGTTTGTCTACCCCGATTAAGCGCAGGGTAATTAGCACCATCGCGCCTAACAGGAAAGTCAAGCCCAGGCAGCAGGTCGCCAGAAGCCCTAATTCGGCCCACATCGGTAGAACTACGCCAGGGATTAAGGTGACTTTGGCGGGGTTGCGCGGGCTTGGCTGGGACAACGGCTCTACCTCTGCGCTATCTGAAAAGCGGTCTGCGGGCGCACTTGCGGGGCCCGCTTCGGGCGTGACAATGACTTTAGCCGCAGGCAAAGTCTTCCGCCAAGCTGCTTCTAACTCATCTACTGAAACGCCTAAGACCGTTTGCAAAGCCTCATCTAAGGGTTTGGCTTCCTTGAAAGCTTTGACCAGTTCACGCATTTTCGCCGCTTTGTAAGTGGCACTAAGGTAGCTGACCACGCTATGACTCTCGGCGTAAGAGAGCCGCGCTTGATCTGAATCGGCAGGGAAGCTGGCGGCTAAAGCGGTCAAGGGGATTAGTTGCCCTTTCAGCGCGGCTTCTTTGAGCGAGCTAACGAAGTCAGCATCAGGCGCTTCCTGATTGTAGACCGCTAAACCCTCGTCAAACCAGGTAGGAACCCCGCCATAAGGGTTGTCAGTTGCTTGATAAAGCACTTGATGCGAGAGTTCATGAGGCAGAATCCGCTTGACTTCTGCGGAATCATTGGGAGCAATAGCTCCTAAAACTAAACCAAGATTGGGTTGGGCTTGCCCACCGACCCATTCCACTTCATTCTGGGACATGGCCGAGCGCATATCGCGGTTATTAGCATAGATGTAAATCTTGATTGGGTCTTTCACCGTCGCGCCAATATCCTCTTCAAGCCGATCAAGCGCTTTGGTTGCGGTTTCAAGCAACTCATCCCCAAAGCTCTGGCCCCCCTCATACCAGAAAACCGTTACTCCCCGTTCGGTGCGCTCTTGCCACGCAAACCGCTCATCGTGATAGACTAGCTTTTGGGGCGGAGTCTCTAGCGTCTGGCCTGCCGCATCCCGCACCAGCCACCGATAAGTCAGGTCAACCCCTGGTGGCAAGTTGTAGACCTGCGTGTCCAAAAAGTGTTTGGCCTGGATGCTCTTCCCCGCTTCAAACTTTGGAACAACTAGCGTTAAGGCTTTTTGGCGAGTTGCACCATAGAGGAGTTGCACCTCAGTAATCGGGTTAGCACCCTCAGCTTGAAGGGAAAAGGTGATCCCTGTGGGGAAATTAGCTTTAGCCTCATTCGCGCTGACCTTAATGGTTCCTTCAGCGGAAGTCGGCTGCGAAGTAAACCCTAGACCTAACACAAGGAGCAAGAAGATTGCCCAAAAGAACTTCATTTTGCCTCCGTTTATGGCTTTCTTATTGACCATTAGGCTTAGTTTCGGCAAGCTCAAC
>DCSM01000166.1:19266-22250 GCA_002325605.1 Chloroflexaceae bacterium UBA1466
TTATCTAAGTTGCCATCTAAGACGGCCCAAACATCACTTGTCTCGATCTCGGTGCGGTGATCTTTGACCAGGGTATAGGGGTGCAAGTAATAGGTCCGCATCTGGTTGCCAAAGTTGGCCTGGCGGTATTCTCCCCGAATCTGAAGCCGATTTTCCCGCTGCTTTTGCAGCTCCTGTTCTAGTAACCGCCCCCGTAAAACCTTTAGGGCCGTCTCCCGATTCTGAAGCTGCGAGCGCTCGTTTTGGCAACAAACCACCAGCCCCGTGGGGAGATGAGTAAGGCGCACCGCTGAATCAGTCGTATTCACGCCTTGTCCGCCATGCCCCGCACTCCGAAAAACATCCATCCGCAAATCGTCAGCGTTGATAACAATCTCAGGGGCATCATCAACTTCTGGCATCACTTCCACCCTCGCAAACGAGGTCTGCCGAATGTGCGCCGAGTTGAAGGGCGAAAGCCGAATCAGGCGGTGGACTCCTGTTTCAGCTTTGACATGCCCATAGGCATACGGGCCTCTAATCTCCAGCGTTGCCCCCTTCAGGCCCGCCTCATCTCCGGGACTGGTATCAACTAGCGTGACTTGGAACTTGCGGGCTTCGGCCCAGCGGATATACATCCGCAGCAGCATCTCCGTCCAATCTTGGGCATCAGTGCCGCCCATCCCCGCTTGCAGCGAGAGAAAAGCATCACAGTCATCATACTTAGACCGTAAAAGCAGCCCAAATTCGCGCTGTTCCAGGTCTAAACGGGTTTTAGCTAAGGTCGTAAGAAGCTCCTCGCGCAGGGAATCATCGCCTTCCGCGACGGCCAACTCAAGCAATTCGGCCAGTTCCGCAAGCTGGGCGGTCAAGGCTTGCCACGGCTCGACTTCCTGCTTGAGGCGGGTGAGGCGCTGCAAAAGCGTTTGGGCTTTGCGCTGGTCTTGCCAAAGCGCCGGCGCGGCGGCTTGAGCTTCTAAGGTCGTAATGGCTTGCTGTTTAGTTGGTAAATCAAAGATGCCCCCTGAGAAGCTCAAACTTCTTTTGGAGGGCTTCTAAATCGTTAAAGAGGTCTTGCATGAATGGTCTAGCTTTCTAATTCTGGGTGCTAGCAGCCCCCAATGGGCTGTTCAAGAGCATTATAGCACGTTGCCCAGGGAAGTGAAAAGGAATCTGGTTAGTCGCTCACTGCCCACCACCCCTCAGGGGGCCAAAAGGGCTTTTTCGTTAGTTGTCAAAATGTGGTACAATTGCCAGCGGTATCTGAGTTTTCGCAGGCAAAGGGCGCGAGGTTCGCCAGACTTCCTCAGCTTAGGAATAGGTAAAAGCAATCGTGATCAAGTTGGTTAGGGCTGCACAAGCGCATCTTGAAAGCCTAAAGGCCATAAGAGGTTGGGCAGTTGGGCTGGGCTGGGGCCTGAGCCTTGGGGCTAGTCTGCTAGGGCTGCTGGGCTGTATGACCGTCCTTCAGCGCAACCCCACCCCGCCGCCTCGCACGCCGTTTGGCTCAGTGGTCAGCCTCCAGCCCACAACTGTGTTGAGTCCCACCGAAGTTGTGCATTGGCCCATCAAAGCTAGGCCCACGCTTCCGCCCTTAGCTTCTGCAACCCCAATGCCTTCGCCGACCATTACTGCTCCACCGCTTGAGCCGGCCCTTACCCAGTTGCCGAGTGTTGAGCCAACTCTTGCCCCTAGTCCCAGCCCTACTTTGGGCAAGCTGCTTGTTCTGCCGACCTCCTTACCCCAGACTAACCAGGAACGGTGGCGGGCCCAGGAGCGGGAGCGCGAAGTCTTTGAGGCCCTGCGAATCTATACTACGCCGAGCAGTCAGCTTTGGTGGTACGACCCAGTTAATCAGCAGCATGTCATCTTAGGCACTATTTCAGGGAATTTCGAGGCCCAAGCGCGCTTTGAGTTGTATGGCCAAGGGGTTGCGGCGCTGGAAGTCCCCTACCAAATCAATCAATCTTATGGCTTAACGGCTCTTTCCCCAGCCTTAGTCGAACGGATGCAGGCCGCAGGGTATACCGAATGGCTTGAAACTTACGTCTTCGTGACCCCTGAGATGCTTGAAACCCATTAAACTCAACGCCCAAGCCCCAAACGCCGCTTTCCTCCTGCTTTGGGGCCAAGCAGAAGGTATGAAACAATGAAAAACCCCTATTCAGACATGGCTCGCGGGCCCCAACGGCGCGGTTGGCCCTTTACGGGGAAGATGGTGCTAGGCTTACTCGCCTCCATTGCGATGGTGGGGTCGGGGATCTATTGGTGGGAAGTCCAGAGCCAATTGACGAATAACCTGATGATTGCGACCTCCTTCACCGCCATTATGGTCTTAGCTCCGCCAGTCCTCACGTCGTTCCTGATTCCCTGGTCGCCCGGCGGCATGTTGCTCCAAAAGATCAACGCTAAGACCTGGGGCTATAGCGCTGTCATCCTCGCCGCGCTCTTCTTACTCTATTATTCCTTTGAGATCCAATACAGTTGGTGGTCGACGCAACAGGTCGTCGCCGATACCGGCCTTGTCCTGCAACAAGTGTTGATTGGGATCATCGGGTTTATTATCATCCCCGCCTTACTCTGGACTCCTGTGACTTCGGAAGAACTAGTGGAGCAAGTGCGGCAAGCCCATTTAGTTAAGCGCTATGAACTGCAAACGCAGGCCGATATTGCCATTCTTCGCAATACTCTCATCCGCGCCCAAGAGAAGGCGTTGATTGGCTTTGCTAATCTCACCGTCGCCGAACGAGAGGAGTTGGCGGGCGCGATGCGTGGGCTGGTGAAAAGTATTGACCGAACCTTACAGGAGATTGGGGAAGGGGTCAAGACCGTAAGTGGCGCGACTGTACCCTTCCAGAGTCTCCACGACAATGATGATATTCAGGGTTACCTAGAGTACATTCATTCCAACCTTACAGATAATGCGCTGCCCCTCGAACGGCGGCAGGAAGGGCAGGCCCGCTTGCCTGAGCCGCCGCCGCCCCAGGCGCAGGCCTATGAGCAGC
>DCSM01000063.1:0-5992 GCA_002325605.1 Chloroflexaceae bacterium UBA1466
GGGGGCCACATAAAGGCTGGGTCAAACCTCCTTCATTTGTTAAGTAAGAGTGGACAATGTGCTTTGTCAAGGGGCCCTTTTTTGCCATGTTTTGGGGGAGTTGGCAGCCAGTTTAGACCAAAAGTTCAGCTTAGGGGGCCGAAGAAAGCGCTCTGGGCGGTTCGCAGAACCACCCAGAGCGTTCTCCAGGGAGGCGTTAAGTTAGCGGGCCAGCGGCTGGTGATCTGAGCGGCTTAAGCCGCGAAGCGCAAGGTAGTTCCTACGCTTGTTTGCACAAAAGCAGCAGGCATTTGCCGGGCGATCTCATGGATTGCTTGCCAGCCAGTGCAATGCCCTGGCACAATGATCTGCGGGTTAAATTGCGCTAAAGCGGCGACGGTTGGCGGGATAATTTGCGCGGCGGTGGGGCCCGCGAGATGAAAACCCCCAAGCACGCCATAAATCTGCTCAACCCCTGTAAGGCGCTGGGCATACTGGATAATATTAACAATCCCTGCATGGCTACAGCCCGTAAGGATGACCAGCCCTTTGCCCCGCACATGAAGGATGAGCGCCTGATCATCCCAGATCATAGGGTCAGCTTCCCAATGGCCGGCTTCGCCTTGAGCAAGGTGGTTAGTTTGGCCCTGTTCAAAAGCTGTCTCGCGGGCAACCTCACCGGTCACCAAAACGGTCTCCTTGAGCAAAAGCGTTGGCTCCTTGCGCTCCAGGAGCGTAATCTTTGTGGGGTCAAGATCGACTAACTTGGGGGCCGGAAGGCTTAACTCGGCCCCTGTTGGCGCAACCATCTTCCGGTTCTGCCAAGCGGCAGGATGGATCAGAAGCGGGATTGGGTGCGCCACTTCCAATTGCTTGACCAAGTGGGCTAACCCACCGTGGTGATCGGTGTGGCCATGCGAGATCACGATAGCTTGCAAAGCAGTGGGCGGGAGGCCCAAAACGGCCATGTTATGCACGAGGGTGGTAGCCCCTAAGCCCGCGTCATAGAGCAAAGTGCCTTTTTGGCCCGCCCGTTCGACAGTCAAGAGTAGCGCAAAGCCATGTTCCGCCAGGAGTTGGTCGGCCCCAAGCGAGGCCTCATTTAAGGCCGCCCGCTTGACGACCTCGCTGCTTGGTAACAGCACATCCATGACATTATCCACCAGGATTGTTACTTCGGCGGATTCAACAGTTTGTAAGGGAACCATCATTCCTAAGACCTCCAACTAAACTAACTTAACCACTTGTAACAAGTGATACATGTCCCGAATCCAAGCGTTGTTTCAATCTCCATCTTATCCATTAGGCGACGGGAACCCGCCAACCCAAAGCCATGCGAGCGTGAGCTAATATAGTTATCACTCAAGTAACGCGTGAAGTCTTTGATCCCAGGCCCATGATCCTCAAAGACCAGTTCTAAGCCCTGGTACAGTTTACTTTCTTCGGTGGATTGAAGGGGCTTAATCGTAACGCAGCCCTCGCCCGCAAAGACCAAAATATTGCGGGCCAGTTCAGAAGTTGCAATAGCGATGCGGGCCTGGTCAATGGCTCTAAAGCCCATTTTCCGCGCCATATCCCGGGCGGCCATTCGGGCTGCAATGATGTCCAGGTCGGAGCGAATGGAGACAACATTGGCAGCCATAAGCTGAATTTGACCTGTTCTGTTCAAGATTGACCCCCCGCAAGAGATAGCTATGTGGCTGCCAAGCAACCAGAAAGAAAGAACGCCATTTAAGGTACATGCTACTTTATATTTTACCGCAAAATGCTTTGATAGAGTCTGAGAAAGCTGGCTCCAAGCTGGGCATAGCCAAACTGCGTAACGACTTTGTTGCGCCCATGCTCCCCAAACTGGCGGCGGAGATGGGCATCTTCGCCCAATTGTTGGATCGCAGTGGCGTAGCCCGCGACATCGTTCCGCGCAAGCAGGAACCCGTTTAGGCCCTGGTCGACCACTTCGGGCAAAGCGCTGGCATTGGTCGTAACCACAGGTCGTCCGCAGGCCAAAGCCTCCGCAGGCGCAATCCCAAAGCCTTCTAAGAGGGAAGGGAACACTAGTATATCACAACTTTGATAAGCTGCAACTAAAGCTTGCCGATTAGGGTTGCCGAGCGGCAGCATTCGGGGATGCGGTGGCGGAGTGGCTGGCCCTTGAAAGCCACTGGTATAATAGAGGACGTAGTCTGCGGGCAGCAAATCCATGATCTTGGGCAGCAAGTGAAACCCTTTGCGCCGGGTGCAATTGCCCACGAAGAGCAGGCGGATCCGGGCCGGGCTAAGGGGCAGACCATCGGCCCGCCGGGTGAAACCTGGGGGTGGGACAAAGACCTCCGTATCTATCCCATCAAAGATTAAAGTGGTCTCAGGCCGCCCATAAGTCTGCGCGACCTGACGCTGCGTAAAACGACTTACACAGACCACTTTAGTCGCGCTTGTGATAGACCAACGATCATATTGCGCCTCGACCAACCGATAGAAGAGGCGCTGCGAGAGAGTACTATAGGGCTGAAGGTCAGGGTCAGTCGTGAGATGATGCACCGTCGTAACGACGGGCAGGCCAGTGGAAGCAAGGGCAAAGGCGAGGCGGGAACGGCCCTGGATGATGTCAAAGTTCTGGCTCCAGCCTGCCGGGAGGCCAGAAGGGATGAGGAAGGGGGCAAAGTTGTAGACTTCGGGGAGGCGGAGCAGCGTCGGCTCCCCTCCCAAAGCCCGTACTGAACGGGTAATATTCTGAATCCCAAAGTCCACCCCACCGCGCCCCATAGGGGAAAGGTAAAGGATTCGCATCTCAGAGTTTCTCCACAACCAGGAAGTAACTCCCGCAGCGAAGCCACCCAAAGAGCCAGAGGTCAAGCTCCATCAAGGAGGTAATCGCCAGGAGAGCAAAGTAGGTTAGGCTCCGCTTCGTGATCTGCTGCCGCAAGCGTTGACGGGCCCTTAGTTCCTTGCAAAGGTGCTTCTCTGGGGGGGCCTGCGCGGCTGAAGTGGGCCCAACTTCTGGAGTCCTTTTGGGCGACCTGCCAAAGACTACTTCTCCCAGCTTCATCACGAGATGCTCCACAAAGGTGGTAAAGAGGCTGTTCCAAAAGACAACCTTTACAGGCTTCAGCCCAGCCTGAGCCATCACTTCTAAGACCTCTTCCCAGGTCGCCAAAGCCTTTAAGTGATC
This sequence comes from Chloroflexaceae bacterium UBA1466, assembly GCA_002325605.1. Lineage (GTDB taxonomy): Bacteria > Chloroflexota > Chloroflexia > Chloroflexales > Chloroflexaceae > UBA1466. Next base: position 3,149 of record DCSM01000063.1, read on the forward strand.
GGCTTTACGCCGGGTCTCGCGCTCGAAGTCATAGACTCCGGCGCGCACGAGGAAGCGGCTGGCCTTCCGGCTAAGGTCAATCAGGGGCTGCAAGGGGGAACGCTCCCTGGTATTCGAGAAGATCAGCATGCGCCCCCCAGGGCGCAGAACCCGCGCTGTCTCTTGAAGGTAACGCTCCAGCACATCGCGGGGGAAATGCTCTAAGACATCAAGCGAAAAAGCCTTATCAAAGCTGGCGGGGCGGAAGGGTAAGGTACGAGCATCCGCCTTAGCCAATGCAACCTGTTCCAGCGCCGCATCCGCAAACAATGAGGCCGGGTCGCTGCCGACCATCAGGGCCACTGCTGCTGCATTCCAAGCCGCAAACCGCCCATTGCCACAGCCATTGTCTAGCACAAGATCCCCTGGCTGAAAGTTCATTAACCGCCTTAGAGCGTTATTCCTTACCCCTGCGGCCAGTAAGGGTGGAGCCAAAGCTCGATAATCTAACTCGGCTGCGAGGTCTTCTTCCTCTAGCACATATTTGGATTGGTAGGCAAATGCTGGCCCACGGGGCATTAGATCAAGATACCCTGCTTCGAAGGGATAGAGATTAGTGCAAGCCTGGCAATAAAGCCCTTTTAGTCCCTCTTTTTCTGTGATATAGAGTTGGTTAGCCCCGCAGGTTGGGCATTGAACCAACTGAAAGATCGCTTTAGGAATCACCTATCTGTACGCTCCTTGTGTCATCAATTAGCAGATCATGCGCCAATTGCCCCAGCCGCGCAAGCCAAAAGGTAGCTCTCCTGAATATGCTACAATAACCTCGCTGGTGCTGGCTCTTTAGCCCAGACTCCGCCACTAAATTGCCTTTAGGATACACGCAATTGGCAAGGCTGTCTAATCAGGGTGATTTTAGCCTTGGCCCCTAGAGTCTCAGGGGTAGATGCTGGCTAGTTGCCAGGGTAGATGCTAAACAGATAGAGCCTTAAAGGTATGGCAACGCCCAAACCCATAGTAGCTTTGGCCCCCATAACCACCATCCTGGAAAGTTGGCTCCTGCGGCTGCGGTTCTCCTGGATGCAGGCTGCAATCCTGGCGGGGCTGCTCTTCACGAGTTTCTTCTTAGGCGCAGCCTACTTAGATGGGCTAGGCTTCCAATTGCAGGCTCCCCAATGGCGCAGTGGCCTGTCCCTCCCGCTCCTCATTGCCTATCTCTTTGCCATTCAACCCCTTTTACGGCGGCTCTTCGCCTCGACCATGAAGGAGATGCGAGACTTAGTCCTGCTAGAGAAGCGCGAGTTTCTGCAATTCATAGATGCTAATTGCCCCCTTAGTCGACGGCGCGAGGGGATAGCGATTGGGTTTGGGGTGCTGATTGGGTTGCTAATTGGGCATCCCTGGGAGCCAAAATTTCCCTTCTGGCTGCGCTGCTACGAGTTGCTCGGTGAGAGCTTCCTCTTTGGGCTTCTTGGCTGGTTTATCTTCAACTCGTTAGGGCGAACGCATCTCCTCACGATGCTGCGCCGCCAACCAATGGACCTTCACGCCTTTCGTTCCAAGTCGCTGGAACCGATTGTCCGCTGGAGCCTGGGGCCGACGCTGGCCCTGATTGGGTTTATCTTCCTAAGTATCCCCTTAAAAGAGCAATGGGGAAGCTTTGACTTAGCTGATAGCATCGTCTATGGCGTACTTTTAGCGGTTACTCTGCTGATCTTCTTGACTTCGCGCTCATTTTCGATCCTCTTCTCCTCCGTTTACCGTTCAAAAGCCCTTTATGCGCTGTTCCTCTTCATGGCTAATCTCGCAGGAGGCACGCTTGGCTACTGTCTGATTGAAGGCTGGTCGCCCTTTGATGCCTTTTATATGACGGTGATCACCGTTACGACTATCGGCTATGGTGAAGTTCACTATTTAGACCAAGCAGGGCGACTCTTTACGATCTTTCTAAGCCTCACTTCGATTGGAATTGCAGGCTATTCGATCTCTGTTTTGGCCATCTTTGTGGTCGAAGGGGAATTTGAGAGTTTTTTTCGAGGTAAAAGAATGAATCAGAAGATTGCGAACCTCAAGCAGCATATCATTCTCTGTGGGGGCGGGCGCGTTGGGGAACAAGTTGCGCTGGAGCTTTATCGCACCCACACCAGCTTCGTGATTATTGAGAAGAGTCTCGCTTCCATCCAACATCTGCTGGCATTTGGGGAGATGCTCTATGTTCAAGGGGATGCGACGGATGATGAGACCTTGCACTTGGCGGGGATTGAACGGGCAAAGGGGCTGGTGGCGGCTTTGGGCGATGATAAGGAGAACGTCTTTATCGTCTTGAGTGCGCGGTCTCTGAATGCCAAACTGCGGATTGTCGCCCGCCTTACGGAGCAGAGTAACGCCCCCAAGCTCCGCAAAGCCGGCGCAGATGAGATTATCTCGCCCAACGCGATTGGGGGGATGCGAATCGCCTCAATGATGATTCGTCCTTCGGCGGTCTCTTTCTTGGACGAGATGATGCGCGTGACGGGCAGCACCTTTTCAATGGAAGAAGTCCAAGTTACCGAGATTCCGATCTTGGTCAACAAAACTTTGCGGGATGCGGCGCTGGGCCAGCGCACAGGGCTGATTGTGATTGCGATTAAGTCAAGTGATGGCCGTTATCAATTCAATGCTAAAGGCCAAACGATTCTCAAAAGCGATGATACTTTGATCGTGATGGGCACGCAAGAACAGATTGAAACCCTGCGCCAATTAGACCAAATTTAGCCCAAGTGCTTGTTGGTTCGCTCTATTAAAAAAAGAGGTAGTCCTGTAAGGGTAGTGTCCTTTGGGGTTTTTGGGCAACAGGAATCCAAAGGCTTTAGCCTTTGGGGCCAA
>DCSM01000063.1:6053-16961 GCA_002325605.1 Chloroflexaceae bacterium UBA1466
TAAAGCCTTTGGACTCCTGGACAATCATCTTCACCACTCCTGACTTTGGCACTACCAAAAAAGACTCCTCAAGCCGCAGTGGGCTTGGGGAGTCAACTTCTTAACTGGGGGTTTTCCAAAAATATAAGCGCTGCTAGGCTTTTTCAAAAGGCTTTAAACCTAAAACAACTAAAGGCACGATAAAAGCTGCAATTTCGCTGTCCCGCCAATGCACTATAAGGGGGCGACCATCCCAAGCCCGCGTGAGAAAGCCCGCTTGTTCCAAATCGGCCCAGATTTGCTCTGGCTGGGCCAGCGCAAGCCCCCGGGCGTGGGCCACCTGCTGGGCCACCCGATAAGCTGGCTCAGGGTAGAGGGGAAAGGATTGCCAATCTTTCAAACAATGACCAATAACATTTGGGCTTGCGGGCCCAAGGTGCGGGCCTTCATCAACAATGGCTACCCCAACCGCCAGCGCATGGATGAGCATTTGGAGAAAGCGGGTCCCTGATTCGGATATTTTCCATTGAGGATAATAGGGTTTTTCGTTGCCTTGGTCAACAAAGGCCACCTTTGTGGATGGATATGACATTTTTAGCCTGCTACCTTCTTTAGCTTAAATCCTAAGCATCGCTAGGCCAGAGGATTCCCAGATTTTCTGCTGCTCGATTATGTTGCCCAACGTCTAAGGGCTAACCAAACAGACGAAATGGGTAGCCTTTAGGTTGCAATAATGCCTCACGGTGCATATTCTACCGACCATGTGAACGGGAGTTGGGCCCAAATTAGGTTTTGTAGGGTGCTTTTGGCCCCAGGTAAAAAAAGGGCCGCCAAGGTTTTGGTTGCCCAAATCCCTGGTGGCCCGTTGAATTCAGAACCTGCAAAACCTATTTTTCGCTGGAATTTGCCGCAGGCATGTAGAAATGAGCCATGTAGTCGGCCAACATCCGCCGCGTGCTAAAGAGGGGCGCAACCGTCATGATCGCTTCTTTGACAAAGCTCAGAAAACGATTAGGCACGCCCGCCACATCACGCCCATCATAAAAGGCGGGAATGATCTCATTCTCTAACACATGATAGAGCGATTGAGCATCATTCCAATCCTGCTCTTCGGGGATGCTATATTCACGTTCTTCGCCAATGGCCCAGCCATTGCGCCCATTATAGGCTTCGGGCCACCAGCCATCAAGAATACTGAAATTCGGGACACCATTGAGGCTGGCTTTCTGGCCACTTGTCCCGCTGGCTTCGTAAGGGCGACGCGGGGTATTGAGCCAAATATCTACGCCTTGCACGAGCATGCGCCCAACTGTAATATCATATTCTTCCAAGAAAACGATGCGCCCAGCTAGACCAGGCTGATTGGCCAGTTGATAAACCTCTTGAATCAGATGTTTGCCAGGATTATCGGCGGGATGGGCCTTGCCCGCAAAGACAATTTGCACTGGCCGCCCAGACCGATTCAAGATCGCCTTCATCCGCTCGAAGTCGCGGAACATCAAAGTTGCCCGTTTGTAGGTGGCGAAACGGCGGGCAAAGCCAATGGTTAGGGCATCATTGTCCAAAAGGGGATAGTCAGGCGGGGTTTGGCCCAGGCGCTGAAACCGCCGCTGAAACCGCTGGCGGGCAAATTCGATTAAGCGGTGAGTCAGTTGCCGTCGCACGTTCCAAAGCACTTCGTTGGGAATTTCCCGAATGTTCTGCCAGATTTGGGGGTCATCCAGGTTCGCTTCCCAAGTTTTGTCCAGGTAGGCATCAAACAATTCCCGCATTTCGGGAGCCAGCCAGGAGGCCGTATGAATGCCGTTGGTAATCGCCGTGATTGGCACTTCGTCGCGGCTCTTGCTGGGATAAAGCCATTGCCACATCCCACGGGCGACGTGGCCGTGAAGTTTGCTGACCCCATTATGGTAATTGGAAAGTTTGAGGCCCAAAACGGTCATGGCGAAAGTGGGGCCCCAACTCTGATCCTGGCGGGCCATGTTCAAAAAGTCGTCGTGATTGAGGCCCAATTGCGGCCAGTATTGCCAGAAAAACTTTTCAATCAGGGGGAAGGGAAAGGCATCATTGCCTGCTGGCACAGGTGTGTGCGTTGTAAAGACCGCGTGGGACTGAATCTGCTGCATCGCTTTCTCAAGCGAAACGCCTTGCGTCACCAATTCGCGCAGCAATTCAAGGACTAAGAAGGCCGAATGCCCTTCGTTCATGTGCCACACGCTGGGGTTAATCCCCAATTGGCGCAGGGCCCGCACGCCCCCAATGCCTAGCACAATCTCTTGCGCGACGCGCATTTCCTGGTCGCCACCGTACAAACGGGCCGAAAGTTCGCGGTCTTGCGGGCTGTTGGGGTGAATATCGGTGTCCAAAAGGAAGAGCGGCGTGCGCCCGACCTGAATCCGATAGACTTTGGCGTAAATCGTGCGCCCTGGCAGTTCGACATCAACAACCACCTCTTGCCCATCAGGCGTGAGCGCGGGAGTCGCAGGTGCGTTCGCAAAATCCGTCTTGTGATATTCGGCCATCTGCCAGCCGCTTGGGTCAAGTTGTTGACGGAAGTAACCTTGCGGATAGATAAAGCCTACGCCGATAAAAGGCAGGGCCATATCACTGGTTTCCTTGACATGGTCGCCCGACAAAATGCCCAAGCCGCCTGAATAGATGGGCAAAGATTCGTGCATGCCAAACTCGGCGCTGAAATAGGCGATGGTTTTGCCCTTGACAGCGGGGTAGTGCTGGGTAAACCAGGTCTCTTTCGCCCCGACATAGGCATCGAAATCGGCGATCACCGCATCGAATTGAGCGAGAAAAGCAGGATTCTGGGCCGCTTCCAGGAGGCGCTTCTGGCGCACCTGGCGCAGAAAGCTGACCGGGTTGTGGTAGATCAGTTCCCACAAATCGGGGTCAATCTGCTGAAAAAGGCTTTGGGCTTCGGGATGCCAACTCCACCACAAGTTGTAGGCCAGGTCGCGTAGCCGGGCCAGGCGTTCGGGAGTGGGCGTGAAGATGAGGCTGTTGTCCAACTGGGTCATAAGAAGAGATTCTCCGTGACTCAAATGATTCAAGTTCAACCACCAAAATTTGGCAATTGATTCTCTTCATTGTACGCAAAGTAGCCTAATCTGTCTAGCTAGGAATTCGGCGCAACATAAAAGTGAGGCCGGGGAGCAAATCCCGACCTCACTTAGGGCCCATTTAACTTTTCAACTTCCGACCTGCTTATTCAAGAGGAGCCGTGCGGCCAAACGAATCCAGGTAATTGCCCTTCACGATCAAGGGGAAATAGACGATATTGTTGGCTTGGAGACTACCCTTTTCATTATCCAGGATTGTCAAAGTTGCGCTGGCTTGGGGGCCCAAAGTTGCATTGCTTGGGGCACTCAAGTGGAGCGAAACGGTCTCCGTTAGCTCTAAGGTGCTGTCATCAATGATGGGCACATTGATTGTCTTTGTGGTTTCGCCAGGCGCAAAGGAGAGCGTGCCCTTCGTCGCGGTATAATCCGTGCCTGGAGTCGCGGTCTCACTGGATTCGCCAAAGGCATATTGCACGCTGACTTGCTGCTGCTGGGCCGCGCTGAGGGTGACCGTAATTGGCGCATTCACTGCGTCTTCGGAAACCTGGTAGCTGGCCGCACTGAACTGGACAAGCGGTGGTTCATCATCTAGGATGGTCAGCACAGCGGCTGAAGGCGAACTCAAATTCGTGCTTGAGGGGTTGCTCAAATTGAGCTTGATGGTTCGATTGCCATCCGCCAAGTTATTGTTGAGTAGATCTACTGTGAAAGTTTGGGTAACAACACCCGCCGCGAACGTAAGTTTCCCACTGCTGGGCGTGTAATCTTTGTTCGCAACAGCTGTCCCGTCGCTGGTTGCATAACTAACCGTAACATTGTTGGCTAAAGGTGTATTGAGAATAACGGTTACGGTTGCTTGCCCGTCCGCCTCGCTCGCGGTGAAGCTGCTATCGTTCTGGTCAACGCCCGGCTCTTCGTCGCTGAACCGCACGCCGATTGGGGAGAGCGCTAAGTGAAGGTCGGTAACGGCTGGCGGGACACCCACCACGGCGCTTACCTTGCTCTCATAGCCCTCCGCTTCGGCTTCCACATACCAACAACCTGCGGCCACATCCCAGCCATAGTAACCAATCCCGTCTGTGGTCTGGGGGTTACTGGTGGGGTCTATTTCTCCATCTGAAGGGTCGGCAACTTCCCCTAACTCGGTAGGCGCAGGCTGACTCCAAGCTACACCAGGGTCTTTGGAGAGGTTTGATTCACAGGAGTTAATGGTGACATCCTGTGGATTGGTTTTCGCCGTCCATTCAGGTACTTTGTAGAGCGTAACGGTGGCCCCTTCGATAGGCTGGCCCGTCACGGCATCCGAGATAATCCCGCTGGGGTCATACAGAACCAGTTTCCCAAGGGCCTTCTCTTCAATTCCTGCTTCGCAAGTTGCAACGATCATAAGCTCGCCCGTATCCAATTGGGCCGCGGGAAGGGTCAACTCATAAGTCATAACCTGAGTCGCTGCAAGGTAAGGAGCGTAGACTCCATTCTGATTCATCGTGAAGGATTTGATCTGCTTCCCGACCAGCTGAAGGATAACTTGGCTGGGTAAAGCTCCACTGGCGCATGAGACGGCTCTGGAGATTGTAAGGTCGTTCAAACCTTTGCCCCGTGAGACCCGGACTTCAACTTCGCCTGTGCGGGGGTTAGTTCGGGTTAGGCTTCCCTGGCCCCCAACGACGATAGCAAGCGGTGCTACAGGCTTGTCAAGGGTAGCATCAATGCCCTCTTTAGTTTCACCCTTCTGGACGGTCACGTAAGTCGCTTCTTCAGAAGTAGCTGCATTCAGATAATATTCGTCGGGGTAAGGTCGCCCTTTCGCATGCTTCTTATCTTGGAAAGCGATCAGATAAGTATTGGGGCTAAGATTTCGTAAGACGTAACTACCGTCTTTCTTCGTGAGTGTGTGGGCAGCTTTCTTCCATTCCCCGTTGAGGTTGGTATAAGCATACACATGAACGCTCTTGAGCGGGGTAGTCCCATCGGGCGCAAAGACCATCCCTGTGATCTGGGTGGGGAGGTTGACTACCGATTTGACGCTGGTAGAGTTGTTGGTTTTAGAAGTATCTGCGCTGGCCGAGATGGTGGCTTGATTAACGATTGTATCCCCATCTAAGAGGTAATCTTTGGCATGGGTGCGGAGCTTCAAGTATCCCCCACCATAGCCCCCAAGCCAATCAATGGTCCAAGTGATCTTGTTCCCAACAATTTGGGGTGTACCCGCCTTAGTGCTTCCAAACTTCCAACCTGCCTTCCCCCAAGCAAGGACTGCACCTTCGGGAAGGGTATCTACGATCTGGACATTTGAGATCGGTAGCGTACCGTTATTCCAGTAGTAAAGCGCATAATTCATTTCATCGCCTGGCGCAACGATCCGGGCCTTTTGGGCAACATACTTACTAATGCCAGGATCGGCAGTTGCTGCTTGAACGATGATTTCAGTTTGGGAAGTGCTACCTTCACTCTCAAAGAAGCCATTTTCGTCCCCAATCTCAAAGGGGCTATCGAGCCGATCTCCAGGTTTGAGATCCACTGAAACGCGAACTTCAATGACGATTCGGCCATAGCTTCCACGGGGCAAAGGTCGCTCTAAAACCCACTTAATCTTATCCCCTTCCCATTTAGGAATAACCTTGATGACTGTGCCATCCATCAAAATGAGTTTGCTGGTGATAAATTTGAGGAACTTAGGAAGCTTCCCCCGAATGATGATGCCGTTAGCATCAGAAGAATCGTCAGAATTATCGTTGCCGAAGTAGATGTAGTAGTAAGCAATTCCGCCTGCGACGGGGCGCGGGGGCCAAACTGACTTGCGAATGAAGAGGTTAGTCGTCGAGCTAATGGTTATGGTTCCCCCGGAGCTACTGCTACTTTTAGCCGAATAGTCGGTGATCTTGAGGGTATAGCGGAATTCAGGGCCCGCTTTTTGTTCATTCCCGTTGCGGACCCGCACGTAGTAGGTTCCCGCTGACAAAACCTTCTTAGTAATCCGGGAAGCACCGTGGCCATAGCGTTCTTTGTTTCCTTCGCTATTGAAGGCCAAGGGGGTTTTACCATCGGTGTCATAGAGGTAGAGATAGGTTTTATTGCGACCTTGCGGGCTGACTTCGAAGGTCTCGATGCGGTAATACTTCCCTGCTTCAGCCTTAAAGGAGACCCAATCCTCATCGCCTTTGACACAGAAAGTGTGTTGCTGCGTTTCTCCGACCACAAAACTCCCTGCGCCGTCCGAGGTGTTGTTGGGTTCATACTTATCTTCACACCCAGCGACGACGGTCACAGACTTGTTAGCTGTGGTAAGGGGCTTTTCGTAAAGGTCAAAGAGCGTGACCCGCACCAAAAAAGCACCCGTTTTTGGGTATTTGTGGACGATTTCTTGCTCTGTGGTTTGCTTAACAGCTGAACCATCCCCAAAATCCCAGGTCAAGTACTTGTAGGTGGTGATAAGATCAGTAACTTGCACATTGAAGGTTACATCCTTGCCCACAACCAGAGGACTTTCATTTTTGAGAACCAACCCATCCTCAACGGTTGCGGTGGTAGTTGCGCTCCCACCGGCAATTGGTTCTCTCTTTTCGTTGAGTAAGGTAGCTTTGACTTCAAACTCATCGGCCCAAGCATAGTAATGCTCAACCTGCATTTGAGGTTGGGCAACTTGCGTAACTTTACCATCCCCGAAGTCCCACTTAACGTAGGCGAAGCTTCCATAGACGCTAGGGCTGACAACTAAGGTAAAGGTTAGCGGATTTCCTAATAAGGCCTTGTTGGGAGGCAGAATTGTCACCATTCCTGTGACACTACTTTTTTCTGATTCCACGCTGGCTTTAGCGATTGGCAAGAGTGAAGGAGGCGTGAGGGAAGGTAGAAGTGAGAGACTTACTACCAACGCCAGAAGTAGAGATAGCCGGGTTTTCATTCGTTTACTCCTTTGTAGCGACCACATAGACTTTCCTGAATCTTATTGAATGAAGATATTTGATTCCAAGTAAGTTTTAAGGTTTTTGGAATGCCCCTTTCTTTTGAAAACCACAGATTGCGTAGCTTTCGTATACTATTTACCATAAACAGCAACTCATTAAAGGTAGTATAACACAGCCTTCTACTAAAGGCAAGTCAAACGATTAGTCCTTTTAGGCTATTTTTAACCTTTTCTGCACAAGGCTTAATTCTATTGATTAGACTGACTACAATGCTTAAAGCTCAATTTAAGGCTTTAAGCTAATAGAGTCACAACATTGACAAAGTCTTCTTCAGTCGTTACTATATTCTCTAAGATAGGTTTAACAAACCTAAATAGTTTAAAGAAAGGAACTTGGTATGCGGCTAGTTACTTATCTCGATGGTGCTACAGAACGGGTAGGCGTGGTGGAAAATGAGGGGCTGGTAGACCTAAGCTCCCTTGTCCCCGACCTGCTGACTTTGATTGCGGAAGCTGGCCCACCCCTTTGGGGTGCAATCCGGGAGAAGGTCGCGGTTGCACTGCAAAAGCAAGAAGTCTTGCCCCTTCAATCCGTAACGCTTCTGGCCCCTCTTCCCCACCCGCGCAAAAATCTCATTTGCTTGGGGAAAAACTACGTCGCTCACGTGACTGAGACGGCCCGCGCTCGGCAACGCCCCGATGTTATTCCCGACCATCCCGTCTTTTTCTCTAAAGCTACGACAGCCGTGAATCGCCCTGGCGGAAAAATTCCTTACAATCCCCAAGTTTCGACCAAACTTGATTGGGAAGTTGAACTTGCTTTCATTGTTGGCAAACAGGGCAAGAATATTAACCGCGCCGAAGCAATGGATTATATCTTTGGCTATACGATTCTGAATGATTTTACGGCCCGTGATCTCCAAGAACAGCATCGCCAATTCTATAAAGGGAAGGGCTTAGATGGCATGGCTCCTTTTGGGCCCTGGATTGTAACGGCTGATGAAATTCCTGATCCCCATAATCTGCGTTTAAGCTTGCGCGTAAATGGCGAAACCATGCAAGATGCTTGCACGAGCGCGATGATCTTTCGCATTCCTGATATTATCGCTATCCTTTCGCTCGGCATGACCTTAGAGATTGGGGATATTGTGGCGACGGGAACCCCAAGCGGGGTGGGGATGGGCATGCAACCGCCGCGCTTCCTTGCCCCTGGCGATCTCGTGGAGGCCGAAGTTGAGAAGATCGGAATATTGCACAATGTGGTAGAATTAGAATTGGCAACTTAGATTTGGGCTTCTTTAAATAGCTTTTGTGCAGATCCTATGACTTCTCAATGCGTTATTGTGCATCCGCAACGCCGTTTTTCCTTATGGCTTTTCGGCTGGCGGTTGATTTTGGCCTTTTTCAAATTGCTGTTGGGGGCGGTGGTTTGCTTGCTGATCGGGGGGACTTGGCTCTACTATGAGTACGGGAAGGATTTGCCCGACCCACGGGAAATTGGGCAGCACCGTTCCTTTGAAACGACGCGGATTTACGCTCGTGATGAGCAGACCTTACTCTATGAAATCGTTGACCCGCGCGGCGGGAAGCGAACCGTTGTCCCCTTTGACCAAATTCCCCGCATCCTCCGCAACGCTACCGTCGCCGTGGAAGATGCCGGCTTTTATGCTCACCCTGGGGTAGATGCAAGGGCGGTTGTCCGGGCTTTCTGGCTGAACTTCACGCATAACCGGATCATGAGTGGGGGAAGTACCATTACCCAGCAATTGGTAAGGGTAGTTTTGCTCCCGCAGCAAGAACCCAGGAAGGATGAATTTCTCCCGCAGCTGTATGAGCATAAGTTGCGGGAGGCAATCCTGGCTTATCGGGTAAGCCAAGAGTATAGCAAGGATCAGATTCTCAACCTTTACCTCAATGAGGTCTACTATGGGGCCCAAGCTTATGGGGTGGAAGCAGCGGCCCAAACTTACTTTGGCAAAGCGGTTTGGCAATTGAGTGAAGGGGAAGCGACGCTCCTTGCGGGCTTACCTCAATCGCCGACCTTTTTCAACCCCTTTCTCAACTTTGAGGGTGCAAAGGCGCGGCAGCAGATCACCCTTAGCCAGATGGTCAAGAATGGTTACTTGACACCTTCCCAAGCTGAAGAGCTTTTTCGCCAACCTCTTCAATTGGTTCAAGCTCAAAAAACTGATATTCTCGCCCCGCACTTTGCTTACTATGTACGGGATCTCTTAGAGAAACGCTATGGCCCTGAAATGTTCTACCGTGGGGGGTTGCGCGTGATCACGACGATAGACCTGCCTTGGCAAGCTGAAGCCCAGCGGATCGCGCAGGAGCAAGTCGCAAAGTTGCAGAAGCTCTCGGCCCATAACGCTGCCGTCGTGCTACTTTCCCCTGATAGCCAAATCTTGGCGATGGTCGGAAGTATTGATTATAATAACCCTGCAATTGATGGGCAAGTAAACGTTACTTTGGCCTCGCGCCAGCCAGGTTCGGCGCTCAAACCTATCGTCTATGCGGCAGCTTTGCAGAAAGGTTGGACCGCGGGGCACGTGCTTTGGGATAACCCGACGGATTTCAAGCGCCGGGACGGGACGGTCTATCACCCCTTTAACTATGACAACGCTTGGCACGGGCCCCAACGCTTGCGGATGGCCTTAGCTAATTCCCTCAACATTCCTGCCGTCAAGGCCTTAGAGTTTGTGGGCGTGAATAACTTTGTAGCTTTAGCAAAGCAGATGGGAATTACAACCTTTGATGCGCCAGACCGCCAGGATTTGGCCATGGCGCTGGGAAGTAATGAGGTCCGGTTGCTCGAATTGACGGGAGCTTATAACACCTTTCGCAACGGAGGGAAGTTTATTCCCCCTACCGCCATCCTCAAGATCACCAATCGGCGGGGGGAAGTCTTAGAACGGTGGACTCCCACGGGGCAGCAAGTTTTGGGGGCTAATGGGGAGCAGATTGCCTACTTAATCACTGACATCCTCAGTGATAACCAGGCGCGGCGCTATATCTTTGGGCGCAACAACGTTATGGAATTGCCCAATGGGATTACCGCTGCCGTGAAGACGGGGACAAGTAATGATTGGCGCGATTCCTGGGCGATTGGTTACTCCCCCGACATCACCATTGGCGCATGGGTAGGCAATAACGATAGCTCTCCGATGCGGGAAGTTGCGGGTTCAAATGGGGGAGGGCAAATTTGGCGAGAGTTGATGTTAGCTTATCATCAAGGGCGGGTCCCGCAACCCTTCTCTCGCCCCGATGGGATTGTGGAGCAAGCGATTTGTGGAACGACGGGCGGGAAGGTCAGCAGTGCTTGCCCTTATACCCTTAACGAGAAGTTCATTATCGGGAGCGAACCCCAGAAGATTGATGTAACTTACAAGAAGGTCTGGGTCGGCGGCGGCGGAACTTGCCTTGCTGTTGCTTCAACCCCCCCCAACGAAGCGAGGGAAGTAACCTTTGCGGTCTATCCCCCTGAGTTCTATGGCTGGGCCGTTCGCAATGGGATCCCGCAACCACCCAAGGAAGCTTGTCCGGCCCTTTCTCCGCTCATCCCCAAAACTCAAAAGGGTAGAACGGGGCCGTAGAGCGTCATCCTGTCAGGCAAGATGCCTAATCTACGTTTAGGAGGTCTATGATGGAAGAACTCTTTGCCTTACGCACGGCTATCGAGGAGCAACGCTATCCCGATGCCTTACTGCTAATTGGGGAGTTGGAAGAGATGAGCAAAGATGACAAGGTCAATAAAATCAGGAGCTTTGCAGTGATCCTCCTGCTCCACCTGATCAAACAACATGCCGAGCAACGCACGACCCGTTCCTGGGATTGTTCAATTGCCAACGCTACCGAGGAAATCCAATTTGTGAACACGCGCCGCAGGGCCAAAGGTTCCTACTTAACAGCGGAGGAGCTTGCGGAGGTTATGGCCGAAGCTTATCGTCT
>DCSM01000027.1 GCA_002325605.1 Chloroflexaceae bacterium UBA1466
ACTTGGCTAAAGTTCCAAAAGCTGCGATCTCGTGTAAAGCGATGGTAAAGAATAATTTGACCTAAATTGAATTTACCGCAAGCTAATGCCCTGAAACACAAATCACGGGCTTGGAATTTTAGCCATTTGATTACATCGTAAAGAGATGGTAATATTAAGAACAGAAGAAAGGGAGCTTTGTCTTGCGTTGGGTTGAATAGTACGCTTGCGCCAAACCTGTTTTTGCCCCTTGAATTGGGCAAAAGGGTTGCTACAAACGTTCATAGATTTGAAGAAAGCTGTTTTCCTTCGCTTGTTCAAGTTTATTTAGAGGCCTTTTCAGAAGACGATGCACTTCCAACTTAGCGCCGCAGCTTAACTCCCGCCCAGGGTGGCCGCGGCAGAAGGGTAAAAAGACGATGAATGGAATAAATGCCTCTGCCCATGCGGTTCACCCCCACCATTTTGACCCTTTAGCGATGCCTAACAACCATCCGCCCAGCCACTTGGCGCATAGTTCTCAACCTCAACCTCAACCTCCCCTTCCCCTCCTTGCGCCCTCTGCCGCAGCCCTCAATAGCCCGACTGCCGACGCATTGGTCGCTGGGCTTCTGGCCTATATTTCGAACGCGGATGGCGATATGGTGCGGCGGGCCTACGCGCTGGCGTATGCGGCCCATGAAGGTCAACGCCGCCAGAGTGGGGAACCTTACATCAATCACCCCGTCGCGGTAGCTACGATTTTGATCGGGTTGCGGATGGATCATTGGACGATTTCTGCGGCCTTACTTCACGACGTGGTTGAAGATACTTGTGTCCCCTTGACCCAGCTTGAGAGCGCGTTTAGCAAAGAGATTGCAGCTTTGGTCGATGGCGTAACCAAACTTTCAGTCTTAGAGGCCAAAACGAAGGAAGAAGCTCAAGCTGGTACTTATCGCAAAATGTTTATCGCTATGGCCGACGATCCGCGAGTCGTGCTGATCAAATTGGCTGATCGGCTTCATAATATGCGGACGCTCGGCGCAACTTCGCCTGAAAAACAACGGCGCGTGGCCCATGAGACGCTGGAGATTTATGCGCCGCTGGCCCACCGCTTAGGAATTTGGCAAATCAAATCCGAACTAGAAGACCTTGCGTTTAAGGTCATTAAACCCAACGAATACCGTGAAATTGCTCAACAATTAGCTTTACGCCGGGATCAGCGCAATCGAATTGTGCAAAGTGTTATTTCGCGCTTGGAAGAAGAACTTGGCAAAGAGGGGCTGGAAGGCAGAATCACGGGGCGGCCCAAGCATTTTTATTCCATTTACCGCAAAATGGAGCGCAAAGGTGTACCGCTGGAGCAAATTTATGACCAGCTGGCCGTGCGCGTGATTGTGAATGAAGTTGGCGAATGCTATCGCATTTTGGGCATTGTTCATAATCTTTGGCCGCCGGTGCTTTCTGAATTTGATGATTACATTGCGGTTCCCAAAGAGAGCATGTATCGTTCTCTCCATACAACAGTGATTCTGCCTGGCGGTACGCCGTGTGAAGTTCAAATTCGCACGCAAGAGATGCACACTGTCGCTGAACACGGGATTGCGGCGCACTGGCGTTACAAGGAAGGTTTCAGCAAATCAGATGCTAGTTTTGAGGCTAAACTCGCCTGGTTACGCAGCCTAATTGAGTGGCGCAAAGAGATGACGGATGCCCGTGAGTTTATGGAAAGCCTCAAGACCGATGTTTTTGAAGACCAAGTTTATGCTTTTTCGCCCAAAGGCGAAATTTTTGATCTGCCCATAGGGAGTACTTCCGTAGATTTTGCCTATCGCATTCATAGCGAAGTTGGCAATCGCTGCGTTGGAGCCAAGGTCAATGGGCGCATCGTTCCGCTGGACACCCGTTTGCAAAATGGGGACATCGTAACGATTATGAAGAGCAAAGCGCCACGGGGCCCCAGCCGTGATTGGCTCAACTTTGTTAAGACTGATAGCGCTCGCAGCCATATCAAACGCTTTTTCCGCAAGCTGAAGCGGGAAGAAAATATTGCCGCTGGGCGGACACTCCTCGAAAAAGAACTCAAACGCTTAGGTTTGACCAATTCTTTTGAAACTATTTCCACGATTTTGGGCACGCGCAACGTGGAAGAACTTTTTAACCTCATCGGCAGCGGCGAAACCACGGCCCGTAATGTAACCCAAAAAGTCATTGCCCAAACCTCCGAGACCCAAGAAGCCGACATCGCTTCCATTCCCCAGATCACGCCGCCACCGCGCTCAGATGTCAAAGGCATTCGAGTACGCGGGACGGGCAATGTCCTCACGCGGTTTGCCAAATGTTGTAATCCTGTTGTTGGCGAACCAATTGTTGGCTACGTCACGCGAGGGCGGGGCGTTTCGATTCATCGTTCGGATTGTTTGACCGTTTTGAAAGAGCATGACCGTGAACGGCTGGTCGAGGTAAGCTGGGGCGATGCTGACCCCCAAGGCTACCCCGTCCCGATTCGGATCGAATCTTGGGATCGGCTCGGCTTATGGCGGGATGTTACCGCGACAATTGCGGATGCGAACATCAACATTGAAGAAGTCCAACAGCTTCAAACCTGCAAAGATGGGCGCGTCGCCTTGATTATGCGCCTGACGATTCAGAGTATTAACCAATTGACCATGATTTTGGATAAACTCAATCGGATTCCCAACGTGATTGAAGCCCGCCGCGAAAATCAATGTTGTCCCCAAATAGCGGTCTAAAAGGCCGCCGCTTGCTGGCTTTCCTCCCAGCCCCGAAGAAGTGGCTGGGCTTTTAGTCTGAGCTAAGGTAGATCATTTTGGGCAATTTTGTGGTACTATAATCAAAATGGCGTTGAACCAAAACTTGCAAAGATCTGAGAGAATATTATGCGACCTACGGCCACCGTTGTTTTAAGGGCTAAACGGGAGCGCCCAGTACAACTTAAACATCCCTGGATTTTTTCGGGGGCAATCGCGGCGCTCGAAGGGCGGCCCACGGAAGGCGCAGTGGTTGATGTTCGGGCGGCCAACAACGAGTGGTTGGCGCGAGGAACTTGGAGTAGCACCTCGCAGATTCGGGTGCGCCTTTGCACTTGGGACGCGGACGAGGAAATAGACCAAGCCTTTTTGGGGCGCAGAATCGCCAGAGCCTTAGCGGGGCGCGGGTTTAAGTCCCAGGAAAAGGATGCTGAACGGGCGGAACGGCTAATCTATGCTGAATCTGATGGTTTGCCAGGCTTAATTGTAGATCGCTATGGGCGTTATTTAGTTTTGCAATTGTTGACGCAAGGGATGGCCTTGCGGGAGGCCGAAATTGTTGAATTACTGGCCGAATTAGTTGCGCCTTTGGGGATTTACGAGCGGAGCATTGCTGATGTGCGGGCCAAAGAGGGTTTGCCACCTGCCGAAGGCCTGCGCTGGGGCGAAATGCCACCTGCTAAATTGAGCTTTACTTGTGCTTCGGCCCAGCAGCCGTTGCATTTTTTGGCCGATTTGCAGCATGGGCAAAAAACAGGCTTTTACCTCGATCAAGCCTTAAATCGCTTGACCGTCGCGGCCTATTGCCAGGGCAAAGAGGTGCTGGATGCTTTTTGTTATAGCGGTGGGTTTACGCTTTACGCGGCCCAAGCGGGAGCCAGCAAAGTCACGGCCATTGACAGTAGCGCCGAAGCCTTTACCCTTTTGCAGGCCAATCTGGCGCTTAATGAACTTTCGCCAGACCTAATTGAGCCAATCGAAGGGGATGTCTTCCAGCTTTTGCGCCAATATCGCTTTGAACAGCGCTCTTTTGACCTGATTATCCTCGATCCCCCCAAATTTACCCACAGCCAAGCCCAGTTAGAACGGGCGACACGCGGCTACAAAGATATTAACCTGATTGCTCTTCAATTGTTGCGGCCTGGCGGGATTTTGGCGACCTTTAGCTGTTCAGGTTTGATCATGCCTGATCTCTTCCAAAAAATCGTTTTTGGCGCATCCCTGGATGCCCAGCGCGAAGTTCAAGTGGTGGAGCGTTTGACGCAAGCCCCTGATCATCCCGTACTCCTTACCTTCCCTGAAGGGGAATATCTGAAAGGTCTCATTTGTCGAGTCTGGTAGATGCGAGCAGAGGCGGGCCTATGAGCTATACAATTTTTGAAGAAGGGCATATTTCCAGTCCCCTTGGCTACCGTGCAACGGGGATTTCGGCGGGCCTGAAGGACGGGGCAAAGTTGCGCGACCTTGCCCTCATCTATTCGCAAGAACCGTGTACGACGGCGGCGCTCTTTACCACGAGCCTCTTGAAAGCTGCGCCCGTCTTTTTTAATCAAGCCATTTTGGCCCGCAGTCAGGATTCGACGCGGGCGGTTTTGATCAATTCAGGGCAAGCTAACGCGGGGACGGGGCAGGCTGGCTTGATGGATGCCATTGAGTGTGCCAAAATCGCGGCGGAAGAGCTTGAAGTGCCCAGAGACAGCATTTTGTTGCTTTCCAGTGGCCTGATTGGCGTTCCGCTGCCCATGGAGCGGATGCGGGATGGGATTCGGCGGGCGGTCTCAGAGTTGGATAGCGGCGGTGGTCATCGGGCGGCGGCAGCCATCCTCACCAATGATACGCGGGTCAAAGAGCGCGTCTATCAATTTAATCTGCGGGAAGGTCGGCAGATAACTTTAGCGGGGATGGCCAAAGGTTCAAGGATGGTTCATCCCAAGTTGGCCACGTTGCTTTGCGTCATTACCACCGATCTCGCAATGGATGCTCGCCTTTTGAATCAATCTTTGCACCAGAGCAGTGCCCGTTCTTTCACTCGCCTTTCGCTTGATCTTGATACTTCGCCCAATGACACAGTTTTGCTGTTAGCCAATGGCGCTGCTGATGCGTTGCCCATTACCGAGGCTACGTCGTGGGAATTTGGGGCGTGGCAGGAGGCGCTTAATGCCTTGTTGACTGACTTGACGCAACAGATTGTGCGTGATGCGGCCACGGGAGGCAAGATCATTCAGGTGACGGTTCGCGGCGCGCCAAGTGAGGAAAGTGCCCAACACGTGGCCCAAAAAATTGCCCACTCAACCGCTGTGCGCCAGGCTTGTGCGCGGGGCCAGCCAGATTGGGGCACGCTTTTAGTTCCTATTGGGTGTTGTGGGGAAGAGGTACGGGTTGAACTTTTAGACCTTTTCGTTGGGCATCTGCTGCTTATGTCAAAAGGTGTTCCCGTAAAATTTGACCGCCAAATGGCCCTCCAGTTATTCTCCAGCCCCGAAATTGATTTTACGGTTGATCTCCAGCTTGGCCCCGGTGCAGCAACCATTTGGACTTGCACCTGGAACGGGGAAATGTTGTGAGCGCGGAAATTTTGCCCTTTCCGCTGCTGGCGATTGTTGGGCAAGCCGAACTCAAAACCGCTTTGATTGTGGCGGTTATCAACCCGCAAATTGGCGGGGTTCTTTTGAGTGGCCCGTATGGCGTGGGCAAAACGACAGCCGTGCGGAGTTTAGTAGATTTGCTTCCGCTCGTCGAATATGAGGATTTGGATGAGCAAGGGCAAACGAAACTGGCGCGAAACCGCATGCGGCTGGTCGAATTGCCGCTCAATGCGCGGATTCAAGACGTGGTTGGGGGCATCAATGAACGGATTGCGCTTGAACAGCGGCATATCAGCCTGGAGGAAGGCATTTTAGCCAAAGCGCACCGTAATCTGCTTTATGTTGATGAAATCAATTTGTTGGCTCCCGAAGTGATTGATGTAATTTTGGATGCGGCAGCGCAAGGCCGCACACTGGTGCGGCGAGGGCCGATGACGCGCCTTTTTGCTTCCCAATTTGTGCTAATCGGGTCAATGAACCCTGAAGAAGGGGTTTTGCGCCCCCAGATTATGGATCGGTTTGGGCTGCGAG
Organism: Chloroflexaceae bacterium UBA1466; assembly: GCA_002325605.1. Lineage (GTDB taxonomy): Bacteria > Chloroflexota > Chloroflexia > Chloroflexales > Chloroflexaceae > UBA1466. The sequence continues at coordinate 5,846 of DCSM01000027.1, forward strand.
TCTGGGTTGCGCCGCTGGAAGATAGCCGTTTGCGCCTCGACATTTACCACCGCGCTCAAGCCTTTCGGGCCAGCCCCAGCGCTTTTAGGCTGCTTTACGCCGAACAGACCGAAGAGTTGCGGGCCGAAGTGGAAGTTGCCCGTGAAATTTTGCCCCACGTTACGATTTCGCCCCAGGTAGAATTGGCTACTTTAGCCCTGATTCAAGACCTCAAAATTCCTTCCCATCGCGCCGAAATTGCCCTTTTGGAAGCGGCCAGAGCCAGAGCCGCCGCCGATTTTCGCAGCGAAGTCACGCTGGAAGATGTCGGGCGGATGGCTCCCCTCGTTCTGCGTCAACGGCGCAGTATGAATCTTGAAACTTTAGCCACGAAAGTGCAGGAGGAAAATGCCGCAATCATGGAGGCGCTTGAGCGAGTCTTGCCCAAAGAGCAGTTGGTAACGACTCCTTTGCCCGAAGCTTCCCTTTCTAAGCCCAAAAAAAGGCGCAGCAAAGTACGGGAATTAGAGGAAGATTGAGGAGGCTTTGGGATAAGGGGGGCGCGGGCGGCATAG
>DCSM01000024.1:0-9677 GCA_002325605.1 Chloroflexaceae bacterium UBA1466
CCTGCGCTGGCCGAAGCCCCTGCGGCGGAGCCAGAGCTTACCCCTTTCTCTTTGCAAGACCTTGGCTTGACGGAGGAAGAGATTGCTACGTTGAACGCCGCTAGTACTGCCGAAGATTTTAGCGTGCCCGCTGCTCCTGTGGCTCCTCTAGCTTCTGCGCCGGAAGCCGAGCCAGAGCTTACCCCTTTCTCCTTGCAAGACCTTGGCTTGACCGACGCTGAGATTGCCGCGTTGAACGCCGCTGATCCTAGCGTGCCCGCTGCACCTGTGGTGTCTGAGCTGGCCAAAGCCCCTGCGGCGGAGCCAGAGCTTACCCCTTTCTCTTTGCAAGAACTTGGTTTAACCGACGCTGAGATTGCTGCATTAAACGCCGCTAGTGCCGAAGACTTTAGCCTACCTTCTGTGCCGACGGGGCCTGCGCTGGCCGAAGCCCCTGCGGCGGAGCCAGAGCTTACCCCTTTCTCTTTGCAAGAACTTGGTTTAACCGACGCTGAGATTGCTGCATTAAACGCCGCTAGTGCCAATGAAGCCTCTTCTGAAAAGCTGAGTGATGATGAAATAACACCTTTTGATTTAGAGGCCTTCTGCCAGGCCGAAACGGAAAGCGCGGCGCTCAAACAGGCTAATAAGCAGCAGCAAGGGCGGCCAAATTCAAAACGCCCCCATCATGTTTCGATCTCCTTAGCTGACTTGGGGTTGACGGAAGAAGTCCGCAATGCCCTTATTGGAACGGATAGTAGTTCAGCGCAAGCTTCGCCCCAAGCAAGCTATTCTTCTAACCAGCCGATCCAACCAATTTCCCCCGAAGCGTTGGGTTTGTCAGCCGATGCGGTAGCAGCTTTAGGTTTATTGGCCAAAGGAGGCAAAGATAGCGCCGCGACGATTTTAATTCCAAGCGCCGCCGCTGCCAGAGCGCAAACAACGCCATCTGAGCAGGAGGTGAACTTGCCAAGCCGGGTTGAAGATTGGGAAGTAACTCCTCTTGCAAGCCCCCCTTCAAGTACGGGACATGGAATGGAAGCGGATTGGTTCAACTTTGAGGTTTCTGAAGCGCAACCTCCGCAAGCTTCTCCGGCCCCAGCAGCTACCAAGCAGCAACCTCTTTCCCCAGAAGATGCAGCTTTTGTGCCAGCAGACCTTGATACACTTGACGATATTTGGCCGCCTGAAACCTTTGCCCCCAAAGTTGCTTCCGCTTCCCCAGCTGCGCCAACCCCTGGGCTGAAAAGTTCACCCTCGCCGGCGGCCCGCCCGTCAACCCCGTCGCCGGCCCGCCAACCAGCCCTTGAACCGGCCCGACCAAGAAGTTGGCCATCGCAACAACCAGCCAAAGCTTTAGAGGCTCCCAGCAGCGAACGAAGCAACGCCCCAGCCAGCTCTCCAGGGCGACCAACGCCCCCGCTGCGGCGGAGTTCTAGCTCGCGCCTTAGTTCGCAGCAAGGCGAAGCCTCCCGTCCTGGGCGGGTAAGTCGCTCTGATTCGGCCCATGGCGTGGCCCCGGCCCCAACTTCACGAGGCGAAATCCGCGCTACGCCCCCCTTACGCGGCGAAGCCTTCCCGCCGCCCCGTTCCGCCCGAGGAGGCCGCGAAGCCTCACGGGTGGCTCGCCCCCGCCGGAGCGAGGCCTATCGCAGCAAGGTTGGAACCACTCCTGAAGCCTTTATTCCCACAGGAAGCACCGAACTCGATGAGTATTTGCACCAACTGGAGCTTGAACCAGGCAATTGGCAATTACGGTTAGCGCTTGCCCGCATCGGAATCCAAACTAATCGCCTTGATTTAGCGATCCATCATTACAAACGCCTCATTAAAGATGATCGATCTGGCGACCAAGTGATTATAGATCTTCAAGAATCAATTGATGAAACCGATGATCAATATCTGCTCCAGCGCTTATATCGCTTATTAGGTGATGCCTACGCGCAACAAGATCGTTATCGGGAAGCTGTAACCGCTTATGGCTGTGTTTTTCAGCGCTAGACGCGCTTTTTCTAGGGTAAATAGATTCTTTCAAATACTTTCTGGGTGGAGGGAATTTTGATGCGCCAAAGCAGCAATGCTTTTTTTGCTCTCCAAGAACTAATCTGCCAGAACGAGAGGCCTGGTTATGCGACGGATCGTTGAAGATTTGATCCGAGTAGATGGTGTGATTGGAAGTCTTCTGGTCGGAAAGGATGGACTGGTTGTCGCCAGCACCCTCCTGGACGAAGAAGATGCGGAAATTTTGGGCGCGATGTCAGCCGCCGTTTTTGGCGAAATTGACAAAGCGACTCGCCGCATTGGGGTCGGCACGTTGGTGGATTCGATTATTGATGCCCAAGAAGGCTCGATTTTGCTCCTCGAAGCAAAAGAGCTTATTCTGGTAGTTATTACTCGCCGCACGGTGAATCTGGGCTTGGTCAAAATGGAAATGCGGCGCGCCGCAAAACGGATTAACGAAGCAGTGCCTATTTAAGTTAGGCTAAAAATCTGGAGGAACAATGGAACAATCCATTATCATTCTCAAGCCCGATGCCTTACAACGAGGTTTAATCGGCCCAATCCTTACGCGGTTGGAACAACGCGGTTTGAAATTAGTTGGTTTGAAATTGCTTCAAATCGAAGAAGCTCTTGCTCGCAAACATTATGCGGCCCACGAGGGGAAGCCCTTTTTCCCTGGCTTAGTGCAATATATCACGTCGGGGCCTGTAGTTGTGGTTGCAATTCGGGGCAAAGCAGTGATTGAAATCGTGCGAAACACTGTCGGGGCGACAAATCCCATTAAAGCGGCCCCAGGCACGATTCGAGGCGATTTCGCGGTTGACATAGGCCGCAATCTCATTCACGCCTCGGACTCTCCGGCCAGCGGGGACCAAGAAGTAGCCATCTTTTTTAAGCCTGAAGAATTAGTCGCCTGGAACCGCAGTACTGATTCGTGGGTTAATGAATAGCAGTAAACGCAGCTAAGAGAGGTCTTTGCACATATAAGCCCATTCGCGTTGCTCCAAAAAGAGTTGGGTCAACCACGAGCGCCGGGTTCGCCGTTTGTAAAACCCTAAATGGCGGTAAAGTGCATAAGCTCCTGTGTTGGAACTACTTACATAGAGACCAAGATAGCTTTTTTGCAACAGAATCGCTTCTTGGGCCGCAAAAGCTAAAAGGGTTGTCGCCAGTCCCGAACGCCGAAATGGGGCTAAAACCGCCACATCCGTAATAAACCCTTCGCTTCGCTTGACTTGATGGTTGAGCAAGGAAAGCGCGAGAATGGCGCGGATTGTGCCCCAAAATCCCAGAATTTGCTGCAAAGCTAGGCGGGTATCGCCCAAAAACGTAGTTTCGTTATTCATTTCCCAGGTTCGCAGCGTTGTCGTTCCAATGATTTGCTGTTGCCATTCGGCGACAAACATTCCCCTTAAAGCCTGCTCACCCTGGCTCTGCCACAGAAGCAAAAGCGCCTTACTCCCTTTAGCAATCCCCTTTTTCCCAAACGCAGCATAAAATTTATCGGCAAAAGCTTCTTGATGCAGAGCTAAAATAGCCTCTGCATCAATCATTTCTGCGGGACGAATCTTTAGTTCATTTAGCCTAAAGAGTCTGTTTTTTGGTAGGGGGGGAAAAGCAACAGAATGCACAATGATTGCTGAAAATGTAGATTCTAAGCTGGCAGTTGGGTAATTTCAGAGATTCGGCGCTCAAGGCGAGTCGAAGTCGCTTGATACATGTCGCCTCGCATTTGAGCATCTTGAAGGCGCTGGCGCAAATCCTTGATCCAGAGCAAGGCCCCAAGAAAAGCGAGAAACCAGAAAAGGTGTTGTTTCATAATTGAGATGGATTACTAATTATCACAGTTTGAAGTGGTTTTCGCTGCCGCCACGCAGTGTAAAGAATAATACTTCCCGCTACGGCAGCGTTCAAAGAAGCAAGTTGCCCTTGCATTGGCAACCGCACCAGAAAATCCACCCGTTCGCGGGTCAGTCTTGCCAAACCTGGCCCTTCTGCGCCGACCACCAGAGCTAAAGGCAGATTCAGGTCTACCTCATCAAAAGGCTTCGCTCGCGCATCATCTTCCACCCCCACCACCCAAATCCCAGCTTCCTGGAGCGTCTGAATCGTCTGGGCAATATTAGCGACCTGCGCGATCTGGAGGTGTTCGGTAGCTCCACTACTGGCATTTACGACAGCAGGCGTGATTTCTGCCGCCCGCTGGCGCGGCAAAATCACGCCATCCACGCCCACAACCTCTGCTGTTCGCAACAAAGTTGCTACATTTTGCGGGTCCTGAATATGGTCAAGCAGCAAAAGGAAGGCTGGTTCAGCGCGTCCTTGAGCTTTTTCCCAACATTCCTCCAGCGAAACATACGGATATTGGCTTGTTTCGAGCGCAATTCCTTGATGATTAACCCCTTGAAGCTGCTTATCTAAGATTCGGCGGTCAATTCGCTCAATTGGCAAATTAGCTTTTTCAGCAATTTTGAGAACTTCGCTCAGATTCTTAGTTTCCTGAACGCCAGCAGCCAGGAATAAACGTTTGCAAACGCGCCGTTTGGCCCGTAAAACCTCAAGCACGGCATTGCGGCCATAGATAAATTCGCGCATCAAATCCCCAACATATCTTTTACGCGCCCAAAAAACCCTTCGTCGTGCTCGCTGCTGGGTTGCTCATTGTCCAACGTTTTGGCTAATTCTTGAAAGAGCTTCCGCTGGTGATCATTTAATTTAGTAGGAACAACCACGCGAGTAATAACTACTTGATCGCCGCGCCCATTTTGACGCAGGAAGGGAACGCCTTTGCCCCGCAGCCGAAAAACTTGCCCCGTCTGTGTGCCTGGCGGAATTCTTAGTTTTTCAGGGAGCAATTCAGCATTTCGCGCACTATCTACAGTTGGAACATCTACTTCAGCCCCCAAAGCCGCTTGAGCAACATTGATTTGCAATTCCAGCAGAATGTCATTGCCCTCGCGCACGAAATAACGATGGGCTTGAATATCTAAAGTAACGTAGAGATTGCCTCGTAGCCCTCCACGCGGGCCTGAATCGCCTTCATTGCTAATGCGAATTTGGGAACTACTGTCAACCCCACTTGGAACTTTGACTTTGAGCCGTCGTAATTGCCGAATCCGCCCTTCGCCTCGACATTCCCGACAGGGAATCGCAATTACAACCCCTGTTCCCCCACACGTTTCGCAAGAAGTCACCGTGACCATATTGAAAAGCGGCGAGCGCTGGCGAACTTCACCCGTGCCGCCACATTTAGCGCAGCGCGTCGGCTCTGTGCCTGGCTCGGCTCCGCTGCCTCCGCAGGGTGTGCAAGGCTCCAGGCGGCGAAACTCAATCTCTTTTTCGCAGCCAAAAACCGCTTCTTCAAAGGAGAGGCGCAAATTGTAGCGAAGGTCGGCTCCGCGCTGTGGGCCTCTTTGCGCCCTTCCGCCCGCCACGCCCGCGCCTCCAAAGAAAGCATCAAAAATCGTGCTGAAGGGGTCGGCTCCCGCGAAGGGATCGAAACCTGCGCCCCCGCCCATGCCCGTGGTGTGGCCGAAGCGGTCATACATGGTGCGCTTTTGGTTGTCTGAAAGCACTTCGTAGGCTTCGTTAATCTCCTTAAACCGCGATTCAGACCCTTCTTCCCGATTGACATCGGGGTGATATTGCCGCGCCAAACGCCGAAAAGCCTTTTTGATGTCTTCCTGCGAGGCATTGCGTTGCACCCCAAGTACTTCGTAATAATCCCGTTTGGTATCTGATGACATTTCTTATCCTTAAAAAAAGCGTCGCTTGGGTCAAGCGCCCTTTGTCGCAGAATCAATCTGGTTTGAAAGTATCTTCAGCGGTTGATTGGGAATCTTGTTCCGAATCCTTCGCTGCTGAAGTTTGATCTCCATAGACTACTTGTAAAACTCGCTGGAGCGTAACTGATAATTCAGCAATTTTATTGCGAATAATGGTTACATCATTGTTTTCAAGCACTTCGCGGAGGGCCAGCAGATTATCCTCAAGTGCTTGGCGCGTCGCCGAATCTAAAAGTTCCGCAGCAGGCTCCCGCAGCGCTTTTTCAGAGCGATAGATCATCGTATCTGCCGCATTCCGCGCCTCGATTTGCTCGCGCCGCTCCTTATCATCTTGGGCATGTTGATCAGCTTCGACGATCATCTGTTCAATTTCTTCTTTGGACAGGCCCGAAGAAGCCGTAATCGTTACGCGTTGCTCTTTGCCCGTATTCTTGTCTACCGCAGAAACACTTGCGATGCCATTCGCATCAATGTCAAAAGTAACTTCGATTTTGGGCACACTGCGCGGCGCAGGCTGGATACCGCTCAGTTCAAAGCGCCCTAAACTCTTATTATGCCGAGCCTCAGCGCGTTCGCCTTGTAAAACGTGGATTTCAACGCTGGCTTGATTATCGCTGGCCGTGGAGAAGGTTTGAGTTTTGCGAGTAGGAATGGTCGTATTGCGTTCAATGAGCGGAGTCATTACTCCACCAAGCGTTTCAATCCCCAAAGTCAAAGGGGTAACATCGAGAAGCACGACATCTTTGACTTCGCCCGCCAATACACCTGCTTGGACGGCTGCGCCAATGGCCACCACTTCGTCAGGATTGACGCTTTTGCTGGCCTCTTTGCCAAAGAATTTCCGCACCGCCTCTTGCACCGCAGGCATTCGCGTCTGGCCCCCAACAAGAATAATTGTGCCAATTTCACTGGGCTTGAGACCCGCATCTTTGAGCGCCTGCTTGACAGGTTGGGTTGTCCGTTCGACGAGATCAGCCGTAAGTTGCTCAATTTTAGAGCGGCTGAGAGTGGCGTTTAGATGGCGGGGGCCACTTACATCGGCGGTGATAAAGGGAAGATTGATCTCCGTTTGCAAAACGGTACTCAGTTCCATTTTGGCTTTTTCAGCCGCCTCGCGCAAGCGCTGGAGCGCCATCCGATCATCGCGCAGATCAATGCCATGATCTTTGCGGAATTCTTCGGCCAACCAACTCATAATGCGCTGGTCGAAGTCGTCGCCGCCGAGGTGCGTATCCCCATTCGTCGCTTTGACCTCCACCATTCCCTTACTTAACTCCAGAATCGAAATATCAAATGTCCCACCGCCGAGGTCGTAAACTGCAATAATCGTGTCTTCGCCTTTGCGATCTAAGCCGTAAGCTAAAGCGCTGGCCGTTGGTTCATTGATGATTCGCAAGACTTCCAGCCCCGCAATGCGCCCCGCATCTTTGGTCGCCTGGCGCTGGCTGTCATTGAAATAAGCGGGAACCGTAATGACCGCTTTTTCGACTGGCTCGCCCAAATAGGCTTCGGCATCGGCCTTGAGCTTCTGGAGAATCATCGCCGCAATTTCAGGCGCTGCAAATTCCCTGCCGCCCATCAAGACGCGTACATCACCATTGGGAGCCGCCGCCAACTTGTAGGGGACTAAATCTTTGTCGCGCTGGACATCGTCATCTTTGAGCTTGCGCCCCATAAACCGTTTGACCGAAAAAACCGTATTTTCAGGATTCGTCACGGCCTGGCGACGTGCAACTTGCCCAACCAACCGTTCTTCCGACTTGCTTAACGCGACCACCGATGGGGTTAAACGGGCCCCTTCAGCATTGGGAATGACGACAGGGTCGCCAGCTTCCATCACCGCAATCACTGAATTTGTGGTGCCAAGGTCAATGCCAATTACTTTGGGCATAAAATCATCTCTCCTTTTTAGCCTTTTCCAACCTTTACTTTAGCTGGCCGCAAGACCCGATCATACTGCTTATAACCTTTTTGCAGTTCAGCTAAAACTTTGCCATCCTGGCCTTCCGTTTCCTCCAGGACGACTGCATCGTGCAAATTGGGGTCAAAATCTTGGCCCGTGGCGACCAGCGGCGTAACGCCTTCGCTTTCCAAAAGCAAGCGCAGTTTTTGGGCAATCAATTGCGTTCCCGCCCACCAAGCTGTTGCCGCCACTTCAGGTGGCACGTTCTCAATTGCCAGGTCAAAATCATCAACCACGGGCAACAATTTGAGAATCAGCGCAGCATTGGCACTGCGAACTAGCTCAGACCGCTCATTTTCGGCTCGCCGTTTGTAGTTTTTGAAATCGGCGGTAGCCCGCAACCATTGATCTTTATGTTGCGCGACCTGTTCTTCGCTCTGCGCTAATTGCTGGCGCAAATCAGCTTCTCTTTTGGTCGCTGCCGCCTTGAAAGCAGCTAAAAAATCTTCCCTCGCGTCTGATTCAGCTATTTCAACGGTCTCGGCTTGGCTATCTGATTGAATTTCTGGCGCTACCTGAGCGTTTCCATTACATTGCATTTCAACTTGATCTGAATCCTGCTGGGCGGCCTCGGACGAGCGTTTGCGGCGCAAGAAAGGCAAAGTATAGGAATCGTTGCTAATGGTCTCAGGCTCTACGGCCTCAACGCCAGAATCATTTTGCTCACTCTTTTTTTGTTCTTCCGCCATATAATTTCTCCATTTTCTAACTAATTCAAGAACTATCTTCACATTAAGACCTTGCTTCACCACCATAAATTTCTGTGAGAAGGTCACTCATGATTGATGAAAGATAACTAACGATAGAGATCGAACGGGGATAAGGCATCCGAACGGGGCCCAACACGCCTAAAACCCCCACAACCGTGCCATCTATGCCATAGCGCGACAGCACAACGCTATAATCGCGCATTTCATCCGTTTCATGTTCGCTCCCAATGGTTACTTGCACGCCATCATTCTGAAGGGCCCTAAGAACGAGCGTATCCAGAATCTTGCTCTTGGTGAGGATTTCAAGCGCCAGCCGCATCCGCTCCACAACTCGTTCCGCATCTTCGCCGCGCAGCGCCGAAGGGCGAAATTCAGGTTGCCTAAGCATCTCGATCAGCCCCTCGCTATGAATCTGGCTATTCATCTTCTCTTCCAACTGCTGCATGGCCCCAACTACCAGCGTCAGAATGCGCTGCTCCAGCTTCTGCGATGGTTCAGAGCGCGAAAGTTGCACGAGCTTAGGCAACAAATCCTCAATTTCGCTCCCTGCAAGATCGTAGCAATGCTCATTGATGCGCGTCGAAATGGTCCGCAAGGCTTCCTGGTTATGAGCCACTTCTATGGTTAAAGTTTGCTGGCGAACTGTCCCATCATGGAAGACTAAAACCATTAAAACCGTGGTGTCGTGGAGCGCAATCAACTCTAAATGCTTAAAGCGAGTCTGGTAAGCCCGTGGAGGCGTAACTACAGCCGCATTTTGCGTCGTTTTCGTTAAGACTGTTGCGGCCCGATAAATCCATTGATCGATTTCACCGCGAACTTGCTGAAATTGATGCTGAATCGAATGGCGTTCCGAGGTCGAGAGAATGGCCGAATCCATCAAATTTTCGACGAAAAAGCGATAACCTACATCCGTCGGCACACGCCCTGCCGAAGTATGAAGGTGGGTAAGGTAGCCAAGTTCCTCCAGGATCGCCAATTCATTCCGCACCGTAGCCGAGGAAATGGGCAAGTTATACTTGCGTACCAAAGTATCCGAAGCTACAGCGGTGGCGCTCTCAACAAATTCCTGGACAACCAGCTTGAGAATCAATTGCCGACGTTCACTAAAAAATTCGGCCATCAGCTTTCAGAGAACTAGGGCCAAGCGGAGAATAACAGCATTTGGGCCCGACCCCTTCGCCAAGCTCAGGGGCCGGCCTAGCCTACGTTATCTAGCCAATTACCCAGGGCTAAAGC
>DCSM01000024.1:9741-12930 GCA_002325605.1 Chloroflexaceae bacterium UBA1466
GTTGGACACCATAGGCTGATTGACGGCAGCCCACTTAATATTAGTTGCGGTATTCCTCCCTTTGCTCAAGCTCCTGGGTATCCTGCCGTAAGATTAATGAATTCGCTCTGGATGATGTTGCAAAGTGCCAGCGAGATAACTCGTTACGGCCTCATCAATGTTGCGGACCGAAGTGAGCAACGGCTGAATCCCCGCAGATACAAGGTTGGTTTGAGCGCCAGTGCCCATGCCCCGTGCCAACAAAACTTGGCAATCCCGAATCGCTGCAATGTGATGATTGTGATGCCCTTCCCCTTCCCCTTCGTGCTGATGGTGGTGGTGATGCCCTTCCCCTTCGTGGTGGTGATGCCCTTCCCCTTCGTGCTGATGGTGGTGGTGATGCTCCCCACAGGAAGCTTTGGTTTGCAGCTCTTCCGCCCCAACATTTGAATCAGCGGTTGTCACAGCCCCATCTTGAATCACCGCGACCTCCTGAGCCTGAGGAAGACGGTGAGAATCTTCCCCTGAAGGGTTAGCGTGGTGCCCATGCCCCCCACAGGGAGCTTTATCGCGCAATTCCTCGGCCACAACTTTTGAATCAGCTATCGTAACAACTTTATAGCTCTTTGCTCGCCCAAAATGACTCGTAATCGTCTTGCCATCATCGGTTGCAATCGCAATCTTCGTTACTTCCATGGAAAAAAGGCCTTTCTTTCAAAAAAACTTAGCTTTTCAAGGAAATGGCGTGCGTCAATAGCACGCCACATTTCCCTATTATATCACGAGTAGCTACTGAGAGCCAGGCAAGGAAATTTCCTTGCAGGCAGCTTCCAAAATGGCTTGAATGCGCGGAACCATTGTGGCGGGGTTGGGGTGCAAACCTTCCAGGAGCAGCGCATTATCATAGAGTTGCTCGGCGCTGGCGGCGACTAAAGGCGCATCCGCATCGGCGACGGCTCGCTGCGTCAGGTTTGCAATCAAAGGGTGAGCGCGATTTAGCTCCAAAATGCGCGGTGCTATCTTGGTTTCTTGCCCTAAAAGATGCTGAATCCGTTGAGCTTCGCGCCCTGGGACATTTTCATTCGCTGAAAGTCGCGCAGGACTGCTTCGTAAGACTTTTGAGGCTTTTACTTCAGTAACCCGTTCGCCTAAAACGCTTTTGAAACAGGCGCAAAGCTGGGCAAAATCCTCATCGCTGACCAGACTAGCGGCTTCAGAAGTTGAACCAGGCAATTCTAAATTAGCATCATCAATGTTGCGAAGTTTGAAACCCTCAAATTCAGTCAGACTGGTCAGCATAAAGCTGTCCATAATATCGGTGAAAAAGAGAACTTCAATGCCACGCTCTTTTAAGGGGTCAAGGTGGGGGCTATGTTGAGCAGCCTCGACATTGTTCGCTAAGACGTAATAAAACTCTTTCTGGTCTGTAATCATGCGCTCTTTACATTCAGCCAGCGTCGCTAATTGGCCATCAGAATGAGTTGTGACAAACCGCAGGAGCTTGACCAGTTCGTCCCGATTCTCATAATCGGTTGCCACGCCCTCTTTGATAAACATCCCAAATTGGTCCCAGAACTTAGCAAATTTAGCCTTATCTTCTGTCAGATCAGCTAATTCTCGCAACAAACGAGTCGTGAGCGCTTTGCGAATCCGTTGCATAACGGGGCTGTTCTGAGTTGTTTCCCGCGAAACATTGAGCGGTATATCTTCGCTATCAACCACGCCCTCGATAAAGCGAAAATAAACTGGCAAAAGGTCTTTGCATTCCTGCTGAATCAAGACCTTGCGCGAGTAGAGTTTGACATTGCCTTCAATTCTGCGCTCGATCAAACCACGTTCTCGTTTGGAAGGCACAAACAAAATCGCATGTAAATCTACGGGAACATCAGTATTCAAGTGAAAATGAAGAAGTGGCTCTTCCATATCGAACGTAAGCTGCTTATAAAAGGCGAGATATTGCTCCGCTTGAACATCGCGGGGCATTCGCCGCCAGAGCGCTTGCTGTTCATTGACCCGCTTTTCCTCAATGTAGATTGGAAAAGCTACAAAATTGGAATGATGCTTAATAATCTGTTCAATGCGCCACTCATTGGCAAATTCGGCGGCATCGTCCTTTAGATGCAACACCATCGTCGTCCCGCGTTCGGCCTGCTCGCCAACCGCTACCGTGAAAGTATCGCCACTTGTGGCTTCCCAAAGCGTTGCTTGGGCTTCGGGGCGATAGGAACGCGACGTAACTGTAACCCGATCCGCGACCATAAAAACCGAGTAAAAACCAACGCCAAACTGCCCAATGATGTTGCTGCGCGATTGCTTATCCTCGCTGGCCTGCTGCAAAAAGGCTCTCGCTCCCGATTGAGCAATCGTGCCCAAATTTTCGATAATCTCGGTTTCGGTCATGCCAATCCCGCTATCTTTGATGGTTAGCGTTTTGGCTTCTTTATCAAAGCTGATCCGAATGCACAATTCAGCTTCAGGATCAAGAATTTCGCGGTTTGTGAGCATTTCAAATTCAACGCGATGCAAGGCATCTGAGGCATTTGAAATCAATTCGCGGAGGAAAACCTCTCGATCTGTATAGAGCGAATGGGCCAAAATATCCAAAAGCTGGCGCACTTCGGCCCGAAAGGCTACGGGCTTGGGTTCAGGTTGGTTTTTTTCAATGTCCACAGTGGTCATAAAAGTAAAACTCCTTAGGCTAAAGCTTGTAAAGCCAGAGCTTGTTTTGCGGAACAAACCTGACGGGCCTATTATAGCCAAAGCCAGATTTGAGCAAGGCTAAAGTTGTATTAAATTTTTGTTAGTGGGAATGCTTCTCTTTCACAAACTACAATTGTAGCCGCAATAGCATTAAGAGTCAACTTGCCTTGCGGAAGCTGGCCCGCAAAAAGGCTTTTGGGCTGCAAACAAAAAGGCACGGCACTTGTGATAAAATGGAAGCATTTGGGGATGTTGGGGCTTTAAGAAAGGACAGTAATCAGAATGGAGAAAACAATGCTCAAAGTGATTGGTTTCCTACACAACATTTCCATTATATGAAATTGCCATCTGATGTCATCATACCAATCGAAAAGCTTACTGATTACCTGTTGGTCTTTCAATTGAAAAATGACAAACGTGTTGAAGGAATGCTCAAAGGAGTGAACCAATGCGATTTGTTCGTTGTAACTGTCTGGATAATGCGAGTAAAAGAAGAAGGGGTCTACCGAT
>DCSM01000127.1 GCA_002325605.1 Chloroflexaceae bacterium UBA1466
ACTTGCAAGGCAGTCAGGAATAGGGCGCGTAAGGCGGCTTCATTGCCAACCTTGGTTAGGGTGGTTTTAAGCTTCGCTAAAGTACTTTTAGAGGGCTTGAAGCGGAACTGGAGCGTTTCCAGGATGGCTTGCTGCCGTGTCGTCAACGTAGCTTCCTGGCGACCTTTCCCAAGGCCTTCTTGGACTCCTTCCTGGATTCCTTCCAGGCGGATTTCTTGCAACCGTTGCATATAGGGTGTGTCTACCAACAACTCTTCGGCGATGAGAAATTTCTCAACCATAGCCAGAAGCTCCTTATCTGTAATCAAGGCGGCCAATAGTTCCAGTAACTTTCCTCGCAGTTCATCATCTGCAACCCCGCTGATCTGCGCGATGACGGCGGGAATCGTTGTCGCAGGATTGGTGATCTTGGTTTGCCCCAGGAGACCTAACAACCCCAGTTTGCCGATCTTCAACAACTCTTCCGCCGTCATTTCCCAAAGGTGGATTACGTCGTAACTCCAGCTTACAATCTGTCCCCCCTTCGCATGGGGGTAGGAATGCTGGCCCGTATCGCCCTTACCGGCCCCTGGCCCGATATAGAAGACCACGCTCTGGAGGGGGAGCTGATGCTCCTCGGCCAGGCGGATGATATAAGCCAGTTGGCGCTGTGGCATCGGTTTATGGGATTTGCGAGCTTGAAACTCGATGTGCAAGACGACCTTGGCTCCCGTGGCCGTCGTGACCCGAAAAACTTGGTCGGCCCGCAACACTGCAACGGGGGGTGGCAATTCGCTGGCACAAGGGCTGACCGTTTGCACCTTTGTCTTGAGCAGCCACTCCGCAAAGTCGTGGGAACAAGTCAGAATCAACTGTTTGAGTAAGAGATCAGTTTTCGCCATAGATGGCCCTTTCGCCAAAAGTTAGACCACCCTCGATTATAGCACATTTGCAAGCTAAAAACCCTTTAGCCTGTGAAAAACAGCGGCGCTGGGGGCTGGGCTAAAATCCAATTTGCTCCTGGCCCGTCTGCCTTGTATAATAGGTCTGCGGAGTCTTGTTTGATAGCCAAAAGGGGTTTGCTTTGCAATCACTTTCTTCGTTGGACGCAGTAGCCTGCCCGTCGCCAGCGCGGCGGCGGTGGTGGCAGACGACTTGGGCAACCAGTGCCCTTTTGTTGAGTATCTTACTTTTAGGAACCTATTTTCGCACTTTGAGCCTGCTCGATTGGGATCTGGGCACGGGGCAGCACCCTGACGAGCGCTTTTTCACCGATGTTTCCTCGCTCACGCGCCTGCCCGCCAACCTCAACGAATACTTTGATGCCGCTCGTGCGCCTAGCAACCCGCGCAATGTGGGCAAAACCTTCTTTGTCTATGGCACATTCCCGACAATTTTGACGCGCTTCGTCGCGGTTAGCCTCACTCCAAGTAGCGCTTTACCCGAAAACGTGCCTGGGCGCAGTGTCTTAGCCCCAGATGGCACTGGCCAAACAGTGCCTAATCCTGAACGTAAGCTTTTTAGGCTTAATCTGTTGCAGAAACTGCTCAATCCTGAAGGGCGGAATTACACTGACTACTCTAATATCTATCGAATAGGGCGAAGTCTAGCTACGATCTTTGATTTAGCTTCAATTCTTGTGATTTTCTTGATCGGCCAAAGGCTTTATGGGCGCAGAGTGGGCTTAATCGCCGCTTTTTTTGCCGCTTCAGCCGTGATGTCCATTCAACAATCGCATTTCTTCGTTGACCCCACCTTTTCAACCTGCTTTGCGCTGCTGGCGCTCTATTGGGCTATTCGGATTGCCCAGGGCGATGGTTGGGGTGCTTATGTTTGGTTAGGCATAAGTATCGGCTTTGCAATGGCCAATCGGCTGCCGTTGGCGACGCTGGGCCTGGTGGGGATGGTCGCGGCGGTGCTGGGAGCGTTAGCCTGGGCCAAAACCTCGTTTGAAGACCAAAGTTATCTGCATAAGGCCTTAGATCGCTTTCTTAGGCATGATTTACCCTTTCTCTTTCTGGCAGGTTTTCTAACGGTAATCACTTTTAGGATAGTGCAACCCTATGCCTTTATTGGTTCCCTCTCTGATTCTCCTCAAATCCCCAGCGAAAACCCTTCTTCACCAAGCTGGATGCGTGGTTTAGGCTTCTTTGATCTGCGCTTAGACCCACGTTTCGTTCAGAATATGGATGAGATCAAGCGGCTGGTGAGCGGTGAAAGCGATTTCCCCCCTTCGCAACAATGGGTCAGACGGGCAGTCTATCTTTTCCCTCTGCAAAATATGGTTTTGTGGGGGATGGGGCCTGCGCTAGGCCTTACAGTCTGGCTGGGCTGGCTGCTGGCGGGTTGGCTCTATACCCGTTATTGGCTCTTTGGCTTGGGGCATAAGTATCCAAAAAGCACTTTAACCCTTTTCAATCCAACTTTACTTGCGCCAATTGTCCTTTGGGTTTGGATTGGCTTCTATTTCCTCTGGCAAGGGGGGCAGTTTGTCAAATCAATTCGCTATATGCTGCCAATCTATGGAGCCTTATTTGTCTTTGGCGCGTGGGCTTTAGTGCTTTTGTGGGATTGGAGCAGAGCAAAGCAGGTTTTCAAGGGGCCCTTCCATACTTTGCAAGTGCGTTTAACTACGCATATTGCTCCTTTGGCGTTAGGGATTGTTCTTTTAGGCACATTATCTTGGGCCTATGCCTTTACCCGGATCTATACGCGCCCCCATTCCCGCATTATTGCGGCGCGGTGGCTGCTGCAAAACGCCCCTTCTGGCTCAAAAATTGCTTCTGAGCAATGGGATGATGGTTTACCCATTGGGGTTGATGGCGGTAATCCGTGGGGTTCATCATACCAAGGGATTGAAACCCATCCTTACGGTGAAGATGATCCCCAGAAATATTTTGGCAATGGGCGAGATAAAGGTTTATTAGATAGTCTTGATGAGGTTGACTACGTTACCCTCACGAGTAATCGGGTTTATGGCTCCACAGAGCGTTTGCCGATGCGTTATCCAGCCCTCAGACGCTATTATCACTATCTCTTTAGTGGTGAATTAGGCTTTGAACTAGTTGCGGATGTCAATTCCTACCCCACATTCTTTGGGATTCCCATTCCTGACCAAAGTTCAGAAGAAGCTTTCACCGTTTACGATCATCCGCGCATCCTAATCTTTCACAAAACTGCAAATTATTCTCGCCAGCAGGCTAACCAATTGCTTACCAAAGATGTCAATTGGGATGAAGTCTATAAGTCAACTGTCTTTTTTGCAGATCGGAATGCGAATGCTTTGCGGCTGACGGAGAGTCAGTGGCCAAAATATCGTGCTGGGGGCACGTGGGCCGAGTTTTTCGATGCTGAAAACCCCGTCAATCTTGCAAATCTACCTTTAGCTCGTTTCCTTGCCCCGTTGTGGTGGTTCTTTATCCTTGAAGTAATTGGATTAGCAGCTTTTTGCTTACTGTTTTATACGTTTCCCTGGCTCCCAGACCGCGGAATGAGTCTAGCTCGGCCTTTGGGCTTGCTTTTTATCGCCTATTCGGCCTGGATTCTAGGCAGCCTGCACTGGCTTCCCTTCTCTCCTGGCACAGTATGGCTCTGCGCTCTGCCTCTTCTGCTTTTAGGGTTTGGGGTTGGCTGGCGTTCCCGTTTTGAACTACAAACCTTTTGGCAAACGCGCAAAAGAACCATCATCACCGCTGAATCACTCTATATCGTTGCTTTTCTTTTCGTTCTTTATCTGCGTTGGCTAAACCCCGATCTGTGGCATCCTGCGCGGGGAGGCGAAAAGCCAATGGAACTTGCCTATCTGAATGCGGTTTTGAAGAGCGCAGCTTTCCCGCCCTACGACCCCTGGTTTGCTGGGGGCCACATCAACTACTACTATTTTGGCTTTGTGATTGTTGGGGTCTTGATTCATTTGACAGGGATATTGCCTCAAATCGCTTATAATCTCGCGGTTCCAACACTTTTTGCGCTTGTGGCTGTGGGAAGTTGGGGTCTTGTCTATAATTTACTTGCCCCTAAGCAGCACCTTAGCCTAGTTTCACAACGTTCTGAGCGATTTGCCCAGATTTCGGCTCTGCTTGCTCCAGTTTTCGTTTTGATCTTGGGCAATTTGGCCCAGGCTATTTGGTTTCTTGATGGTTATGCGACAAAGAATCAAGGGCGACCTGAATGGGCTTTTTGGGACGCGACGCGGATTGTTGCGGGCACGGTCAATGAATTTCCCTTTTTCACCTTTCTTTTCGCGGATTTGCACGCCCACATGATCGTAATGCCCTTCTCGTTAGCGATTTTGGGCTTATCTGTTTCGCTTATTCGCCAAGAAACAAGCGTAAAACCCCGAAATCCATCTTTCCTAGCGCGTTACTTCCCCATCTCCCTTCATTTATTCCTTTTTGGTCTACTCGCAGGTACATTGCAAGTAACCAATACTTGGGATTATCCAACATTTGTTGGTCTCGTAGCGCTAACCTTAGCTTTGTTAGGCTGGTGGCATTTCTGGCGTGAACAACGCCAGAATTCAACTTTCACGCTCCAGCTAAAACTTTTGGCAATTGGCCGTACTCTATTTACGGTGATAGCTCAGGTCGTAATCGTCTTTAGCATTGGAAGAATTCTCTTTTTACCCTTCATTCAAAACTTTGCTACTGAATCATCGGGAATTGATTTCCTTCGTGAAGGATTAGCTTCATCTCCATTTCAGCAAGTCCTCTTTGCCCAACGGACTTCCGTTGTTGATTCGCTAAGACTTATTGGTTTGTGGCTTTTTCTCCTTAGCGGTACTGGGTTTTTCCTTGCGCTTCGCTTCACAAAGCTTAGAGTTATCGCATTAAGCAGCGTAATGGGTGGGATGATAGCCTTAACCCTCATTGGTGCGCTAACCAATTTGCCTGCCCTAATCATGCTCTTTCCGCTCTTTATCGCCGTGCTTTGGTTACTTTGGCACATGCGATATACCTCGCTTAAAGCTATTTTGCCAATGATTTGGGCCTTAACGGCTTTGGGAATCAGTTTAGGGGTTGAGATCGTTGTTGTAAAAGGCGATATAGGCCGTATGAATACGGTCTTTAAGTTTGGTTTGCACGCTTGGATTCTCTTCGCCCTCTCAGCAGCGATTGCCTTACCCTGGGTTTGGGTCAAAACTGCTAAGTTTATTCGAGCGAAAACCAACGATTTACCTGCTCTTTCCCTCATTTGGAGTTGGCGCGGTGGTCTGATTCTGCTCTTAGCGGGGTCATTTGTCTATCCTTTCACTGCGACTCCAGCGCGGATAGGGGATCGCTACAAAGCTAATCTCCCAAATACGCTGGATGGCATGGCTTTTATGCCTTTTGTGGGTGGCAATGAAAATGGGAAGGATTTTCTGCTAAGTGAAGATGCAGCAGCCATTCTCTGGCTTCAAAAGAATGTCAAAGGCACACCTGTCATCTTAGAAGCGCATTTACCCTCTTATCGTTGGGCGGGGCGCATCGCTACTTTTACAGGTTTGCCAACTCTGTTTGGTTGGGAATGGCATCAAATTCAGCAACGGAATTCGGTCAATGCCTCGCCAATCATCAATCGGCGCGCAACGGTAATTGAGCAAATCTTCAATGGCACTGATATAAATGGGGCCCTCGAAGCCATCAAGCGTTACGGGATAGAATACATTTTCGTTGGTGGAGTTGAACATGCAGTTTACAATTCTACGGGTCTAAGTAAATTTGCAACTCTTGTAAATCAAGAGGAGCTACAAATCGTTTTTACGAATGGACAAACCCAAATTTACCAGGTAAAGAATCCTGGGAAGCCAACGATGCTCACTTCTGATTTAGCAATGACAACCCCTCATCTTCGTACTCCTCCGCCATTGGTGCTTAACAAACATGTCAATGAGCTACCTGCTGTTAAGGAATATGACTGGAATGATATTGTTAATTCACAAGTGTGGTTAGCAATCCTTGTTTGGCTTCTTACGCTTGCCCTTTTGCTCTTGCTAGGGCTACCGCTGGCAGTGCTGGCTTTTGGGCAAAACCGCGATGCAGGTTTAGTTTGGGCAAAACTTATCGGCTTGTTGATCTTGGGCTATTGTGTTTGGCTACCGACGAGTTTAGGGCTTTGGCGCTATGATCGGTGGGCTTTAGCGCTAAGTTTTCTCTTTATCTTAGCGTTTAATAGCATTTTGATAACTTGGCTGGGCGAAAAGACCTTTAGTTTCCAATCCTTTAAGCGTGGTCTTTCGATTCTGAAAGAGCGAATCCTAGCTAAAAGCCAAGAAATTCTGTTGAGTGAAGGATTATTCCTCTTTGGATTCGCTTGTTTCGCTGTGATTCGAGCCTTCAACCCTGATTTATGGCATCCTATTTGGGGCGGCGAAAAACCGATGGAATTTGGCTTTCTCAATGCGATTTTGCGTAGCCCCGTAATGCCTCCGTATGATCCATTTTTCAGCGATGGCTACATCAATTACTACTATTATGGTCTCTATTTGGTCTCTTTACCGATCAAAGCTACAGGAATCGCGCCTGCTTTTGCTTTTAATCTCGTTATCCCCACGCTTTTTGCCCTTACGCTTGCTGGAGGATATGCGATAGTTGCAGAATTGACAGGTAAAAAACGCTATGGTCTGCTGGGTGCAGCATTTCTGACGGTTTTAGGCAACTTAGCAAGTGTTTTCCCTGCTCATTGGGCTAGAGGAATTTTGCCCATATTTGAGGCTTTGAGCCGAAAAGGTCTGGCTAGTTTGGGCCGTGAGCTTGGCGATTGGTTTATGGGCCCCAGCCGCATTATCCCCAATACCATCAATGAATTTCCCTTTTGGGGCTTTTTGTATGGCGATCTCCACCCACATCTGATTGCGCTGCCGATTACATTGCTCGTAATTGCTTTAGCCTATCAAATCATTCGCCTTGACAAGGCTCAAACTACAAGGTTTTTCGTTTATGGTCTGATTTCCTTAGCTTTAGGAACATTAGCCGTTACGAATTCGTGGGATTTCCCGACCTACGCGCTTTTAGTTGGAATGACTTTGGTCGGGGGAGCGTGGCGGGAATGGCGGTGGAGCAAACTTGCGCTTTTAAGGGCTTCTGAGAAGCCAATTGTGATAAAGTCTATTCTGCCTGCGTTTCAGCCAGCAGCGGACATTCTTGAGTATTCACAGGATACTTCTGTAAAGTATGCGATAGAGAAACAAAATCCTCACCAACGTGAACGCAAGGTTTGGTATGCGATTTTACTTCCAGGCTTTCTTCTGGCTTTTGGAAGTATCATTGCCTACTTTATACGAGCAATTCGTGCTTCTTGGACACAAAAACCTTCTCTCCCGCGCTATCTATCGTGGGCGATAGGTCTTTTGATGGGTGCATTTTCAGGCGGCTTTGCGCTTTTCAAATGGCAGCAGCGGCATTTACCTTCAACCAAAACTGCTGAAACTAACTCTTTCCAATCTGCACCAGCAGAAGTTGCTCCTGAGCCTTTTGCACCAGCAGAAGTTGCTCCTGAGCCTTCAAGCGTAGTTCCACTTTCTAAAGCGTTTTCTCTAAGCAGTCTTTTCTCGAAAGAACTTCTTTTCAATGGTGCAAGACTCATTTGGGCTTTAGGCGAAGCTGTTTTATGGACAATTGCGCTGGCAATCGGCGGTTTAATCCTTTATACACCTTTCTTTGAAAAGTATTATGCAACTGTTTCAGGGGTCGGCATTGTGTCAAATGGCACTAAAATTCAGGATTACTTCTTAATCTATGGTTTGTTCTTAGTAATTCTGCTACCCTTTACATTTGGCACATTTTGGAATTTCCTGGCCCCGCACATTCGGCGCAGCCAAAGCGAATTTAGTCGCCATTTTACGCTTGCTAGTCGCGGAATTGCCCTTGCCCTTTTCCTAATCCTCATCTCTCTAGCAATTTGGCAGCCAGTCTTTGCATTACACTTTGGACTTGGCTTGTTGCTGATTTTAAGCATCACTTTAATCCTTCAAAAAGCGCTTTCACCAGCAATTTGGTTCATTTTAGCGTTGCTTACCCTTGTTTGGGCTGTTTCGCTGGGCATAGATTTCATCTACATTCGAGATCACCTTGATGGCAGTGATAATTACCGTATGAATACAGTTTTCAAATTTGGAATGCAAATTTGGACATTGTTAGCCCTAGCTGCTGCTGCAAGTTTAGCTCATTTAATGCGAAAACTGCATCGAATCGGGGGATTTACTGCCCAAGCTGCGGGGCTTGGGATTTTAACAATTTTAATTCTAGCGACATCCGTCTTTTTGTTCGCAGGCATACCGAGTCGAGTAGCTAATCGCTTTGATCCCTCAATGAAATTAACCCTTGACGGTTTGGCTTTCTTGCAAAATGCAGATTTCAACTATGATTGTCAATCTTACGGCAGTTGTGAGCCAGGAGTCTCAAGCTTTAAGATAGATTTGCGCCCCGATGCTCTGGCTATTGCATGGTTGAATAAGCAGATTGAAGGAACCCCAATTATCGTTCAATCTGATTTGTGGTTTTATCGGGCCTACGGCATTCGGATTGCGGCGAATACGGGCTTGCCAACGGTGATTAGCGCTTTGCACGAAAATGAGCAACGCGACGCGACGCTGACAGGTATTCGGGATCGAGATGTAGAT
The DNA here is from genome assembly GCA_002325605.1 of Chloroflexaceae bacterium UBA1466. Taxonomy (GTDB): domain Bacteria; phylum Chloroflexota; class Chloroflexia; order Chloroflexales; family Chloroflexaceae; genus UBA1466. The sequence continues at coordinate 8,582 of DCSM01000127.1, forward strand.
AGCCTTTTTAGAACACCAAATACCGATTTGGCCTTGCGGATTTTGGCTAAATATCGCGTAAACTATGTTTATGTGGGGAGCGTTGAGCGGGCTTTCTATAATGCTGCGGGTTTGGCAAAGTTTGAGAAGACCTTAGCCTCTTATTTGCAGAAGATTTACGATGCTTCAGGAGTAAAGATTTACAAGGTGCAAAGTATTCCTTCGACCTATGCCGAGCCAGAACCCTATAATTTCACAACTGAAAAGCCTTTGCAACCTCAAGCTCCAGCGCCAGCAGCGAATAATTCTTCTCAAGATAGTGCTGAATTGACTGATTTGGAAGCTAAAGTTGCCCAAAACCCCACAAATGGGCCTTTGGTTTACAAGCTTGCTGACCTTTATCGCAGCCAAAATCGGCTAGATGACGCGGCGCGGGTGCTAAGTGTGGCGACGCAAGCCAACCCTGCGGATCTTGCTTTGCACCACTTATGGGGCGATATTTTGGCGCAGGCGGGGCGCTATGATGAAGCTGAACAGGCTTTTTTGCAGGCGACAAAGGCAAGCCCCTCGGCGGGAAATTGGAACAAATTGGGCAGTAATTTGCTGAAATGGGGCAAAACTGCGAAAGCAGAAGTTGCTCTGCTCCAAGCGATTACGCTTGATGCGAAGGAGCCAGAACCGCATTTTTGGCTGGGGCAAATTTACAAAGAAAAGGGTGATAAGGAGCAGGCGCAGCGTGAATTGGAGACTTATCTGCGGCTTGCGCCCGATGGTTTCTTGCAAGCTGAAGCCCAGAAGCTCTTGACTAACCTAAAGAATCCCTAATGATGGCCCTGGAAAACCTAAATGGTTTCTTTCAGGACTATCTCAGAAGTAAGTTTTGTGATAACTGCGCTTTTAATTTGGTGGTTGGTCGTTCAAATTTTAGGTTTAGTAGGTTTACCCTTCACAACCTACCTTTTTCGGAAGTTACCAGACCAGGGCTATGCGTTTAGCAAAAGTTTGGGGCTACTCCTCACGGGCTATGTGGCGTGGCTGTTGGCAATGCTGGGCTTGGGCAGTTTTGGTGCGCCCCTCTTTGCGCTTGCGGCGGTGCTGGTCGGCGGGGGGGGCTTACTTCTTCAGCACCAAGAGCAACGGTGGGAAGGTCTGGGGCGGGAAGCACGGGCTTGGCTGCGGGAAAATTGGCAGACGGTGCTGGCTTATGAAGGTCTGTTTTTAGCCCTCCTTTTCCTCCTTGCTTGGCTCCGTTCCCACGACCTTGGCTTTATTGGGCCTCATCCGTGGGGGACAGAACGTCCAATGGATCTGGCCTTCTTCAATGCGATTCGGCACAGCCCTTCTTTCCCCCCCCACGACCCTTGGCTCTCAGGTTATAGCATCAATTACTACTACTTTGGCTACTTGCTGATGGCGGGTGTAGCAGCATTGAGCGGCCTTGCCCCTACCGTCGCTTATAACCTTGCGCTAATCCTTACCTTTGCTTTAGCTGCTTTGGGGATTGCGGGAATTGGGAATAATTTAATCTCCCTTAGTCTGCGGGAGAATGAGAAGGTAGAACTTTCTCGCCCCTTCCAACGACTCGTTTTCAGTTTTCTCGGCGTGCTTTTGGTGCTTTTCATTGGGAATCAATCAGGAGCGTTGCAAGTTCTGGTAGGTGATCATCGCCTTGTGGCGCTGGATACGCCGCAACTCATCTCTACTTTAGGGCAAACTTTGAGCGGGAAGCAGCAGATTGATCTACCTTACCCTGCGATTACGCCTGATCATGAGTTTGGCAAACTTACGACGATTCAGCGGGGAGATCGCGTTAGTGATTTTAATTGGTGGTGGCCTTCCCGCAGCCTTTGGGATGAGTTGCCTGAGGGGAAGATGCGAATTTATGACATTACAGAGTTTCCCTTCTTTAGTTTTTGGCTTGGGGATCTGCACCCTCACGTCATGGCCTTGCCCTTCAATCTCCTAGCTTTAGCTTTAGTCTTGGCAACCTTGGCCCAAAGGGAGAGACCAAAGCTGGCCGTAGGGCGCAGAGGTTGGATAGACCTTTTCCTCACAGGTATAATTTTGGGAAGCCTTTACGTCATCAATAGTTGGGATTTACCAACCTACATCTTGCTCTATGGGGGAGCTTTGTTCCTTCTGCAAAGCCATAGACCTTCACCGCTTACTGAAGAAGAGGTTGAAGAGAAGGAGAAAAAGGGAGCTATTTGGAAGCAATGGGGAATGCAAATGGCCTGGGTTGCGGGAGCTATTCTGCTCCTCTTTGCCCCTTTCTACCTTACCTTTCGCTCGTTGGTCGGGTTTGCAGAACCTTTGACCAAAGTCCCTATCCTTTCAAAGCTTTCGCAGATTATTGCACCTTACCTTGCAAGTAAGAGCGGTCTCCATGCCTTTTTGATCATCTTTGGGCTATTCTTTCTTCCCCTTCTAGCCTTTACCTACGGTCAGCAAAATCAACAAAGCCAAACGCGGGGGTTTTCAAAATACCTTTGCTGGCTCAGTCCCTTACTTCTGATCATTGGGCTGATCTTCAATTTTCCCCTCTTAGCTCTTTTTGGGCTAATGATCTTCGCTTTTGTGCAAGCCCTTCAGCGAGCAGACAAGCCCGCTGAAGCTTTTGTACTTCTCCTGGTAGCTTTAGGGAGCGCAATTTGCTTTGGAACAGAGATCATCTATGTTCGTGATGTTTTTAGCAATCGCATGAACACGATCTTTAAGTTCTACTATCAAGTTTGGCTCCTTTGGGGGACGGTGACAACGTATGTCCTTTGGTGGCTCATTTTCTTCCCTCACGGCCAAGAAAGGGGAAAGGGAAAGCGTTTCTTGGCCTATGGAGTAGGGTTTATCTCGCTCCTTCTGTTGTTTGGTGGCTTGGTCTATCCTGTGATCAACGTGAAGGACGCAGTAACAAAGGGGAAATGGTGGGGGCTTGAAGGTCAAACACCAAGGGAAAACACGCCTGCGGGAAAAGCATCTCTTCGCTGGCTGCGGCAGAATGTTCCTGCGGGAAGCGTTGTTTTAGAAACTGTCGGGCCTGGGGGAGGGTCATACAACGTTGATGGTTACGGTGGAGTTTCGGCCAG
>DCSM01000120.1 GCA_002325605.1 Chloroflexaceae bacterium UBA1466
CTAAAGCCGTGGACTCCTCCGAGTTTGTGGCCACGGCTAAAGCCGTGGATTCCGCGAAGGTTTCATTTCCACGGATGGCTCTTTGAAAGAGGCCTTCTTGGCTGCTTTAGGAAGTAACTATTTCAGCAATCTTGACCCGTGTAAACTGTTGCCGGTGGCCCGTTCGCCGCCGATACCGTTTCTTGTTGCGGTAGCGGAAGACAATAATCTTCACGCCCTTCACGGGCCCCACCACATGCGCTCGGACTTTAGCCCCCGCGACGACGGGACTTCCAACGATTGGCTCCGTTGTCCCCCCGATAAGCAGGACATTCGCCAATTCAATCTCGCTCCCAGGCTCTGCATCACAGAGGGCAAGGTCGACAAATTGCCCTTGCTCCACGCGATATTGCATTCCACGGTCATTTATAATGGCATACACGCCAGAAAACTCCTCTTTGCGGTATTCCTAAGCCCCTAAAACACACGAAAAAAGGGCCGGCTTCGTGCCCCTTTCCCGCAAATGGGTCGCCCGCAGGCCCCATACGGGCCGCATTGTAACACAAAAATGTAATGTATTCAAACGCCTTGGTCAAACCGCAGCCAATTCCTCGGCCCACGCCACCAACCGCCGAATTTCATTGAAACCCAGTTGCCAGAAGGCAGGGTCCCGAAGGTCAAAGCCTAAATCTTTCAGCAACGTTTCGGGAGCCTGACTGCCCCCCGCTTCCAAAAGGGCAACATAGCGCGGAATGAAGGCTTTACCCTCTTCCCGATACTTTCCATAGAGCGCTAAAACGAGTAATTCCCCAAAAACGTAGCTATAACAGTAGAAAGGCGTGTGAATAAAGTGGGGAATGTAGGACCAGCCCAATTCATAACCTTTGGTTTGCTCAACCGCTGTGCCATAATAACGCTGATTAGCTTCCAGCCAGCATTCACTAAGTTGCTCAGGCGTTAAGCGATTCTCAGCCCGCCCCGCAAAGGCTGCCTGCTCAAAGCGCGTTAAGACATTCTGGCGGAAGACCGTCGAGAAGATGTCTTGAATCTTACTACATAAAAGAGCCAGTTTATCAGCCTTATCCTGCGTTTGGCCTAAGAGATGCTCAAAGACAATCATTTCCGCAAAGACTGAAGCGGTTTCGGCAAGCGGCAAAGAGGTATCAAAGTTGAATAAGGTCTGTTTGCGAGCTAACCAAAAGTGAATCCCATGCCCCAATTCGTGCGCTACTGTCATGGCATCCTGCATATTATCAGTATAGTTGACGAGGATATAGGGGTGATTTGAGGGCGGATAACCACTACAGAAGCCACCCCCACGTTTGCCAGGGCGCACTTCGGCATCAATCCAATTGCGCTCATAGAAAAGTGAGGCAATCTCCCGAAACTGCGGCTCAAAAGCTGCAAAAGCCTCTAAGATGACATCCCGTGCAGCATTATAAGTAATGTGTGCGGCTACTTCACCGAGCGGCGCATGTTGATCATAGATTTCGAGCTTGGGCAAATTGAGCATTTTGGCCTTCAGCCTGAAATAGCTTTGAGCTATATCATAATTCTGCTCAACCACCTCCATCATCGTTTCTACCGCTTCAGGTGGAACTTGATTAGCGAGATGACGCGGTTGCATCGGATTTGAATAGTTCCGCAAGCGGTCCATCATAAGTTTATCTTGGATTAGCGTATTATAAATGTAAGCCAACGTTTGGCTCTGCGTCTCTAAGACCGCATAGAGCGTGGTAAAAGCCTTTTGCCGCACATTTCGGTCTGGATGCCGCATTAAAGTTAGGATTGCATCAAGCGTCAAAGCTTGCTTTTCGCCCTCAAGCTCCAGGGGAAATTCTAGGGAAGATGTAAGCTCGGTGAACAAGCGCACCCACGCCTGATTGCCCGTGACATCCTTCTCATTGACTAGCTTTTCCTCCGCTTCCGTCAGTTTATGCGGGACAGCTTTACGGGCATTCAGGAGATAATAGCTGTAAGGCGCGAGCGATTCAGCAGCTATGAGCCTCTGAGCATCTTCGGCCCTCAAATCCAGCCATTCCAAGTGAAAGAAAAGCACCAGATTGTAGATCGCCATATTGCGCTGTTCAATTTGTTGCTCTAAATTACGATTTTCGGGCTTGGCCGTATCGCCTGCAAAGAGTAAGCCCGCATAGACCGCAGGGCGACCTAACTGATCATAGAGGGTTTCCAAACGCCGTAAACCCTCCAAAAGATGTTTTGGCGCAGGGCCGCCAGGCACGTTGATTGTGCCCCGATAGGTTTGGGCAAAAGCCTCCGCTTCCGCTTGCACCGCATCGAGCGTGGTTTGCAACTGGGGGTCGGCGGGGCTGGCATACAAGTCGCTCAAATCCCACGTAATTCCTGTTGCGCTTGTGGTCGGAGCCATAGAACAAAGACCTTTCTCGCTGCAAAGGCAGAATTAGCGATAAAATAAACTAGCCTCCATTGTAGCACAGAATTGGGTGCGGAAAGCGCAAAGGGCTTTCTTTCTGCCAATCCCAGCCCTCCCAGGTCTTTGCGACCTGGGAGACCTCTCAGGATTATTCAAAGCGCCCTTGCATTTACCAAATAAAATAGCCATCTTAGAATCACCTAAAGGCTGATCCAAACATCAATACCATCTCAGCTGTGTAGAATAGGCTTCTAGCCTATTATTTCACAAGGCGCAGCCAACAAAATTGCACCTTGTAATTTATCTTATTCGTGATATAATCTCATCTTGATTAGTATTAAAGATTCATTGACAGAGGAAAACTATGACAACTAGATTCTACCACCATTCGTACTGGATCCCCCGCTTCTTAGGCTTGCTTATACTTATTCTAGCGCTTGGCTTAGGAATGAATCCACAGCGAAGCAGGGCGCAGAGCAAGAGCTACACTATCGTAGACACTGGACAGACCGTCTGTTACAACTCCACGGGGACAGCTATCACTTGTCCTGCCAAAGGTAGTGCTTTCTATGGACAGGACGCGCAGTATACTGGCAATGCGCCCAGCTATACCAACAATGGCAATGGCACAATCACAGATAATATCACTGGGCTGATCTGGCAACAAACCGCTGATAGTAATGGTGATGGAACGATCAATTCCAGTGATAAGCTCACTTATACCGCCGCAGGAACCTACTGCGAAAATCTAGTTTTAGGCAGCCAAACTGATTGGCAATTGCCCAGTATCAAACAGCTTTATTCCCTGATTAAATTCAATGGTACTGATCCTAGCGGCTATACGGGCACGAATACATCAAGCTTGATCCCTTTCATTGATACCACCTATTTCAAATTTGCCTATGGTGATACCAGTGCGGGTGAGCGCATCATTGATGCCCAATATGCTTCCAGCAATCTCTACGTTTCCAATACGGCTGGTGACGGTGGGAGTACTCTCTTTGGGGTCAACTTCGCCGATGGGCGAATCAAAGGCTATGGTCTGACTTTGAATGGGCAGGATAAAACCTTCTTTGTCATGTGTGTCCGCAATAATTCCAGCTACGGAGTAAACAACTTCACGAACAATGGCAACAGCACAATCACGGATAGCGCAACTGGATTGCTGTGGGCGCAAAATGACAGTGCTGCTAAACTGAATTGGGAAGAGGCGCTGGCTTGGGTTGAAACACAAAATACTGCCAAGTACCTTGGTTATAGCGATTGGCGGTTGCCCAATGCGAAAGAGTTGCAAAGCCTCGTGGATTACACCCGCTCGCCCGATAAAACAAGTTCGGCGGCCATTAACGCTCTGTTCAATGTGACGGGCATCACCAATGAAGCGGGCAACGCTGATTTTCCTTTCTACTGGAGCAGCACGACGCATGTCAATTGGACAACTACTCCTGGGGCGGCGGGCGTATATGTGACTTTTGGGCGAGCAATGGGCTATATGAACAGCACTTGGGTTGATGTTCACGGCGCGGGAGCGCAGCGCAGCGACCCAAAAGCGGGCGATCCCGCCGACTACCCTACGGGCAACGGCCCGCAAGGTGATGCCATCCGTATCTACAACTATGTTCGCTTGGTGCGCGACGCGGGGGCAACTAGCACGACCCCTACCGCTGTTCCTAACACAACCCCTACGGCGACTTCCATCCCCAGCGCTCCCTCAAATTCTAAAACTTACTTGCCGCTGGTCGTTAAGAGTGTTTCTGCTCCTTCCAATACTCCTACGTCTAACCCGACTTCGCTTCCCCAGACTCCGCTCCCTTCGGCTCTACCATCCCCAACATTGCTCCCGAATCTAACACCAATCCCCACTTTGTTACCGACGCTTAAACCGACTATTTTGTCCACTAATCTACCCAAGCCGACAATCTTACCCCGTGAAACCCAAGCTCTTTTCCCTCGAAGGCAACAGCGGTTGCTGAACTTGCTGAAGCATAGCTGGTGGGTCATGGCTAAAGCCGTGGATTCCGAGATGGCTCTAAAAGAGGACTAAGGGGCTGTTTCATGTGCTATAATCTGTATCTTCATGGAAAGGTAGTTGAACGATGAACGTAATCAATCTTTTGGAACAACCTGTTGATTTTGAGCATGAAGGTGAACAATTACGCAACAGCGTGGCGTTTCAAAGCTTCTTCGATGAGCGTTCAGCACAGGGCAAAAAACGCATCCCTCTGGAAGATGTTCTTCGGGAAATCGAAGCCGAACTTGCTTGTCAAAGTGATGAGTAGTGGCCAACAAACAAGCGAAAGACCGCTTCAAATCGGCAAAGTTATTCAAAATGCTATCGTCTTCAATTGCCAAAACTGGGGTAAAGGGGTGTTGCATAGTGCTGATCTTCCTCAAACCGTCGCGCAACTCTTTGCTTTGCTAGAGCAGCGCCAAATCAAGTACGTTTTAGTAGGTGGCCTAGCTTTATTGCAATATATTGAAGGGCGAAACACCGAAGATATAGACCTCATTATGGCTTTGCGGGATTTACGGAAGTTGCATGAAGTGAAGGTCATTGAACAAAATCCAAACTTTGCTCATGGTACATTCCAAGAGCTAAAGATTGACCTTCTGCTAACACGCAATCGTCTTTTTGCAAAGGTGCAAAAGCAGCATTCTAGCCAGCAGCCTTTCTTTGAAAGCGAAATCCCGTGTGCTACCGTAGAAGGCTTAGTGTTGCTCAAGCTCTATGCTTTGCCATCCTTATATCGGCAGGGAAACTTTGCCCGCGTTGGCATCTATGAGAATGATCTTGCAACGCTCATTTTTCAATATAAACCTGATCTTGCAAAGCTCTTTAACGAGTTAGCGCAGCATCTCAGCGATTCAGATCTCGTGGCGGTCCGCGAAGTCGTGGCTGACATTCAGCAGCGAATGGAACGATTTAGGAAAAGAAAGGACTTTTAGCATGAAGTGGTTTGTGAAAATCAGTGGAATGATCTTGGGGGGGCTATTTAGCCTAAGCTTATTAGCAGGATGTGGCAGTAATTCTAGCAATTCAGTCAAACCAAACTGGCCAGATTTGCCTTACGCCAGTGTTTCGGCGGCCCAAAAGCTCGACATCTATCTACCAAACGAAGCAAAAGGGCCTTTTCCTGTCATCATAAGCATTCATGGCGGAGGATTTGCGCTGGGCGATAAAGCGAGTGAGGAAGTCAAACCAGCGTTGGAAGGGTTAAAACGAGGGTATGCTGTCGTAGCTGTTAATTATAGATTAAGTGGGGAAGCGATCTTTCCCGCGCAAATCAATGATGTAAAGGCGGCGATTCGGTTTGTGAAGGCGAATGCAACTAAATACAACTTGAATTCAGCGAAAATTGCGCTTTGGGGTGGCTCGGCTGGCGGAAATCTTGCTGCTTTGGCGGGTACATCGAGCGAGATTAAAGAATTGCAAGACCTTCAGCTTGGCAATCCCACCCAAACCGAAACGGTGCAAGCAGTAGTTGATTGGTTTGGGCCGATAAACTTCTTAACCATGGATGCTCAATTTCAGCAGAGTGGTCTTGCGGGGCAGAATCACAATGCTGCTGATTCATTTGAATCAAAGTTGTTGGGCAAACAGATCACCTTAGTTCCTGATTTAGTTGCGAAAGCTAATCCCGAAACCTACATTACCCCCGATGATCCACCCTTTTTCATTCAACACGGTACGCAGGATAAGTTAGTTCCAGTGCAACAATCTACGGAATTTGCGGCCAAATTAGAGAAGGGCTTGGGCAAAGAGAAGGTGACAATAGAGCTATTGGAAGGCGCAGGGCATGGCGATCAAATGTTTATGACGGCGGCTAATGTGCAGAAAGTGCTAGACTTCCTGGATAAGTGGCTGAGATAGCTGCTTTTGGGTCAAGGATTAGGGAAAAGAATCTGGCTGCGCCCAGGGCGGCGATGCCGCCCTGGGCGCAGCCTTATGGCAAGGCCCTTAACTTTTTTGTTACCCTAGTGTAACTCCATAAAATATACTTTAATAGTATCCAGCCTTAGAAACAAAAACTTTAGTTGTCCCGTTCATCTGCTACCGCAAACAAATCAGTTGGCTTTTCTGGCGCAGTTGCGAGTGGCAAAGAAGCCCTCAGCATCTCAACAGCCGCTCTGCTGCTCCAGCACAGAGGGCTTTTTTGTTGACAAATTGTTGGTTAGCTAGAAAGTAACAAGCCATGAGTTGGAAACAACGAACCGAAAGCGAGGCTTATACCTCGCGCAGCCGACCAGCCTTTCTGAAAGAGGCCCATGCCCCCGCGAAAGCACATCAACCGAAAGCAGAGCTTCGCGCAACTCCTTTTGCCGCCGATGATTACAAGGATGATGGCTTTAATCCCCAGGGAGCGTTTATTTTTGTCATGTTGATGCTGGCGGGCTATGCGATCTACTGGTTTTATATCTGGTATATCGTCGTAATCGAACGGGCTTAGGCTTCTCAGCGTTCGAGTAACAGGGCTTAATCAACGAAGAAGGGCCAAGATGCACATTCACAAACTTGAGCAGTATTGGTTTATCGCCATTGCTGCGGTTTTAGGGGCCTTTGGGGCCGCTTTGTTCGCCAGTATCCTCGTCTTTGGGGTCCAAGTTCCAACTCCTGTCAGTCGAATCGACCCGCAACAGATTAGTACCGCTTTTCCCGAACCAGGCCTGCGCGATCTGGGCAACAAGCGCTATACCGCGCACTTCACAGCCCAGACTTGGTTTTTTACCCCAAAGGAAATTAAGGTTCCTAGGGGAGCCGAAGTAACCTTCCTTGTGACGAGCAAAGACGTTACGCACGGCTTTTTCATTGAGGGGCACGATGTTAATCTGATGCTGTTACCAGGGCAAATTAGTCAGGCCGTTACGCAGTTTAACCGCCCCGGAACTTACAATATCATTTGCCATGAATACTGCGGGGCAGCGCATCAAACAATGGTAGCTAAGATCATCGTTACAGAATAGGAGCCTCCTTATGCAAGCAGCACATTCTCCCCGCCGGTTGCCCGCCCTGACCTTCCCCAGCTTTGCGATGCTGGCAAGTGAACAGTGGCTCGTTGGCTCCCACATCCTGACGGCCTTGGCGGCGCTATTCCTCGGCATCTTCCTGGGGCCCTTCCAAGCCTTCCGCCGCTCCCCCTTCTTCATGGAGACCTTTACGGATTGGCAAATCCCCTTCTTTAGCTACTACTACCAGGCCCTTACGGTTCACGGTGTGATCAACGCGCTCTTCTTCACTACCTTCTTCATCGTGGGCTTTAGCTACTTCGTTACCCAACGCTCGCTGGAACGGCCCCTTTGGCAGCCAAGTGTCGCTTGGGCCGCCTTTGCCAGCATTTTTATTGGCTTGGGACTGGTCCTCTATGCGATTATGGCCCAACGGGCCAGCGTTCTCTATACTTTCTACCCTCCCCTCATTGCCCATCCGACCTTCTACATAGGGTTGGTCTTGATGGTCGTGGGCACTTGGCTCGTGGCCCTTAACCTCTTTATGACCTACGCTTCCTGGCGCAGCGACCACCCTGGTGAACCTGTCCCCCTAGCGGTCTTTGCCCTGCTTACCAACTTTGCCATGTGGTGTGTGGGGACGCTGGGAGTGGCGGCTGAAATCCTTTTTATGCTGCTTCCCATGTCGTTAGGGTGGGTGAAGACTACCGACTCGCAAGCCGCTCGTGCCCTCTTTTGGTTCTTTGGGCATCCGTTGGTCTACTTCTGGCTCATTCCGGCCTACGTCTCCTGGTACACCATGCTCCCTAAGCAGACCAACAGCAAGCTCTTCAGCGACCCCTTAGGGCGCGTTGCCTTTCTCATGCTGATGATCTTCTCCACCCCCGTCGCTGTTCATCACATGTTCACTGACCCTGGAATAAGCATGGTCTCAAAAGCGATTCACACCTTCTTCACCTTTATTGTAGCAATCCCTAGCTTGATGACCGCGTTCAATGTGGGGGCGATGCTGGAGCGAGCAGGCCGCAAACGCGGTGGGACAGGCCCCCTCAGTTGGCTTTGGCATCAGGATTTTGGCAACCCCGTCGTCGCCGCCCAAATCTGTGCCATGATCCTCTTTATCATGGGTGGCTTTAGCGGGATTATTCAGGCCTCGCTCACCTTAAACATTGCCTTACACAACACCTCCTGGATTCCTGGCCACTTTCACATGACTCTGGCAAGTGCTACTGCCCTTACCTTTATGGGGATCACCTACTGGCTCCTTCCCCTCATTCGGAATCGGGCCCTTTGGAACCGCAAGGTTGCCCTGGGGCAGGTCTATACTTGGCTGGTCGGGATGCTCCTCTTTGGGCACGGGATGGGCGCAGCAGGTATTGCAGGTGCGCCGCGTCGAACCGATTTCGCTGGCTCCCCTGCTGGCTATCTCTCAGTTGAAGCAATACCTTGGCTCAATAGCGCTGCTATCGGTGGAGCCATCCTTCTTCTCAGCTCCATCCTCTTCTACGTGAATGTCATTGGAACTTTGGCTTTCTCCACCAAACCCGTTGAGGATGAAGCTCCGATCTCGACTACGGGTGACCCTCACGCTCCCCTGATCCTGGAGCGCTGGAGCCTTTGGCTGGGGATTATGTTTGTCCTGATCGTGATTGCTTGGGGGCCCGTTTTTGCCCAAGTCTTCGATTTCACCAATGGCTTTAAGAGTCTACCCTTCAGCCCGATGGGTAGCCCGATGCAGATCAAATAACTAGCATGAAACCCAGCTCTTTTCCCTCGGAGTCAACAGCTTTAGCTGTTGGGCCAATGCAGATCAAATAACTAGCATGAAACCCAGCTCTTTTCCCTCGGAGTCAATAGCTTTAGCTGTTGGGCCAATGCAGATCAAATAACTAGCATGAAACCCAGCTCTTTTCCCTCGGAGTCAACAGCTTTAGCTGTTGGGCCACGGCT
>DCSM01000064.1 GCA_002325605.1 Chloroflexaceae bacterium UBA1466
ATTTTGCCCTGGAGATCAGCATTGAGGGTAAGGTGGAGGTCGTTGCCTACTTCGGGTTGCCCCAAAAAATTGCTTTGAAGCTGGGTGATTGGGTTGCCCTTTTCGCCCGTCAAGTAATCGCTATAGGTTGCCTCCAAGCCGCTTTGCCCAAACCGTGTGCTAAAAAAGCCAACCACATTGCTGAAGGCGGTGGGCGGATATTTTTCAGCTATGGGATAGTTGCGATAGGCGAATCCGCCATTGACTTCGGTGCTTTGCACAAGCAATTGGTTACTTCGGTCAAACAACTTGCCCCGCAGCACCCGCTGCGAGGCTAAGACAGGCCGCACATTACTCGTAACTTGCCCACTTTGGGGGTCGATCTTGATTTTGTGGTAGATGGCCTTGGCATGAATAAACTGCTGCCGCAAAAGCTGAATACTCAGCAACCCAAAGCCTAGCGATATAACCAGCCCCAAGTTGGCGACACTCTGTGTCAGGCCACGGGGTAAAGGTGGCTGGCGCAGCCAGAAAGCCCATCCTAAGAACGGAGCCGCCGTCCATAAACAAAGCAGCCAGTTCCCATCCTGTTCAATGGATTGCGTCATGCCGTAGCCGATCAGGGCTATCGCGCTCAGGCCCAATACAATGCTCAATTTGGTTCGCATCTTGGTTTCCCTCGCCTAACCATAAACAAAAACCCTCTCTGGCCCTAGGGTTTATTATAACTGACTCACGGGGCAGCGCAAACCGCCGCCGCTGGCGCTTGCAGCAATAGCCAGTCCGTAGTAGAATAAAGCCAGCTTTCAAACCTTGCGCCCCTTTTCAAACTGAATTGTCCGCCAACCTCCATTTCGCTAATGGTTCACACTTAGGAAGGAATAAAGCGATGGACCTGACTATCACATCACGGAATCACAAACTCTCTGAGAAGCAACGGGACTACATTGAGGAGAAACTGGGCAAGCTCATGCGGTATGACGACCAGCTTGGGAGTGCCAAAGTTGAGATTTCAACGGAACAGCGGGCTAACCAAGGCGAAGTGCATCGCGTTCAAGTGACTTTGGTCGGCGAACACGGTGTAATCTTACGGGCCGAACAAGCGGCGGCTGATCTCCGCGAAGCTACTGACCGAGTCCAAGATGTGCTTCAGCGCCAGGTTACGCGGTACAAGGACAAGCGGGAGCGCAAACGCCGCAAGGCTGACCAGGTGGAGACTGCAGCTGCCCCCGTCGCGGTGGGAACCGCCGAAGAAGATGATGGGCAGATTGTACGGGTAAAGGAATTTGCCCTCAAGCCGATGTTTAGTGAAGAAGCCATTGAACAAATGGATTTGCTGGGGCACACGTTCTTTGTCTTTCGGGACGCACAAAATTCGCGGGTCAGCGTCGTCTATCGTCGCCGCGACGGCCAATATGGCATGATTGTCCCCGTCGAAGACTAATTCCGCAGCGGTTCACAGATGGTCGGCAGGAAGCCCAGGTGCTTCAGCCCTGAGAGGGAATGCCGACTTGCGCTATCTTTTCTGGTATGATACAATTCTTCCTATATCGGGCTACCTGTCAGATAGCCTATGGTGTCCAACCTTCGGGTTGAGATGCAAGCCCACGAGCTTTAGCAGTGGGTATCTGACCACAATCAATTTAGGCCTCGCAAACCCCAGCCCCTTGCAATCTTCAAGACTGCAAGGGGCTGGCATTTCTTATCCTTTAGGCTCAGAGAGACTTCAAAATTCAGCTGGGTAGTCCTGTAAGAGTAGTGGACTTTGGAGATCTTTAACGGAATCCAAAGGCTTTAGCCTTTGGGGGCCTGGACATAATCAGCACTACTGACTTTAGCACTACCAATATCGCTGCCCCCAACGCGATGACAGGCTTACATAATCATTTTTAATTCCTGCCTTGAGAGTTGTTTTGGTTTTCATACGAAATTTCACCTCCTTTCGTGTGTGGTTTAATCTGCTGCTAAACTGCAAAAAAACCTCCGCTATCGCTGCCCCAACCTACCTAACCCTGGGCCTCCAACTCCTCCAACCACTGCGCTAACTCCTGGCGCATCTCTGAGTCTTCAGTCAATTGCAAGGCCTGCTTAAAATCCGCGATAGCATTAGCTTTCTCGCCCTTCAGCCGATAGATTTGCCCCCGCCCATGGTAAGCCTTAGGCAACTGGGGGTCTAATTCCAGAGCCTTGTTAAATTCCTGAAGCGCTTTATCTAATTCACCTTGCTTAAAGATATATCGTTTGGATATTTCGTAGACTCCGTAGCCAATCGCCGCCGCCGCCGCAACAGGTGCAGCAGCAACGATGGCAGTCCCAGCAATTGCACCTCCCCCAACCACACCACCGATGCCTGCAAGGGTACTCATAATTGCCGCACCAGAAGCCCCGCCAGCTACGGTTGCTAAACCAGCACCAGCTATACCAGCAGCAGCCCCAATGTTTGTAGCTATTCTTGCCGCTGCACGAGCATCATTCTCTTCCTCAGACAAGTCAGGTTGGTCTTTGAACAAAGTTTCATTCATTATTTTTGTCCCAATGTAAGTTGGGCCTGCGGCTAAGACCGCAGGAGCAGCAGCCATCCCACCACCAACCACACCACCTGCCGCTGCTAAACCCGCAGCAATTCCTGCTCCTGAAGTTGCTGCAACAGTCAACCCTGTAGCAGCACTGGCAGCCGCACCTAGCGCAGCACCAGTTTCTGCAACTGCTTTGGCTGTATTTCCGGCTGTATTTCCACCCGTAGTTTTTTCTACAACAATCCTTGTACCCTGTTCAAGAGCTTTTTCAAAAGCTTGACGGGCGAGATCGAGATCCTTGAAATTCATATTTATAATTCCTAGTTTGATAGCGGTTTGCGAGGCCGCAAGGGTCGCGTACTGGCTTTGCCCAAGCTAAAAACTTCCAATTGTAGTGTTCCTAGCTAAGTTTGTCCAGCCATTATAGCACAGGAGGAATTCTGGGCCGCGCTTGGCCCGCCGCTTGACACACCTGAGACAAGCCGTTAGAATCGCGCAGGAAAGATACGGTGTTCCATATTGTAGTGAATAATATAGAGGTACAATGGATTTCTTGGCCGTCTTGCTCACGCTTCTCGGCTACGGGCTGGCGGGCTGGCTGTGGCGGGAAAAGCAGCTTCCGATCTTCGCCTTAGCCATGCTGTCGGGCCATCTTAGCGCCTTAGCTTCGCCCTTCTGGGCCCTCGCCTATGGTCTAATCTATCAGCCTGAACTAATCGTTTTGGGCACACTCCAGGGGCAGAAACTTCAATTGGCCATCGTGCTGGCTTCAGCCTGGTTCTATCCCCTCCCCGCTCTCCTCACCTTTTGGCTCTACCGCGAACGGTGGTGGAGCCCCAGCTACTTTTTAAGCCTTCTGACTTACAGCGGGTTTCTCTTTTTCTATCTTCTTCTTGAAAATTTTGGGCTTAAATTACAAATCTGGCACTATCGCATTCCCGCCCTTTTCGGCATTTCAAGCAGCTTTATCTCGGCAAGTATGGCGGCGCTGGTCGCGCTGGGGCTGCTTTATCTGCTCCTGCTAGTTTGGCGCAAAGGGTGGTGGCGCATGGGTCTCACCCTTTTGCCCGCCACCTTAGGCTTGAGCCTCTTAGTTCACGGTTTGCTGGGCGCACCTTTTTGGATTCCGCTTTTTGTTGGCGTGCAATCGTGGGCGGCGGGAGTCGGGGCCATCAGTGCCTTAGTCTTGCTGGCCTGGGCCGTTCATATCACGTTGTTGGGGCTTGCCCAACTCAACCAGCGCCAGATCGGGCTAATTACCCCAAAGCCAATCTACGGGTTTAAGACTGGGAAGCAGATTTAATAAGGTTTGACAAGGGGCCGCAGCAGTGGTATTGTTTCTCGCTGGAACAAAGGAAATGAGGAGAGAAGCGGACAGGCAGGATGTCTATCCTACACAGGAAAGAAGATGCTAGTTTTGGGGTAAGATTCGAGCGAGAAAATAAAGAAGTTGTGGCTAGGGTAGAATAACTCTTAGCTCTAACGCATCATAAATCTTACGGCAGGATACCCAGGAGCTTGAGCAAAGGGAGGAATGCCGCTCCTTTCTTTTAATCCAATGCAACTGAAGTAAGTATAATAGACCGATGCACTTAACCCTAAAACTCAAACTAAATCCAAGCCCCCCGCAACGAGCAATTCTGCGCCAGA
>DCSM01000030.1:0-9876 GCA_002325605.1 Chloroflexaceae bacterium UBA1466
TCGGTCTGCAATTCCTCCGCAAGGCTGTCAAGATCGACCTGCGACACAATTTCGCGGATGGCTCCCGCGCCCATGCTCGCCTGGAAAAACCCTGTCAGGTCTTCGCGCAAACTTCGATATTCAATTTCACTCAAGACCCGCCGCAATTTGAGGCTGTCCAGGCTTTCAAGTTTGCTGCGTTCCTCGCGCAGCAACGAATCCAACTCGCGCTGGAGGCGATCTTGAATCCGCTCCTGCTCCTGGGTCGTTTCGTGTTCTTTGCGCTCCCGATGAGCATCGGTCAGCAGGCTGGCATCATTGACATCGCGCTCCCGCAGAGCGCTGAGAGATTCGAGTTCCCGTTCAACAATCTCTTCTAGTTTATCGAGCGCGTGTTCGGAAATAACTTTACCTTCTTCAACCAAAACGACGCTTTGAAAAAGGATGTCTTCCTCAGTCTCTTCGCCTGTCCGCTCTTCCAGTTGCTCATGGAGGATTTCGGCCTCGCGCAGAAAAGCCTTGCGCCGCGCATTATGTTCTTCCTCAATCCGACTTTGGGCCGTCATTTGGGCCAGATTCATATCGCCCAGATTCTGGGTCAATTGGCTTGTAAGCTCAATTCGCCGCTCTTCGGCCTGGACTTGAATCTCTTCGCGGCGCTGGTTAAAAGCGGCTACCATTTCGGCCCGTTTGGCCTGGAGCCGTTCATCGCCGATCTCCGTGATAATGTAGGCCGCAAAATAGAGGACACGTTCCAGGTTGCGGGGGCTAATATCGAGGAGCAACCCCAACCGCGAAGGTGTCCCCTTCACAAACCAAATGTGGCTGACGGGCGAAGCCAATTGAATGTGGCCCATGCGGTCTCGGCGCACTTTTGAGCGCGTCACTTCAACGCCACATTTATCGCAAACTACACCCTTATAGCGCACCCGCTTATATTTCCCGCAATAGCATTCCCAATCTTTGGTGGGCCCAAAAATTCGTTCACAAAATAACCCATCCCGTTCGGGCTTGAGCGTGCGGTAATTGATCGTTTCAGGTTTCGTTACTTCCCCGCGAGTCCAGGTCTCAATATCTTTGGGCGAAGCGAGACTGATCCGAATGGCATTGAAATCATTTATTTCTAGCATTTATTCCCTCTCGAAGCGCTAAGTAAGCACTGCTGAACGTTGAAAACGGCTTCAACGTTCAGCACTTAGCGTTCAATCTGTTTAGAATTCGCCGCGTTCCATCCCGCTCAAATTGATGCCATCTAAGGTTGTGAAATCACCTTCCATGTCATCGTTCAATTCCAACGTGCGCTCGTCTTCCGTGAGGACTTCTACACTTAACCCTAGCGATTGCAATTCTTTAATCAGCACTTTGAAGCTTTCAGGCACACCTGCTTCTTGAATGGTCTCGCCTTTGACAATCGCTTCGTAAGTCTTCACGCGCCCGACCACATCATCGGATTTGACGGTGAGCATTTCCTGGAGCGTGTAGGCTGCGCCATAAGCTTCCAGGGCCCAAACTTCCATTTCGCCGAAGCGCTGCCCACCAAATTGAGCTTTCCCGCCGAGCGGCTGCTGCGTAACCAAGCTGTAGGGGCCTGTGCTACGAGCGTGGATTTTATCCTCGACCAAGTGCGCCAGCTTGAGCATATAAGCGTAGCCGACAGTGACAGGTTGGTCAAAAGGCAATCCAGTTCGACCATCGTAGAGCGTAATTTTGCCGTCGCGGGGCAGCCCAGCCTCTTCCAGCATATCCTTAATCTGATCTTCCGTTGCGCCATCAAAGACAGGCGTAGCTACCCGAAAGCCTAAACGCGCTGCGGCCCACCCCAAATGCGTTTCCAAAATCTGCCCGATATTCATCCGGCTGGGCACGCCGATGGGATTCAGCACAATATCTATCGAACGGCCATCGGGCAAAAAGGGCATATCTTCAATGGGCAAAACTCGACTAACGACCCCTTTATTGCCGTGGCGGCCTGCCATTTTGTCGCCCGCGCTGATTTTACGCTTTTGACAGAGCAAAACTCGCACGGTTTGATTGACTCCCACAGGCAATTCGGCTCCTTCGGCCCGATTAAAGACTTTGACATCAATCACTTTGCCGCGCACCCCGTTCGGTACACGCAAGCTGCTATCCTTCACTTCCCGCGCTTTTTCGCCAAAAATCGCCCGCAGCAAACGCTCTTCAGCCGTCAGGTCGGTTTCGCCTTTTGGCGTGATTTTCCCGACCAAAATGTCGTTTGGCTGGACTTCGGCCCCAACATAAATGATGCCGCGATCATCCAAATTCCGCAAACTATCTTGCCCAACATTAGGAATGTCACGGGTGATCTCTTCAGGGCCCAGCTTAGTATCTCGCGCCTCGACTTCATATTTTTCAATATGAATGCTGGTGAAAATATCTTCCCGTACCAACCGCTCACTCACCAAGATCGCATCTTCGAAGTTACCGCCTTCCCATGGCATGTAGGCGACAAGGATATTTTGCCCTAGAGCTAATTCCCCATTATCGGTGCTACTGCTGTCAGCAATAACTTCATTGGCCTTGACCTTTTCCCCAAGCGACTTAGCAGGACGTTGATTGATGCAAGTATCCTGATTACTTCGCATAAATTTACGCAAAGGATAGATATGTTCTGTGGCATCTTGCTCCCGCACGATGATTTGGTCAGCGGTAGAGCTTATTACCATGCCATCTTTTTCGGCGACAACCACTTGACCACTATCGCGGGCGGCCATATATTCCATGCCCGTGCCCACAATTGGCGCATCTGGGCGCAAGAGCGGTACAGCTTGGCGCTGCATATTTGAACCCATCAAAGCGCGGTTGGCATCGTCGTGTTCCAAAAAGGGAATCAACGCCGTACTGACGCTAACCACTTGTTTGGGCGACACATCCATAAAATGGACGCGGTCAATGTTCTCTTTGATGAAAGCTTCAGCTTTACGACAGGAAACTGTCGTATCCAAGAAGCGGTTATGCTCATCTATCGTTGCATTGGCCTGCACGATGATATATTTATCTTCCTCATCGGCAGGAAGATATTTGACTTCTTGCGAAACAACGGGACTGATCTTTATCGTTCGCAGAGGTAATTCAACGATTTGCTCGGCCAAAGCACGCGTAATTTCCATTCCCGCTGGCGCGAGAATTTGGTCTGTGCGCGGATCAGTAAGGTTTTCGCGCAAAAATTGCCCTCGAAGCATCCCAATCGTGATTTGACGAGCAATTTCGGGCGTAACAGTGGTTCCTTCAGAGGCTAAAAGCTCACCTGTGCGTAAATCGCAAATATCCCGATTCAGCCAACTGCGCTCCAGCCAGACCGCCGCATTATCTACACTATTGTAAACTTTACGATACGGGGTTTCCAAAAAGCCCATTTCATTGACGCGAGCAAAAGTACTCATTGTGCCAATCAAGCCAATGTTTGGGCCTTCAGGCGTTTCAACAGGGCAAATCCGCCCATAGTGGCTGTGATGAACGTCACGCACTTCGAAGCCTGCGCGATCTCGGCTCAAACCACCTGGCCCCAGCGCTGAAAGTCGCCGTTTGTTGGTCAATTCAGCTAAAGGATTGGTCTGATCCATGAATTGCGACAATTGGCTGCCCCCAAAGAACTCGCGCATCGCAGCCACTACTGGGCGCGTGTTGATTAGCGCATTGGGAGTTGCACTTTCAGGTTCCTGAAGGCTCATGCGCTCTTTGATCACCCGTTCCATCCGCAATAAACCAACGCGAAATTGTTGCTGAATCAACTCGCCGACAGTTCGCACGCGCCGATTACCGAGATGATCAATATCATCGGCATGCCCTTGCTTATTATTCAGCAAGATCAACTGTTCAATGATTTTGAAAATATCATCAGGCAACAAGACCCGCAAGCTTTTGAGGGGAATTTTCAGCGGCGAAGGAGCCTCACCCTGATTGGTATCCCAAGCACTGCGCTCTCTCTTATCTTGCTCCAGCACGCGGCCCCAGAGATTATTGTTCAACTTGTAGCGCCCGACTTTGGCCAAATCATAACGGCGCGGATGGAAGAGCAAAGATTCCAGAAGCGAACGGGCATTCTCTAGCGTTGGCGGGTCGCCAGGGCGCAGCCGTTTATACAACTCCATCAAGGCTTCGCGGGCATTATGCGTCGGGTCTTTGTCCAACGTGGCTTTGGTGTAGTTATGTTCGGGAGCCGTATCAACGCGATGGAGCAGGGCGATAATCTCATCATCATGCCCATATTTCTCTAGCTCATTGTCGGGAACCCAATTCCCCTCGCCCGTATCCCAATTCGCTTTCCAAGCCAAAATAGCGCGGAGCAGGATGGTCACGGGAAGCTTGCGTTTGCGATCTACTTTAACCGAAATAACATCGCGTTTGTTGGACTCAAATTCGAGCCAAGCTCCACGATTGGGAATCAGTTTAGCTGAATGAATTTCACGCCCACTGGTTGGGTCTTTTTCCCCTTTGAAATAGACCCCTGGCGAGCGAATCAACTGGGAAACGACCACGCGCTCTGCGCCATTGTAGATAAAAGTTCCACTTTTGGTCATCATGGGGAAATCGCCGAGGAAAAGCTCACTTTCCTTGATTTCGCCCGTGGTCAGAATCCGCAACTCCACCGTTACCCGCAAGGGAGCCGCATACGTCAGGTCGCGCTCGCGGCACTCAAATTCCTGGTAGCGCGGCTCGCCAAAAACATATTCTCGAAAGCGCAATTCCAGGTTTTTGCCGGTAAAATCGGTAATGGGCGAGACCTCGTCCAGAAGTTCCCGCAAGCCTTCGCGCCGAAACCAATCAAAACTATCAATTTGAGTCTCGATTAGGCGGGGAACTTCAATCGCATCGTAAATCCGAGCAAAGGAACGCCGTTCAATCCCAGGCCGATTAAGGCCCTCTTTTCGCGTCTCCAGCGGCGTGATCAGCGGTTGCAGCACGACGGTCTCAGTCAACGGGGGCATACTCACCTCGTCTGGGCTTCAGCTTTTAGGGCACTTTTAGGCAACCAGGCTTGCAACCTGGGGCGCAAAAATCTGAAGGCCCACATCTGAAAACATTTACCTAGGGTCATGAACCGCAGGGGTTTTTAAGCCCCACAGCTTCCAGCGAAAGGAAAAATGGTGCAAGTAGGAATTGATTGAAAATAAAGTGGGAAATCTTTTGCGTCCATGGAATTTAGCAGTGGCGGTAGTGGAAAAATATAAGAGAGCGCTGCCATGGGCACAAATGCTGGCTTTCTAGGGCTGGCCAGGAGGAGCTAGAACTTCAGCTACTTTCGGGTAGCCCGAAGATAACCACAGTCAAGCTATACCCATAAATGATCATTTTAGCATCTATCACAGGAGATGTCAAGAGTTTTGGGGTAAGAATAACAAAGCCCAGCGCCAAAGCTGTAAAAAGCGGTCAGAGAGTCTACTTATAATTTTAGAGAGTAGCAGGCAAGGGGCTTATCTTACCATTTGGGGCTTTCTGACAGGTCGGGCAAAGGTGAGTCGCTCTTTGAGCTACCACAAGCCGTTCAATCAACGTTTCACAGCGCGAGCAGGGCTTCCCAGTTTGCTGATAAACTGCAAGTTGCTTCTGATTTTCCCCCATTTGCCCATTGCCATAGCGATAATCGCGCAAAGTTGTCCCTTTTTGAGCAATAGCTTGGCGCAAAACTGCACAGATCGCTGTATAAAGTTGGGTTATCTCTGCTTCTACCAAACTATTAGCCAGCCGTAAAGGGTGAATTTCAGCAAGCCAAAGAGCTTCATCTACATAGATATTGCCTAAACCCGCGACTAATTTCTGATTAAGCAGTAAAGGCTTGAGCGTGCCCCGGCGACGGACAAGTTGCGTGACCAGGTACGCGGGGTTAAAAGTTGGGCCAAGAGGCTCTGGGCCAAAAGAAGCATTGAGCTTTGTCAAACCTATTTCGTCAAGAAGCTTCACTTTGCCAAACTTCCGAATATCACGAAAGAAGAAGTTTTGCCCATTATCTAAGCTCAAAACTAAGTGAGTATGCTTATCTGGCAGAAAAGTAGCATCATTGACACTCACACTGCCTGTCATTCGCAGATGCAATGCCAATGTCCAAGCCTCATCCAAAGTGCAAAGCAGCCACTTTGCCCGCCGATAAACAGCTAAAACAGTGCGGCCAGGAAGCAATTGCTGAAAAGAAGCTAGATCGGGAGCTTCCACCATCTTTTCCCAATCTAGCTTTTCGATGGCCTTAATGCGTCGCCCGACCAGTTGGGGCCCTAAACTGGTCGCAATTGTTTCAACTTCAGGAAGTTCTGGCATAGAAATAGTTATGAAAGAGGGACATTAGCATGCAGAAAATCTAACAAAACTTGATTAAACATTGGAGGATTATCTTGGTTAGCATTATGCCCTGCAAGAGGAATGATAACAAAACGACACTGGGAGTCACGGGCCGCCCAGAAAGGCATTGTTTGTTTGATATTGCCCCAATTATCATATTCTCCATGGGTAAGGAGAAGCGGATGCGAAATGCGATAATCTCGCTCATAGTGTAAACAACTGACAAGCTCTTGCCAAATAGTCATTATATTCTGATGCGAAATCTTCTTCAAGGTATTGTAAGCATAGATTTGGGTTTGCGTTTTAATCCCAGTCGCGCATGAAATCAATAAACGACTGCTTTCAGGGGTATTAAAGAAGAGAAAAGAGGTTGTGAGCATCATCATCCAGGCATCAAGGAAGGAAATGCCAAAGGTAATACATTCGCTCCCAACGATGGCCAGCGCAATAACTCGTTCTGGATAGTGAAAAACCACTTCCTGGGCAATAATTCCGCCCATTGAATGGCCGACGAGAACCGCTTTTTTTACCCCAAGCGTGTCAAGCAGAGCGATTAAATCAGCAGCAGCTTTACGAATCGAGAATTCATTGCCTATCGGCTGTGAAACCCCGTGACCTCGCACATCCCAGAGCAAAATACGATAGTTTTTCGCCAAAGGTGCAATTTGAGCTGCAAACATTTGATGATCTAACGCTGCGCCATGAGTTAAAACAACAAAAGGCCGTCCCTCTGGCCCCGCTAACCAATAATGAATCTTACAACCATCCCGTTCCAAGACATGTTCACTCAACATCGTACCTTGATTGTGCATGGTCAATTATTCCATTTCCTTTTTTGAGAATGTTTTTATCTGGTGTGCGAGGTTTTGGTGAATTTGCCAAACCCAGCGCCCTACTTCACCAATAATTGGAATTTGCAAAGCGGCCCAACCTTGCAAAAAACGATTTAATTGAAGACCAATCCAGCACAGAAAACGATTTTCTGGCCCAACAAGTGCAATTCCAAGAACTAAGAAGAGAATACCCTGAATAAAAGGTAAGAATAAGCCTAAGCAACCCAGTAAAATGCAGAACCAACCAATAAACGGGCGGACAAAGAGCCAGATTCGGTCTTTTTTTGAAGCTGCTTTTAGCATGAAGAGCTATTCTCATCTTCAGAATCGGTTTGATTTTTGAGTTTATCCATCAAAGTATGAATATGCCAGATTGTTTGAATCCTTGCCCGATGCCAAGCTGCACTTTTGGGGCCCGTCTCGCGCAGCAAAACTACTTTTTGTAAGGCTGTCCGGAGTCTGGCGGCTTGAGTTTCAGAGCGTTTCATTCGTTTTTAAGCCTTTCTGGCCCTAAGTACCGTCTGAATAAGCGCTTCTGGCACATCATCACGCACGCTTACTGCACCAATTTTCGTTGGTAAGACCCAGCGAATTCGTTTATTTCGCACCTTTTTATCGTGCAAAGTCAAAGCCATAAGCTGTTCAGCAGTAACATTTGATGGAAAGGTAGTGCCTAATCCATAGCTTGAAAGGAGATTCTCTTGTCTTTCGACATCTTCTGTCGTAAACAAGCCTAGCGCATGAGCGATCTGAGCCGCAGCGTGCATTCCAATTGCCACTGCTTCGCCATGCAGAAAAGTGTCATATCCCGTAGCAGCCTCCAGCGCATGCCCTAAAGTGTGCCCATAATTGAGCGTAATGCGCTCGCCCTGCTCCTTTTCGTCGGCGCTGACAATCGCAACTTTCACAGCAGCGGCTTGCCGAATAACCTCGCCTGTAAGCGGTTCAGGGAGCGAAAATGTTGAATTTGCTTCGTTACCTGCTAATTCAGAAGCATGTTTTTCTAATAAACTAAATAAAGCAGCATCGCGGATAACACCGTGTTTGATAACTTCAGCCCATCCTGCTCGCAACTCGCGCAAAGGCAACGTTTTTAAGGTCAAAGTATCAGCCAAAACAAGTGATGGTTGCTGAAATGCACCAATTAGATTCTTGCCTAATGTGTGATTGATGGCTGTTTTACCACCAATAGAAGCATCAACCATTGCCAACAAAGTTGTAGGAATTTGGATAAAAGAGACCCCCCGCAGAATCGTGGCCGAAACAAATCCTGCCAAATCCCCCACAACTCCACCCCCAAGCGCGACGATAGTATCTCTCCGCTCTACTCCACCTGCGATTAGCCATGTATAAAGCTCCCAAAGCTGATTTTGGTTTTTACTTGCCTCGCCCGCAGGGATGATAAACGTTTCTAACGCATAACCCTTAGCTTTTAAGGGCTTTTCTAGGCGCGGGCCGTAGATAGGGAAAACTTGATGATCACTGATTAGCCAGATTTTCCCTTTCAGTCCCAAAGTTTCTAAACGTTCAGGGAGCGTTTCCAATAAACCTGGGCCAACAGTAATGGCATAACTGGTCGTAGCTGTAGTCAAAAGCAGATCGGCAGGCAGCATTAGGCTTTTCTCGGTTTCGGTAAAGCAGCGAAAACTCCCAATTTTAGGCCTTGGTCGGTTACTTGCTTTACTACTTCATCCCAAAGACTTTTTACAGCATCGAGACTTGTTTGCGGATTCATTTTGCGGCCTTGCAAAAGGTTATCATTGATAACATCGCGGATTTTAATTGTTGGTCTGGCGAAGCCCATTGGCTTTTCGCCCGAAAGCGCACAAGGAAAAAAACTATACATGCCGTGGAGGGGCTTATCAAAAGTTGCACCACAATAGAGCCTTAGATCAGCGCCACTATCATTTTGATAAAAGGGTAAAAGGGCAGTTTTGGCGAATGTTGTCGAGATTTTCCTTCGCAAAACCTCTTTGTAGTTTCTTTTATTGTGGGAAATCCAATGATTAGTCACAAAAACGGTATCTAAGATAAAACGTTTGTTGCGGCATGAGCCGAAAAGAATTACGGAACCACGTTCAAGATAGCGCATCGGGGTCAAGCCTGTTTTGACCGCTTGTTGATTGGCTAAATAATGAAATTGATGCCCAAAAATAAATGGATCAGTAGCTTGGAAACCTTGATAAGTATTGGGAAGAGCATAATGAGGACTATAAATCGTGCTTGGCGAGCCAGGAAGAGGCTTGGCAAATTGTTGTTTAACCTCAGCATCTGGTTCCCAATTAGCCCAAAAAAGAAGTTCCCCTTCCGCCGTGGTATTTTGGTCGGGCAATAGATAACGTCCCGCCTGCTTGAGGAAAACTTGTTTCTGCGGCCCCTTATTCCAGCCCTTAAAGCGCCCTTTATCAGGGATATGTTCGCTTCCAGGGTGAATGAATTGCACAAAAGAGAGTTTATTTTCCATAAATTACCTCTGATAGGCGGAAGAGAGCGATTAAGTTTATTGAATCTGTGGTTATTTGGCTTTTTGCACTACATGTTCTTGGGCATCCAAAAACCACATTGCTTCCATTGCGGCCATTGTCCCTTTGGCTGCTGCTGTAATCGCCTGCCGATAGATGTAGTCGGTGACATCGCCAGCGACAAAAACCCCTGGAACAGTCGTCCGCAAGTGTTCATCGGTGATAAGAAAGCCATTGGGGTTGGTAGGAAGTTGCCCTTGCAGGAGATCAGTGTTTGGCACATTACCAACATAAGGAAAAACCGCATCGGT
>DCSM01000030.1:10049-20625 GCA_002325605.1 Chloroflexaceae bacterium UBA1466
AAAGCTCTTTCTTGCAAAATTGGATCAGCCCGTAATTGGTCTCGCCGATGAACAATAATTAACTCATTGACAAACCGTGTAAGAAACAGCCCTTCATCAAGGGCACTATTGCCGCCCCCGATAATAACGACCTTTTTACCCTTGAAAAAGAAGCCATCACAAGTAGCACAATAGGAAACGCCTCGACTGATCAAGCGCTCTTCGCCAGGAATGCCTAATTTGCGTGGCGAAGCACCCGTCGCAATGATCAGGCTCTCGGCGAGAATCTTTTCCCCAGAATCAAGCTCCAGCGAAAAGGGCCGCTGGGCGAGGTCAATCCGCAACACAGTGCCATCCAGAAATTGGGTCCCAAAGCGCGTCGCCTGTTTTTCCATCCGTTCTGCCAGTTCAAAGCCCGTAATGCCTTCGGGAAAGCCAGGAAAATTCTCAATTTCGTTGGTCGTGGTAATCAAACCACCAGGTTGCAAGCCGCGAATCAGAAGCGGTTGCACATTCCCGCGAGCAGCATAAATGGCAGCCGTCAAGCCTGCGGGGCCTGAGCCAATAATAACAACTTTGTAAGCCATATTTTTGTTCTTTTATCTTGCAAATGCGCGAGGGCGCAGCGAAACTTGTTGCATATTATAGCACTATTCAGCATTCACGGTGATTTGGCGGTGCGCTAAGGGCAAAGAAAAGAAGAATTGGGAACCGCGCCCCAGCTGGCTGCGAACCCAAATCCGCCCGCCATGCGCCTCCACAATGGCTCGCGCTACGTAAAGCCCCAGCCCCGTGCCTTGTGTTTCGCGGCGCAGCCGATTATCAACCCGATAGAAACGGTCAAAAATGCGCTCTTGCTCTTCCGAGGGAATTCCGCTCCCTTGATCCGAAACAAAAACTAACGCATTCTCACCATCCGACCTAGCTCCGACGCGAATCGTCCCACCATTAGGGCTATATTTCACAGCATTAGAGACTAAATTGGTTAAAACCATGCGAATTCGCTCATAATCGGCGTGAACGAAAGGAAAATCATCGGGAAAACGCAATTCAAAGGTAAAAGGCTTCTCGGTTTGAAGAGCAAAACTTTGAGTTATTTCTTGCGCGAGGTTTATAAACGACCAATCAGTAATTTCAAGGCGCATCCCACCCGCTTGGAGGCGCGAAACATCAAGCAGCCCTTGAATCTGTTGGGCCAAACGGTCAGCCTCTTCCTCGATGATCCGCAGGCCTTCCTGCAAAATTTCCCCACTCCACTGAGCATCTTCGCGGCGCAAGGTTCCGGCATAACCTTTGATAATGCTCACAGGAGTCTTTAGTTCATGCGAAATGATTGAAACGAAAGTACTTTGAAGCTCCTCTTCGTGCTTTTGTTCAGTTATATCGCGGACATTGACAATTGCTTCCTGATAAATTCCTTGCAAATCATATTGGGAAGCATAACGACTCTGGACATAGAGTTCTCGACCATCAAGCGTCGTGATACGACCTTCAACTACAGGATTTTTCACAGGCGGAAAACGTTGTAAAGGGCAATCTGTCAAACAGATATTGCTACCTTGAGCATTTTTGATGGCCAAAACTTCGGCGCAAGGTCGCCCTAAAGCTTCATTGCGCGGCCAGCCCGTAAGCTGTTCCATTGTTTTATTAAATGTAGTAATCCGCCAGCGATTATCTAAAATCAATACGCCATCCGCACTTTGTTCGATTAGAGCATCCAAACGCTGCTTTTCGCGCAGAACACGTTGGTATAAGCGGGCATTGCTCACCGCAATCGCTGCTTGATCGGCGAAAGCTTGCAAAACCTGCGCGTCATCGGGAGAAAAACCAACATTCAGCGCCGCCCGAAAGACATAAATCACGCCGACAGGTGTCTCAGAAAAGGTGAGCGGGAGCGCAATCACTTGGCGCAAAGGCAAACCCGTGTTTTGCGCCAACTGGTGCAAAACGCGGGCCGTCGCGTTGTTTAACAATTCGGCGGGCGAAATGGCTAAAAGCGGTTCAAAAGCCAACCAAACTTCGTGGGGCAAACCCGCCGAAGCCCGAACTTGGGGTTCACCATTGCCATCTTCTTCGTAAAGCGCGATTAAACCCGAAGTTCCCGCCAGCATTTCTACCGCCACCGTGATCACCAGGTTCAAGACGCTGGTTAGATCAAGTTGCGCCGTAATCGCACGGCTAATCTGGAGCAGATATTCGCGCTGGCGCAGCCGATGATCAGGGACTTCTAACATAGAAAGAGCCTAAAACCCTAGAAATCTAGCTATCTTATTCTAACATAAGCGGGTTATTCTTTCAACTAAGCCCGCTAACCCTTTTTAGAAAAACCTTTCACCCGTGCGGAAAAACTTTCCCCCAGGGCTTCTGGCTGGACAGATAAACAACCCTATGCTATGCTAAGAACTAGTGCCAGCCTCTTTGTTGGAGTTTGGGACAAGCTTCTCCGCGCTGCATGAGGATAAGGCTATGGCCTTTTGAAGCCCTGAAAAGTTTAGTGATGATAAACCTGCTCTGTTCTTGGGCGGAGTAAAATAAAAAATTTGCCGCGCCGCAGAGCTTGAATTGCCCAGAGTCACGCTATGCAAACTGAGCGAATCAGCAAGCGGGCCAAAAAACTGCTTGAGCTTCATGGCCTCACAGCGGAAGAAATCCAACAAATTGTTGCTATTGCCCGAATAAATTTAGCCACGTTTGACCCTGAATATCGGGCCAACGTATCGCAGATTGCCGAGCAGCTACAGAAGAGTCGCCCAACCATTTACGACTGGGCTGACCGCGCAATTGCAGCGACTATTGATTCGCTGCGAAACATTCGGCCTGGGCGGCCACCCAAAGATCAGGAGGGGCTAGAGGAGAACGAAGCGCTTGTGGCTCCCGAAAAACCTGAAAGCAGCCCGTCTTTTTTAGCCGAAACCGCAGCGGAAAAACCTGAGGATCAAAGGTTGGATGATGCTCCTGGCTAACATGGCGTAGCCCTAAGACCTGGACACTGCATCAAAAATCAATTATACTAAAGTTTAGGTGGGTCATCCTGGCCATGCAACGACATAACGCGGGCATTCTGTCTTTCCATTCATTGGCTGGCCCGTAGAATTTTACCACCGCAATGCTGTTGTGTTGGTTTGGTGTCTTGCCAGGCTCAATACCAAAATCACTCCGTGGATCGTCCTTAGAATAAGGAGGCTTGCGGCAATTCCGCATAGGAAGAACCCGCATTGTAACTATGAGTAATGAGTTGCGCAAGCTCCTCAGTCGGTTTCGGGCGCTTGAGGGGGTCGAAATGGCAGCGGTGGTCGCCAACGACGGCTTATTGATTGAGAGTTTGGCCCGCCCTGGAATGGATGTTGATGCGATCTGTGCGGTAGCTTCCAACGGCTTGGCGATGGCTGAGGCTTTGGGGCGCGAGATTGATCGGGGCAATACGGTGCAAGCGATTCTGGAGTATGAACAAGGCTTAGTGGTGCTGGAACCGATTAGCGTCGATGCAATGCTCCTTTTGATCGTCAACGGACGCGAGGGACTTGGCCAAGTCCGATTTCTGGTGACGCTCCATCGCCGTGAAATGACCCTGGCCCTGGAAGCAATCTAAAGCGCTCTGTGCTATAATAGCCCTGGCTGCCCAGCGCAAGCGCTTGGCCTGGAAGTGGAAGATTGGCAATTTAAGGAACTGGGGCCCCGGAAAAATGGCCCTCAATAGCGAAATGTTAGGCCCCCGCGCTGGCTAACGGCAGGTTGCTGCGCTCTGTGCTATAATAGCCCTAGGCAAAACCAGCGCAAGCCTCCCGATAGGAAGGTGTAAGGCAGGTGACGATGGATCCACAACTCACAAGCTTGATCGTGCCTACTGAAGAAGTCGCGCAGATTGAGGAGTGCTTGGGTCATTTGGTGGAAGATACGGGAGGCAATTATGCCTTGCTGCTGGACAAAAGTGGCCAGGTGATTGCTTCCCAAGGCGACGGCAGTCGCCAAGATATTACGGCCCTTGGGGCCCTGATTGCGGGCACTTTCGCCTCCTCCCGGGAGGTGGCCAAGCTGCTGCGGGAAAAAGACTTCCGGATGCTCTTCCAACAAGGAGTGCGGGAAAATATCTTTATCGCCCTCATTGAAGAGCAATGGATTTTGTGTGTGATTTTCAATAAGGGCACCCACATCGGCTTGGTAAAAGTCTTGACCAAGAAGGCCACCGATGAACTAGCAGCAGTGCTAGACCGGGTGCGGCAACAGCACAAAGGGCGCGATGAAGTGCTGGGTTCATCTTTCCGTACTTCGATGGAAGATACGATTGACCTCCTGTTCCGGGACTAACGCGCGCGCCGGGGCGCGGCCCCGGAAGAGTAGATTTTTGCTAAGGCAACCGGGAAGTCCCAGCCCAGCGGCAAAATTTTCGGCCAGCACAGGGGTTTCCCTTCGTGCATCTGGTATGGTCTGTTTGACAGGTACGCGAGAGAACTTATGGCTCTGATCAATGTTGCGGCACGCGAAATCCATTGTAAAGTGGTCTATTATGGGCCAGGAATGTGTGGGAAAACCACCAATTTGCAGTATATTCATGCCCAAGTACCACGGGATGTCAAAGGGGATTTGCTCTCCATTGCAACGGAGACCGAACGCACGCTCTTTTTCGACTTTCTGCCGCTGGACTTGGGTAAAGTACGCGGCTTCCAAACCCGCTTCCACCTCTACACCGTCCCAGGGCAAATTCTCTACGAGCGCACCCGAGTGGCCGTTCTCAATGGCTCCGATGGGGTAGTCTTTGTAGCCGACTCCGCCCGCGATAAATTAGAGGAAAATGTCCGCAGCCTGAAAGAATTGGCCGGTAACATTACGCGCCAAAATAAAGACTTTCGGGAGTTTCCCATTGTCTTACAGTATAATAAGCGTGACCTCCCTAATGCCCTTTCAGTTGGAGTATTGGACAAATATCTCAATGGCCTTAAATGGGCCCGCTTTGAATCCATTGCTTCGACGGGGGTTGGGGTGTTCGATACGCTCAAAGCGATCAGTAAATTGGTCATTAGTAGACTCTAGCGTATGAAAGCTCTCGAAGGCGATCTTAGCGAGTTCCCACTCACCGATATTATTCAACTTGTGGACCTCAGTAAAAAAACTGGGGCTGTCCATATGCACGGCAAACGCGGCTCGCAAACCCTGGAAGGCTGGCTTTATTTTCGGGATGGGAAAATCATCGGAGCCGAATCGCCAGGCCTACCCCCATTGGAAGCCGTTTATACTTTCTTTACTTTTACTGCAGGCCCCTTTCATTTTGCGGACGGCGTGACCCTGGAACAACCAACCATTACCAGTAGTAACGAAGTCATCATTATGGAAGGGATTATGCGCCAGGATGCCTGGGCCGAAGCGGAAAAGCAAGGCCCACCGCTCACGATGGTTCCCCGCCTTGTCCCCAATCCTTCTTCGGGGACAACTGAAATCAACCTGGAAGCTGAGGAATGGCGCGTCCTCACGATGGTCAATGGCCGCAATACGATTGACCAAATTGCCCAGCGCAGTGGGTTGGGGGAATATCGCACGCGGGAAATTATTGCCGAACTGCTGGCCAATGGTCTCATCGAAGACCGCGATTCTTATTCCGTCGAGACCATTATTCCCGAACTTGAACGCATTGCGACCAATAACCTGGGAGCCAATGCCACGGTTTTGCTCGAAAATTCTTATAGTCGCGCTAATATCAGTGACCCAGCTAGTGCTACCGCGCAACAAATTTTAAGTGCAATTGATTATTTTGAACAAGCTATTGCATCGCTGGTGGAGCCAGCCCGCGCCCGCAAAGTCTTGAAAGAGATGCGCTCGCGGGCCCAGGGTCTTGTCAATTAAGCCCAAACCAGAGGTTACAACTTAAATCATGCGTCTACTTATCAGTGTCTGGGATAAGCAGGGAATCGTGGCTTTTGCCCGCTCGCTGGCTGCTTTGAACCTTGAGATTATCTCCACAGGCAATACGCAACGCCTCCTCACCGCTGAAGGCATCCCCTCCCAATCTGTCGATACCATTACGGGCTTTCCAGAGATTTTAGATGGGCGCGTCAAGACTCTCCATCCCGCCATTCATGGCGGGATTCTTGCGCGCCGAGATCGCCAAAGTCATTTGACTCAATTGGCCGAACATGGCATTGTTCCCATTGATCTGGTGGTGGTTAATCTTTATCCGTTCAGCGAAACCATTGCCAAACCTGATATTTCGCTGGAGGAAGCGCTCGAAAACATTGATATTGGGGGTGTAGCCTTGCTGCGAGCAGCGGCAAAGAACTTTCCTCACGTCATTACGCTAGTTGATCCTGCGGATTATGCGCCTGTTTTGGCCGCTTTGCAGCAGGGCGAAGTTTCCATGGAGTTGCGGAAACACTTAGCAGCCAAAGCTTTTGCTCATACCGCAGCTTATGATACCGCGATTGCCGCCTATTTAACCGAAGAAGCATTCCCGCAAACCTTGCCAATGGCTTGGGCGCACAGCCAAGAGTTGCGGTATGGCGAAAATCCCCATCAAAAAGCCGTGCTTTATGGGCGATTCAACTCTTATTTTGCTCAATTGCATGGCAAAGATTTGTCTTATACCAACATTCTTGATCTGGTGGCAGCCCAAGAATTGATCGAAGAATTCCCGCTTCAGGAAGGCATTGCCCTTGCTATCATTAAACATACTAATCCGTGTGGGGTAGCAACGGGAAAAACAACGGTTGAAGCTTGGAAAAAGGCTTTCGCAACGGATACCGCTTCAGCTTTTGGGGGGATTATTGCGATCAACACAGTTTGTGATCTTGAATTGGCGCAGGAAATTGATGAAATCTTTACTGAGATCATCATTGCCCCTGATTTTGGGCCTGCGGCCTTAGAGCTTTTGGCCAAAAAGAAGAATCGGCGGTTGATCAAAGTGCTAAAACCTGTTACTGAAGCAGGGGTTAAATTGTTGCACAGTATTCCAGGTGGAGTTTTAGTCCAAGATGCTGATCGAGCTACTTTAGCCGCCGAACAGCGGAAAGTCGTTACGAAGCGGGCCCCAACGGAGGCTGAAACCCAAGCGTTAGAATTTGCTTGGCGGGTGGCGAAACATGTCAAATCCAATGCGATTATCTATGCTACTGTAGATCGGACTTTAGGCATTGGGGCGGGGCAAATGAGTCGCGTCGACAGTTCCCGTTTAGCAGTCCTCAAAGCTCAAGATATGGGGCTTTCGCTGGCTGGCTCGGTAGTCGCCAGTGATGCCATGTTTCCCTTTGCTGACGGGCTGGAAGCTGCTTTGCAGGCTGGGGCAACGGCGGTTATTCAACCTGGCGGTTCAGTGCGGGATGCCGAAGTTATTACGGCAGCCGACAAAGCTGAAGCCGCGATGCTTTTCACGGCCCAGCGTCATTTTCGGCATTAAACAAATTGCTTCTAGGGTCGTTTTCGGCAGTAAAGGGCGAAGCTACCATGCTAAACTTCGATAGTAATGGGCTTATTCCTGCAATTATTCAACATGCTCGCAGTGGGGAAGTCTTAATGTTGGGCTATATGGATGCCGAAGCTTTGCAAAAAACTCAGGAAGGGGGCCTCGTAACCTTTTGGAGTCGGAGTCAAAAAGCTTTGTGGACAAAGGGCGAGACCAGTGGCCACTATTTACAACTAATTGAAATTCGGCAGGATTGTGATAGTGACGCGCTTCTGGTTTTGGTTGAACCCATCGGCCCCACTTGTCATACTGGTGAGCCAAGCTGCTTCCATCGCAAGCTAGACGGCGAAATGGTTACGGTACGGGTTCCCAGTTTAACTATCCTTTCTCAACTTTCAGACACAATTCACACTCGTGGAGATAACCCAACTTCTGGCTCGTATACTTTTCGGTTATTGCAAGGTGGTGTAGACCGCATTGGCAAAAAGATTGGGGAAGAAGCGGCGGAAGTTATTATCGCGGCCAAAAATCGCTCCGTCACGGAGGTAGTCTATGAAATGGCTGATCTTTGCTATCACAGTCTCGTTTTGCTAGAGGAGCAAGGGGTTCCCATTGAAGCGGTTTGGGCTGAATTGCAACGACGGGCTATGCCTGCTCCTCAAAAAGCAGTAACTAAAGGCCCCCTAACTACAGATCTTGAATAAGATTGTGAGCTTCGAGCAGATTGAAGCAGAGGAAATTCACAGATCAAGAGTACCCATTTTTGAAAACATAGAAAGTAGCAGGGTATGCTCACTCAAAATGGGGTATCTAAGTTAGCCCTAACCGATTTTTCCTGGTTTCAATATGCTACCGATGCCATTCTTCTGCTTGAGCAGTCGAGTCAAACCATCTGTAATGCTAATCCTGCGGCGGAACGGCTTACGGGCTATAGCCAAAGGTCATTACTGCAAACCAATTTACAAGCCCTTTTTCCTGAAGGCCCAAAGCCCAAATGTTTGCTCCTGACAAAAGCTGGCCAGGGGCTTGCCGTTTCGATTAGTTTTAGCTCGATTCCCAACAATGATCAACCCCTGACTTTGCTAATTATCCGCGATCTTACAGGTCACGAAGAAGTTGCTCAACAAATAATTCAGAGCGAAAAGTTAGCCGCCGTTGGGCGGCTTGCGGCTTCGATTGCTCATCACATCAATAATCCCCTCCAAGCCATTCATAATTCGCTGCATTTGCTGATCAATCACTCTTTAGACGAAGAAAAGCACGAACGTTATCTCACTTTAGCCCAAGATGAGGTCGAATATCTCATTAGCGTTGTGCAGCGCATGCTCGAGTTATATCGCCCTTCCCGCGAAGGGATGCGGCCAACCAATTTGCACGAGCTGCTGGCGGGCGTTTTGGTCTTGGTCGAACAGCAGCTGCAAGATAACAAGGTTCAAGCTGTTTGTGCTTGGGAACCTGATCTCCCCCTTGTTTTTGCGATTGGCAGTCATCTCAAGCAAGTTTGTCTCCATTTAGTCTTTAATGCGCTGGAAGCGATGCCTAACGGGGGCACATTAACGATCACAACCTATTTGGCAACGACCCAAACCTGCTCTACCGATTTGCTTAATCCTGCGGCCTGTGTAATCTCTGCTCCCAAAGCTGCTTTACTCTGCCGCCATGGGCAAAAAGCAAGGGTTGTTGTGGAGTTTAAAGATACTGGCGAGGGGATTTCACCCGAAGAGTTGGGCAAAATCTTTGAACCCTTCTATACCACCCGTGGGATGAGTACAGGTTTGGGGTTGGCGACGAGCTACAGTATTGTAGAAATTCACGATGGGGAACTGACGGTGAGCAGCACCGTGGGTGAGGGGACACTTGTGCGGGTCGCGCTGCCTGTGGCGGAGTAGAAATCAGGCTTTTGCAAAGGGGAAGGGGAAAGGTCTCCTGTTCCCTGAGACAAGCGCAGGGAACGGGGATCGCTGGTTTCGGCAAGCTCAACTGTTCTTTGAGTCTTGTGAATTACCCCGTATACCGTCCGCTCTTCTACCAGCCTTAATCATTGTCTTAGTTTTCATGGGAATTTTCACCTCCTTTCTTATATTCTAAGTCTAGGGATGGGCAATTACGAGCAAAGTTGGGGCCCTTTCTAACACGCATTGAAGGGCCAATTGGAGATTTTCGGGGTCAAGGGCGGCGAAACTCTCATCTAGCACAATCAGATCGGCTTTTTGCAAGAGGGCCCGTGCAATAAAGAGCCGACTTCGCTCACCATGCGAAAGTTGCCAGCCACTTTCCCCGACCATCTGTTGTAAGCCCGCAGGCATCCGCTTTAATAAGTCCCCTAAACGCAATTCTTGGCAGATGGTTTCCGCTTCCGCAAGGTCTTCCTTAGATGGCGGCCATTGTCGCCCCATTAAGAGATTAAAAGCAAAGGTCTCCGTGAAAACGTGGTTTTCGTGAAATTGGGGCGCGGAGACCACGCGGCGTTGCCACTCTTCGCGGCCAAGCGTTTGCTGGTCAAAACCCCAGAGCAGCAACAAACCCGCTTGCGGGGTGCGAAGGCCTGTCAAGAGCGCGGCCAGGGTTGACTTCCCGCCCCCCGAAGGCCCCTCTAAGAGTAACCGATCCCCCTTCTGAATCTGGAGCCGACAACCTTGTAACACCGGCTGCGGGCGTTGGGCATAGCGAAAAGCCAAGTCTCTGGCTACCAAAACTGCTAATTTAGCGGCTTCGGGCCCCTGCCCATAATTAGGCGCAAGGTTTATCCCCTGGGCTCCTTCTGGAGGCCGAGTCGCGGCTTGGTTAAGCGGCGCAATTTGATCCCAAGCCACCAGCAGTTTGACGATACTTTGAGCCCCCGTTATAAGGTTGTTCAGGGCTTGGGAAGCCAGAAAGATGCCCCCCAAGCTAAAGGCCAATTCTTCAGCCGTTGCGGAAGCAAAGACCAGGCTGGGGGCAATTCCGGCCATCCCTATGCTTAACCAACCCTGGGGCATCACGGCCTGAAGTTGCAACGCCACCCGATCTACTAACTCCGAAAGCTTCAAGTTTTGGGCAACTTGCTGATCTTCTGCGTCATGCCAATGGGCCTGATCCTCCTGGGCCAGGCGCGTCCGATGCCCACTCATTCGTTCCACCAGGTCGTTAGTCATTTCGCGGAAGGCCTGGGTCCAAGCTTTTTTGGAGCTAAGATAAGGCCAACAAAGGAGCAAAGTGAGGAAGACCCAA
>DCSM01000157.1 GCA_002325605.1 Chloroflexaceae bacterium UBA1466
TCCCTTCGGCAGGCTCAGGGAACGCCTCGCAGATGGGCCTTCTGCCACTTTTGGCTGGAGTCTTTTTGGCCCTTGGCCTGTGGGGGGCCTTGGCCTTGCGCTTACCCAGCGAAACAGGTTCGCTGGAACTGGGTCGCCCCAGCCAAATCAGCATTCAAGCGCGGCGAAATGTCAAATTTATTAGTAATTTACGCACGAGTGCAGAGCGAGCTAAAGCCGAAAATCGCCCCGAAAACTTGGTGATGGAGAGCGACTTTAGCCTGCTTTCGCGCCAAAGACTGAGTTTGGATACGCTGCTGACCAGCATCAGTGCGGTGCGAGCCGACCCCACCCTCAACGATTCGGAGAAAATTCAGAAACTTAGCACTTTGCCCAATGCTTCCCTTGCCTTTTCCCCCACGTTGGCCTGGTCTGTGATCGCCCTGGACGAAAATGGGTGGAATGGGGTAAAGATGCAATGTTTGACCCTTTATGATCGGGCCGTGTCGCAGTATGCTTATGAGCTTGACCAAACCGCTTTGCAGCAACTTCAGCAGCGCTCTCTGCCCTATTGGACAAGCGGTTTGGCTGAACCACAACGGGGCGTAGTTTTGTTTTTCACGACGGGGTTTCTGCGCGTCAATCGGGTGCTGAATGCCCAGGCTACTGAGCAACACAAACGCGAAGCTCGCGCACAGATTAAGCCCATCGAAATTGAGGTTTTAGCGGGACAAAGCATTATCCGCAGTGGCGAAATTGTAAATTCAGAGATCATTGAACTACTGGAAGCTACAGGAGATCTACCTAAACAGTTAAATTGGTTTAATCTTGCAGGCTTAGGCTTAATTGCCAGTTTGTTGGCTCTGATCTTTGTCCAATATTTAGGCACTTTTCAACCAGAGATCATGCAGAAGACGCAAGCGCTCTTGGTGATCACGACGCTTTTAGTGCTGACGGCCCTAGCTGCTCGCTTTTTATTGCCTATATGGGCCGAACAGCCTTATGCTTTTCCCTTAGCAACCACGATTCTGATCTTGAGCGTCATCTTTGATAGCAAAGTAGCCTTGGTCAGCGCGATCATCCTCAGTCTTATCATTGGGATAATTGACGGGAATACTTTAACCTTAGCTGCAACGATGCTTTTGGGGAGCGCCACTGCGATCTTTGTGGTGCGTGGAGCCGAACGGACTTTGACTTTCCTGTTGGCCGGCGTGGGGGTTGCAGCCGTAACTACGCTGACCCAGTTGGCTTTCCTCTTGGCCGGGAGCGGGATGCTCAATGCGCTCGACTTGTCGGCGCTGCTCTTTTTCAGTGGCCTGAATGGGGGCTTATCGGCTATTCTGGCCCTTGGCTCGTTCAACCTGGTCGGGCGGTTGGCAGGAGTCGTGACAACCTTTCAATTGATGGAACTGGCCCATCCTTCACGGCCCTTGCTCCGCAAGCTAATTCGGGAAGCGCCAGGAACTTACGCGCATAGCTTGGCCGTGGGCAATTTGGCCGAAGCCGCCGCCGAAGCTGTGGGGGCTGATGCTTTACTTCTGCGGGTTTCGGCCTATTACCACGACATCGGGAAAACCGTCCGGCCCTTCTTCTTCACCGAAAACCAGTTGGGGCGGGAGAATATTCACAATGAGCTTGACCCTTCTTCCAGTGCGGCGATTATCATTGACCATGTGGTCGAAGGGCTAAAGATCGCCCAGCAACATGGTTTGCCCCCGCAAGTCAGTGCCTTCATTACTGCTCATCACGGTACAAATACCGTTGGGAACTTCTACCAATTGGCCCTTCAGCAGAAAGATAGCGTAGAAATCAAAGATTTTCGCTACCCTGGCCCCAGGCCTGCCACAAAGGAAGAGGGAATCATGATGTTAGCCGACACCGTCGAAGCTACAGTCCGCTCAAAAGCCCAGAGTGGAAAGTTGATTCTCACGCAGCCTAAGAGCGCCGAAGGGCAAAGTCAAGTCAATGAAAATGCCCAAACCCTTGAAGCTACGGTCAACGGGATCATTGATGAACGGATCCGGAGTGGGCAGTTGAATAACACCGCTTTGACTTTGCATGATCTGGTTCTGATTAAGGGAGCTTTCCTGAATACCTTACAAGGGATTTATCATCCGCGCACCGATTACGCAAAGGTTCAAGCTTCTTCCCTTAGCTAAAGCTATCAGCTTCCAGTTGACCAGCCCAGGAGAAGCGAGGGCCAACACAAGGGAGGGGTAAGTTTGCCGAAACCGAGGCCAAGGTCTAGTCACCGAATGATAAAGGGCAAGTAGACCGGCAGCAGATCACCGAGAACCTTAATTAGGCTGGTTTCTTCAAGCGTACTTTTCCAGGGCTGGCGACCTGTTTGACCATCATCGGCAACAAAGAACAGCTTATCCCCGACGCTCGCAAGGTTGCTAGGCTCAGAACCCGCACTGCCAGGGTTAATATCTTTGAGCAGAAGGGTCCCTTTCGCAAAGCCATCTGTGACCCACAATTCGCGGCCATGCTGGCCATCATCGGCGGCAAAGAATAACCGTGTTCCCGCTCCCGCGCTCTCAACTACCGTGAGCCAGGAACTCAAAGGGGTGAAAGCATTGGCGGAGCCAGGATGCAAATCTTTGACTAAAACTGTGTTAGTCAACAGACCTTCACTTTCCCACAACTCATAACCGCTTTCGCCATCGTTGGCCACGAAGAAGAGCTTATTCTGAAAGCTTGTCAAATTCCAAAGGCCTGAAGAGGTTGGCCCTGGCAAAAGATCTTTGACTAAAGTTGGCTCCTTATTTTTGTTTTTCGCCCACAGTTCTGCACCTGTAGCTCCCGTCGCCGCGACGAAAAAGAGCGTTCCATTGACATTGGTCAATTCGCTGGGCGAAGATGAATCTGCGCCGAGCCAAAGATCCTTTACCAACTCAGCGGTTACGCCATTGCTTTCCCACAACTCTGCGCCATTCAGACCATCGTTGGCGACAAAAAAGAGGGTTTTCTCAACCGCCGTCAAATTACTAGGGTCGGAACTCTCCTTTTCCAAACGAAGATCTTGGACTAAAACCGTACTCTTTTCGGTTCCGCTACTTTGCCAAAGCTCGCGCCCATGTTGACCGTCGTCGGCCACGAAGAAAAGCGTTTTGTCTACAACGGTTAGCTGGCTAGGGACTGAACTGTTTGGGCCAGGGTTTATATCTTTAACTAGCACCGTTCCCGCAAGTGTACCGTCGCTTTGCCAAAGCTCATAATCCTTCCCATCCCCTGAAGCGCGAAAGAAGAGCTTATCATCTAAGACGGTTAGCTCGCTGGGGTCAGAACTCCCTGCGCCAGGGTTAATATCCTTGACGCTTACTGTACCCGTAAGTGTACCGTCTGTGGCCCACAACTCTCGCCCGTTTTGGCCATCATCGGCGGCGAAGAAAAGAGTCTTCTTCAGCACGACTAAAGACCCCAACCGTGAACCATTGGCCCCAGGATGGATCTCCTTCACCAACAACGTGCCCGCAGCCGTGCCATCGCTGCGCCACAACTCCTCCCCGTGTTGGCTGTCGGTGGCGATGAAATAGGCGACATTGCCCAGCTTGACAAACTTGACATTTTCAGCTAAAGCCGAACTAAAGGGGCGGAGCGCATTGGCCGCGAGCGCGGCGGCGGGCACGCCAGAAGAAGGGTACGTTGCCAACAGGGTAAAGGTGCAAACGAGGGTAAAGAGCCTGAAGGTAGAACGCTGGGGCAGACTGGCTTGGGGCCGAGTCTGAGTTTTCATTTGATGACTCCGCAAATTGTAAAGCTGGGAAAAAGTCATGCATGGCATGACTCTGAAAGCCCCCTCCCGGAGGCCCCGGCTTTAGCCGTGACCCAACTCCGGGGAAAAGAGCTTGGGGTTCAGCCTATTTGATTCCAAATCCAGGGATTTCAGAGTAGGAATTATCACCTCTGCATTATACAACTTCCAGGGCATTGCACGGCCACCGTAAAACCGTTATAATGGCGGCCATGAAACTTCCCCTTTTAACTCAGCGCGGCGCGACGCTGCGTTATGATCGAGATCAAGGCATAGTTTTTGTGCTAGACCGCCGGCTTTACCCGCACGAAACGCAGTTTGTGGCTTGCCCAGACCTGGAAGCTGTGGCGATGGCCATTACGACGATGATTGTGCAAGGTGGGCCGCCGCTGGCGTATGTGGCGGGCTACGGCTTGGCTTTGGTGGCGCGGCAGAAGCGCCAGGCGACAGTGGCGCAGCAGCGCGAGGCTTTGACGCAAGCCACCGCCAAATTGCGGCAGACGCGCCCTACCGCCGACGACCTCGCCAATTTGTTGGCCGCTGCCGAAACGCTGTTTGAAACCGCTTTGCGAAATGGTGAAGATCTTGAACAGACTTTAGTCACTTTTGTAGATGCTCAGGTCGCTGAAGGAGATCGGGTGGCTGAGGCTTGCGGGCGCAATGCGGCGACACTGCTCCCAGACGGCGCGAACATTCTGACGCATTGTTTCGC
Organism: Chloroflexaceae bacterium UBA1466; assembly: GCA_002325605.1. Classification (GTDB taxonomy): domain Bacteria; phylum Chloroflexota; class Chloroflexia; order Chloroflexales; family Chloroflexaceae; genus UBA1466. The sequence goes on from DCSM01000157.1 coordinate 4,449, forward strand.
TGGTGCAGCCCTCAATTGGATGTTGTACACAGCTTTTGTCGAGCAGAAAAAGCAAATCCAACTCTATCCAAACGAAACCCGTCCTTACTTGCAAGGCGCAAGGCTGACCGCGCATCAGGCGCACGAAATTGGCGTTAAAGTCACGTTGCTGACCGATAATATGGCTGGGTTTTGCTTTAGTCGGGGAATGTTCACTCATTATATCACAGCCGCTGACCGCATTGCTTTAGATGGCAGTATTGCAAATAAAGTTGGAACTTATCAATATGCAGTCTTAGCAGCACGGCATAATGTGCCTTTTTATGTTTTGGGCTATGATGGGCCTGATTTCAAAACTTTGACGGGCGCAGATATTCCCATTGAAGAGCGTGATCCAGAGGAAGTTTTAAGTTTAGCTGGCAAAAGAATCGCGCCCCAAGGGATAGATGCTTATTATCCTGCCTTTGACGTAACTCCTCCAGAGCTTATCAGCAAAATCATTACTGAAAAAGGGATTTTCCTTCCCAGTGCAATGGCGACTTATGATAAAACGGGCAGCCTGCCTGTTTCTCAACAAAAGCTATGATTCTAATCATTGGTGGCACAGCAGCCTATCATCTCGACCTGGAAACTGAGTTTGGCCCCCACGAGCGGCTTGAAATTCCCACGCCTTATGGTGCAGCTTTTCCTATTTTGCACTCGCGGGCGGAGCCGAAATTGGCTTTTGCGTCGCGGCACGGCCAAAAGCGGTTGGAAGTTAGCCCACCTTTTGTCAATGCGCGAGCGAACTTATGGGCGGCTAAAAGCCTGGGCGTGAACGTGATTCTGAGTTGGAATGGGGTGGGAGCCGTTAATCCCTTGCTGGAAGTTGCTGATTTTTTAGTCTTAGATGGGCTTTTTGATTTTACGAAAACGCGAATTCTGAGCTTTGTTGAGCAAAAAACGAAGCGCAATAGCCATTTGCAACATCCATTTGACCGCGAAGTGAGCGAAGTTCTCTTCATAAAAGCTCGTGAAACGACATCTCGTGCTTTTATCTGTGGTTTATACGCGTGTAGTGAAGGCCCTCGCCTGGAGACCGCTGCCGAAATTCAAGCCTTTAAGCGGTTAGGCGCAGATGTGGTCGGTATGACTCTTGTGCCAGAAGTTTTCCTGGCGCAAGAAGTAGGCATTTCCTATGCTTCGCTGGCGTATGTCACAAATTATGCGACAGGATTAGCCCCTGAAGACCATTCGCCGCGCCATTTTGGGCGTGAAGTTGCCCAGCGTTGTTTAGAAATTGTGCGAGCTACGGCCTTGGTTTTGTGAACATAAAGAATGCTTATGACTGAGAAAACCCCTGCTGAAATCTTGGAATTAGCCCAGCAGCGCATTGCGGCGCGGCAAGTTGAGGAAAAGACGCTAAATTTCGTAGCCCGATCTGCCCAGCTAGATCAGAATAAACCCTGGCGCATTGCTTTTTTTAGCCTTTTAGGCTTGCTTTTAGGCGCATTATTCCTTATTCCTGGGCAGCCTTTGGATGAACGAATGGCTGCTATTCTGCATGGCCTCTGTTCTCAACAGCATAATACCACGCTTGGTGGCTTGACTTTCCCGATTTGTACTCGTTGTAGTAGTATTTATATCAGTGCAATGCTAACATTTGGCTATTTATGGGCATTAGGGCGCAGGCGGGCAGGAAGAATACCGCCTTGGCCCATCACGGTTTTTTTAGTTAGCTTCGTGCTTGCGCTGGCGCTCGATGGTTTTAATTCGTTTTTTGCTGAATTAAACTTACCAAAGCTCTATCCCCCATTGAACGAACTGCGAAGTCTTACAGGAATGGGCATGGGCATTACTGAAGCAATTTTCTTAGCACTTATGCTCAATTTATCGCTGGGCAAAGATGTTGATCAAAATCAGCCGATCCTGCAAAATTGGCGAGAATTAGGGAGCTTAGTTGCCCTAAACCTTTTGACGCTGGTCGCTATCTACGGCCACCTTGATTTCTTAGCTTGGCCCTTAGCTTTTCTTGCCTTCTTAGGCATGCTTTTTATTCTTTTCCTCATCAACTTGCTTATCGTTTCATTGATTTTGAGCTACGATGGCCTCATCACGCGAGTTCCGCAACTTGCCAAACCTGCAATCTTTGCAATTTTCTTGACCTTAATCATCGTTAGCGCAACATCCACCTTGCGTTTTTGGCTGGAATGGCAGGTAGCACTGCATTGAGAAGCCCTAAAATATGCTACTCTAGCCGCACAAGTTATTGGCGCATCCTACTACTAAAAGGAAATTATTATGGCTTCTGCTGTCGTGATTGGAGCGGGGCTTGGGGGGCTGGCCGCGGCAGCGCGGCTGGCTAAAGCGGGCTACCGCGTAACGCTGGTCGAGCAAAATGCCCAACCTGGCGGGCGCACGAGTGTCATCGAAGGCGATGGGTTTCGGTTTGATACTGGCCCAACACTCCTTTTGATGCCGGCGGTTTTCGCTGAAACCTATAAGGCTCTCGGCGAAAAAATGACAGATCATCTGGAATTGGCAAATGTTGACCCAACTTATCGCATTCATTTCAGCGATGAAACAAGTATTGACCTGACGCATAACCTTTTGGAAATGCGAAAGCAGCTAGAATCAATTGAAAAAGGTTCATTTGGGCCTTTTCTCTCGTTTATGGCTGAAGGTTATCGGCATTATTACGTTTCACTAGATCGGTTTGTAGGGCGCAATTTTCGCTCCCTACCTGAATACTTCAGCCCTGCCAATTTGCCTTTGATTCTACAATTAAAGGCTTTAGAAAAGCACTATACCAACACAGCGCGCTATTTTCGCAGCCCTAAACTTCGTGCAGCCTTTTCTTTTCAGAATATGTACTTGGGGGTTAGCCCTTTTGATGCGTTAGCAACCTACTCTCTGTTGCAATATACAGAGTTAGGCGAAGGGGTTTGGTTTCCAAAAGGAGGATTGTATCGCGTTGTTGAGAGTTTTGCTAAGATTGCAGCAAGTTTGGGCGTAGAGATTCGCTACAATTCGCCTGTTACTTGGATTGAAACGCAGGGGAATGAAGCGCAAGGGGTAGTTTTGGCCGACGGAGAACGCATTAAAGCGGATGTTATCGTCGCTAATGCTGATTTGCCCTACGTCTACGCTAATTTGTTGCCCAATGACGGGATGTCAGCCCGCCTCAACAAGTTGAAATATACTTCGTCAGCCTTGATGTTTTATTGGGGAGTCAAGGGCGAACCAACGAAATTGCTGAAACATCACAATGTCTTTCTGGCTGAACATCGTTATCGGCAATCATTTGACCGCATTTTCCGTGATCTGACATTGCCCGATGACCCTTCTTTCTATATTTGTGCGCCGACTCGCACAGATTCTTCCTTTGCCCCCCCCGATAGCGATAGTTTGATGATCTTAGTTCCTGTGGGGCATCTCAATGAAAAGAAGCCCCAGGATTGGGCAGCCCTCCAGAAACGAGCGAAAGACTCAGTTCTTGAGCGTTTAGCGAAACTTGGTCTGGGTGATCTCAAGGACCAGATCACATTTGAGGCTACCTTGGGGCCCCAAGATTATAGCAAACTCAATCTGGTCAAAGGGTCAGCTTTTGGTCTGAGTCATAATTTCTTGCAAGTCGGCTATCTGCGGCCCCAAAACCGACATGCTCGCTATCGGAATCTCTATTTTGCGGGAGCCAGTACGCATCCTGGAACAGGTTTGCCACTTGTCTTGCTTTCAGCCCAGTTGGTTGTAGAGCGAATCCTGCAAGAGCAAACCATTCCCCAGTCCAAAGTAGTTCTAAAGCCAAATTTTAGATAAGCTTAGGTCGAATCTTGCAGAGTAAAAGAAAAGACCTCTACAGATTTTTGAAGTCTGTGGAGGTCTTTCGCTGGCTTGAGGGAATTAAAGCTATTAGCTTAGTTTAACGGTGTTGTATCCTTGTTGATTTTATCATTAAGCGTGTTGATTTTAATCAAAAAGTAGGCTGGACAAACGCCCACCACGCCCGTAATCAGCAGAATCAGCGCAACAAACCCAACGAGCAATTTCAAAACGCCGCTAAACATAGAGGCAACGATTAGGATTAGCAAACCCAAAAATACCCGAACGGCTCGATCTATTTGGCCTTCATTCGCTTTTGGCACAAACTTTCCTTTCTTATTTGTTACTAAAAAGTAGCTTAATCATAGCACAAAAAAAGGAATCGTGCAAAGCCTCTTTCTTCTCAATTAGAGAAATTTTCCAAACCCTAAAAGAAGAATTAGCACCCCCGCACAGAGCCGATAGACCCCAAAAGCCACAAAATTGTTAGTCGAAACATAGCGCAAAAGCCAGCCAATACTCAACCAAGCGATAAGACCTGAGACCAATGTGCCAATGAAAAGGAAACCAAAGTCCCCAATTACAAGTTGGTCGAGGCTTTTGAGCAAATCAACGACGGTGGCTGCACCCAGCGTTGGAATAGCCAGATAGAAAGAAAAGGCGGTGGCGGTGGGGCGATCTAAGCCTGCAAGCATTCCCCCAATAATAGATGCGCCTGACCGTGAAACCCCTGGAATCAAAGCGAAAGTTTGCGCGATGCCAATCCCTAAAGCCTGTTTGGGCGAAATAGCAGTTAGTTCTTGCGCTGTAAGTGGTTTTTGAGGGAGATATTCAACTAGCAAAAAGATTAGGCCGCCCCCAATCAAGGAAAATGCAATTATGGGTGGCGAATCAAAGAGAACTTTCTTAATCCAGCTATGAAGGGTTAAACCAAGCACCGCCGCAGGGCTAAAAGCGATCAAGATGTTGAGCCAAAAACGTTGAATGGCTGCCTCATGGCGCACAGCCTTAATTTGGGCCAGCAGATCGCGGGCATAAAAGGCAATGATCGCTAAAATAGCCCCTAATTGAATGAAAATCTCAAATGTTCCCCCCATCCCATGTTCAAACCGAATTAGCTTCGCGGTGATAAGCAAATGGCCAGTGGAGGAAATCGGGAGAAATTCAGTTAAACCCTCGACAACACCTAAAAAGAGACTTTGCCACCAGGCATGATCCACGATTTTTGCTAAAGCCAGCGCCAGCAAAAGAACTTCGGCCAGCAACACGGCCAGCAGTAAAAGCACTTGGCGGCCAGTGAGCGCCAGGTGGAAGGGCTTGAGAGAAGGTTTGTGCATAAAATTACAATCACAGATAGGAAATGTCTGTTCTGTATTTAGGCCGGCAGGCCCCAAATTACAACCAAGCCAAGCTTGGGCAAGGTTGTGGTTTCTTACGTTCTATAGAAATAAGCAAGGCGCTAAAGCGCGAACTTAGACTCCAAAAGTAAGCCGCCGGACAAGCGCAACGGGGAGATCAACTTCGCGCATTTGTTGTTGCGTGGCGGTAATATCATATTCGACGCGGTAAAAACCAACCGTATTAAGCGTCGTGTCTAGGATGGCATAAGCCGCACGGGGATCATAATCGCGGGGCTGGCCGACACTCCCAGGGTTAATGAAATAACGCTCTTTATTCTCTAGGCGCAAAACTTCCCCATGGCTCGGCAAAGAGCGTTCACAACGATTTTTGCCATCAAAACGAAAGCTCAATTGCACATGCGAGTGGCCCATGAAGCAAATTTGGGTCTCGAAATAAGAGAAATTAGCGATGGCCTGTTCGGGCGTGAGGAGATATTCCCAAATTGGCTCCCTAGGACTAGCGTGAACCGCCGTAAACCGCTCGTCAATGCGTTGAATTGCAGATAATTCAGCTAACCAAGCCCGATTATCTTTAGTTAGTTGCTTTCCATTCCAGAGATTGGCCCGCCGAGCATCGGGATTAAAGTCATCTAAGTCAACTTTGTCAATACAAGCCAGGTCATGATTGCCACTGACGACTACAGCAGCATGTTCCTTCATGGCTTCAGCACATTCATTGGGCGCAGACCCATAGCCGACAGTGTCCCCTAGACACCAAAGCGCGTCGTACTTGCCCGCGCTGGCCAAAACAGCCTCTAAAGCCACTATATTTGCGTGAATATCGGAGACTATCAGGATACGCATAGTATTTTTTCCCACTTTCAAAGTGACAAACAACTAGAAAATACAAACGAAAACAGCCATAAGCTAGAATTAGGCCACCCCGATGCTCTTAAACCGCTGCATCTCTGAAACGAAATGAAATTTCTTCTGCTCAGTCTCGGTCTTGCTCAAATTGCGAAAGAAAAGAAGGGTTTTTGCTAGATGATAAAGCAATCAAATCATTGTCCCCATTTAGGCTTGAAACAAAATGCTGCCATTCGCTTTGATCTGCCAACCCCCGAACATCGGTGCTTTGTTCATGGGGAAGCCCAACCAATTCCCGTTGCCCAAACCCAATTTTGCCTGGCGCAGGAGCATCTTAATTGCCCATTATACCTGGGTTTAGAATTGCCAGAGACGGCAGCGAATCCAAATTCGCCCTCGCGGATTCAAAGCTGGCAAGCTTTGCTGGCCCCCGTTGATCGGCTCATCTATAGCTTGGCGCTGGCAGCGCTCTTGGTTATTATCAGTCTTTATCTGGTTTTAGGCAAACAGTTAGTTACAGGTTCAACGATGGTCGCCCCTAAGCCCCCGACCTACACGCTCTATTTTGCAGACCAGACAGGGCGGGTTTTCGTTACTGTGACGCGCTCCGTGACCGAAACACGCCGACTTAATAACCTTGATGACCCTGTAGTTTTTACCGCGACGCTGGCGGTGCAAGGGCTCCTTTCCGCACCCCCACCGCATTTGAAGCGCTCGCTGGCCCCCAAAACGCGCCTCCTTGAAATCAAACATTGGCATAACCTGCTAACGCTCAATTTTACCCAGATTCCTGGCGATAAGCAGGCTTTGCAGGCGCTTGCCTTGACGCTGACCGATCTTCCAGGGATTGAACAAGTCCAGATTCAAGTGAAGGGCCAGAATGTTGGGATCAATTCAAGCCCTTTACCACTTGAACGGCCTTTGCTTAACCTCGATAATCCGCAAGATTTGCCCCCAAGATATATTCCAAAAGTTACCCTCTTCGTTAAACTCTATTATCTGCTGGGTGATTACCAAGTTTGCCTCACCCGCGTCATTCCGCATACGCAGGGAGTCGCTCGTGCTACCGTAAGCGAAACTTTGGCGGGGCCAGGGAGTTATGCCGCGCTCTTGAGCAATCCCATTCCAGGGGGGACAAAACTGCTAAATGTTGGGGTGCAGGGCAGCATCGTGACTGTGAATCTTTCGCGGGCCTTTCTGACAGCGCAAAATCGTCGGGCCGCCGTGGATGCTTTAGTGCTGGGCCTAACTGGCTTGCCGATTGGCAAGGGCGATGAAACTACGACACAGGTCGAAATTGGAGTCGAAGGCCAGAGTCTGAATACTTTTTGGGGCCCTAGCTACAATGGGCCGTTTGAAAGACCAAGGCTTAATTTTCAATGATTTAAGGAGGCTCTTTAACACTGGAGACCTTTGCGGTCTGCGAGACCGCAAAGGTCTTTTTGCTGAATCTAGCAGCGATCTAGGCTTTTCGCTCCAGCGCAAAGAGCAAAATCGTAACATCAGAAGGATTAACACCTGCTAATCTTGCGGCTTGGCCCAAAGTCGCGGGGCGAAAACGTTGTAAAACAGCCCGTGCTTCGTTGCACAAACCTTTGACCTGCGTGTAATCAAAGTCTGGGGGCAACCGCCGACTTTCCATCTTTTGTACACGCTCGGCCTCCTGCTGCTGCCGCAAAATGTAGCCGCCATATTTCACGTTGATCTCCACTTGCTCGGCTATTGAAGCAGGCACAAGAGGCAAATCAAAGAGTTTTTGCAATTGCTGATAAGAGACATGCGGGCGACGCAATAAGGTCTCTACATTGACCGCGTTTTTCAAAGGTGCAAACCCTACCGCTTGCAACGCTGCGTTAGTTTCAGGCGTGGGGAAAATCCTTTTTTCAGTAATTTGATGCTGTAAATTAGCTGTAAGAAGCTGTTTTTGCGCGACAGCAGCAACTCTTTCAGCATCAAGCAGGCCCAATTCGTGAGCAAGAGCCGTAAGGCGCAAGTCAGCATTATCGCCGCGCAGCAAAAGGCGATGTTCGGCGCGACTTGTGAACATACGGTAAGGCTCATAGATTTCTTTGGTCACGAGGTCGTCAAGCAAAACCCCAATATAAGCCTGGTCACGCCGCAAAATAAGCGCAGGCTGCTTTTGCACCCGCCGCGCCGCATTGATTCCCGCCATTAAGCCCTGCGCCGCCGCTTCCTCATAGCCCGTCGTGCCATTGATCTGCCCCGCCAGGAAAAGTCCAGCCAACCGCCGCGTCTCCAGATTGACCCCAATTTCGCCCGTCGCCACCGCATCATATTCAATCGCATAGCCACTTCGCATCAATTCAACATTTCGCAAAGCGGGAATGCTCCGTAACATTGCCCATTGCACATCTTCGGGCAGCGAAGTATTACAACCCTGGACGTAAACTTCACT
>DCSM01000110.1 GCA_002325605.1 Chloroflexaceae bacterium UBA1466
GGCGTTCGTGCGGAAACTTTGGAGCTATAGTCTTTGACCTCATTGTAACACAAGCATGCAATGCGTTCAAATACCCTGCGCGGCGGCCTAGCGGATTAGACCCAAGGAAAGATTGAGCAGGATGCAGAATGTTCAATTTCAAGGCCGCAAAGAGATAAGACCTAAGTACCAAGTTTCGCTCAAAATTGCACTTTTTAAACTTTCAAACAACCAGGAGGATCACCTAACCTATGGTCAAAACTGTTGTCCTGCTTGCTAAACCTGGGGGCCCAACCACGGGGGTTGGGCGCTACGTTGCGGCGCTTCAGCAAGGCCTCCAGCCCCAAGCCGTAACGTTCGTCCGCCTTGCGCCTACCATCCCCCCGCTGCCCCCGGCCTGCTATACCTGGTTGCAGGGGCTAAACTTGGATGTCCGGACCTTTCTGACTAACTATCCCGTCTGGGCGGCCTACCCACCCGCCGACCTCTATCATATCACAAGTCAGAACCTCGCCTCGCTCTTGCTCTTCCGTCGCCCGCCAGGCCGCGTTGTCATCACGGTTCATGATATTATTCCCTACATTGTTCGCAAGAATCCCCATTTATCTGGTTATCGAACTTGGGCGGACCGTTTCTTTGACCGCTTGGCCATGCTCGGTTTGGCGCGAGCCGACCTGCTTCTGGCTGATTCAACCTATACCAAACAAACCCTAATTGACCATCTGGGGCTAAACCCAACCAAGATCAAAGTTGTTTTCATTGGCATTGATCAGACGCGCTTTTGCCCGCAAGCGATTCCAGCAGATTTCCGCGAGCGGTATGGCCTTCCCGCTGGGCGACCTTATTTGCTTTTCGTTGGTTCTGAAGACCCACGGAAGAATTTGGGAACGTTGCTGGAGGCTTTTGCGCTGCTGTTGCCGCGCTTTCCCAACGCGATCTTGATCAAAGCTGGAGCGGTGCATTTCCGGGAGCAAGCGACCAAACTGCGCCACCAAGCACAGGCTTTAGGCCTTGCGGCCAATGTCATTTTTCTGGAGCATCTGCCCGACGAAGATATCCCAATCCTTTATAATCTTGCTGATTTGCTCGTTTTGCCCTCCTTGCTTGAAGGCTTTGGCCTGCCAGCTTTAGAGGCTATGGCTTGCGGCACGCCCGTAATTGCGGCTAATGCGAGTAGTTTACCAGAGATTGTTGGTGAAGCAGGAATTTTGTTTGATCCCCACAAACCTGCTGCCTTGGCCACGGTGCTGGAGCAACTTTTGGGCGACCCTGAAAAACAACGGCTTCTTAGCTTGGCCGGCTTGGCGCGGGCCCAAACCTTCACTTTAGCGCACCAGGCCAACCAAACTTGGGCCGCCTATACGGAGGCTTTTGGGAGCGAAAGCTAAGAAATTAATCCAGCTTGAGCGGGTTGGGCGAATCAGCGAGCGAGCGGCTTTCGCGCCCCAGCCGACGGCGAAAGAGAAAGAGCAAATTTGACCAGCCATCGCGCCAAGTGTAGAGTTTAGTCTCCCCAATGCGCTCGCTATAGCTGATTGGCACTTCCTCAAACCGCACGCCAGGGGCCTGAAGAGCCTCGATTTTGATTTCTTCCGAGAAAGCCATGCCAGGATGGGTAGGCTGAAGCTGCGTGAGGACGTTTCGGCGAAAAATCCACATGCCAGATTGTGAATCCGCAATCCAGTGGAGATAGAGCAGCCGAAAAACGTAAGTTAGAATTTTATTCCCGATTTGGTTTCGCAAGCGCATGGCGCGGGGATTTTGGAGCGGAAAGCGCTTGGCCGAAACAAAATCCAAATTTTGGGCCAGCATGCGGTCAACAATGGAAGCAATCGCGCTGGCGGGGTAAGTTCCATCGCCATCCACCGTGGCGATAATGTCGCCTGTCGCAGCGGGCAGCCCCGCTTGGTAGGCTCGCCCATAGCCTTTGCGCGGCTCAAAAATAACTTGGGCGTGCCCCGCCAGCCCAATCTGCGCTGTGGCATCAGTTGAATTGTTGTCAACCACAATTACTTCGTCAACGTATGACGGCATCGTTTCAAGAACTTGTTTTAAGCCTTGTTCTTCATTAAAACATGGAATAACAACTGAAATTTTAAGCTCTCGATACATTAAGACTCTTTCACTCTAAATCAAAAAGAGCTTAATCCTGCGGCAAAAGGCGGTTGCTGAACGTAGCTGAAGCATCACAACAGGATCAATTGAGCGAATTCAATTATAATAACCGTAATTGGTCTCTAAGCGAGCATTATTCAACACGACTCCAATGATATTCGCCTTGACTTTTTCCAACAGCCGGCGCGCCTCACGGGCCCGTTCACGGCGGGTTTTGCCCGCTTGGAAAACCAATAAAACCCCATCCAAGCGCGTCGCCAAAACTGCCGCATCCGTAACCGCCGTGACGGGCGGGGTATCAAAAAGCACAATATCAGCTTCAGTTTGAAGCCGTTTGATCAAAAGCTCCATGCGGCGGGAGCCAAGCAAATCGGCGGGGCGCGGCGGCAACGGGCCACTTGCCAACAGACTTAACCCAGGAACCGAAGTCGCTTGCAACGGTAA
>DCSM01000032.1 GCA_002325605.1 Chloroflexaceae bacterium UBA1466
TTCTTGGTCAGCGCCCCGCAACCGCACCCCAAAACACGGGAAGCATTGGGCTACACAGAGCCTATTCGCCCAGGGGTCTACGGCAATCTACGCTTCTTGCTCGAAAGGAGTCGCCTTCTCGTGTTAAGTGAGTTGGCCGATGCGCCGTATAATGCCTTTTTCAAACTATTTGCCCACCAACGGAAGGCCAAACAAGCGGCTTTAGCTAGTTTTGAAGTCCATCATCGGGCCAAAATGACTGCTGAAGTGGAATGGATGATTCTAGGTTTGCTGAAGTTATGGACCATCACAGGAGAAACCACCATGCGAGCGATAACGAAAGAAGATTTGCTCAAGTATGGGCAAGCACTGCCAAGGTTGGTCTTGCCCCTGATCACAGAAGATGAGTTCGCAGAAGTATTGGGTAATACGCCCTACATTCAACGCATCCGCGAAGAAGTCCGCGAGGAAAGCTTGGTACAAGGTCGGGAAGAAGGTCGGGAAGAAGGAGGACTGAAGAAAGCTTTAGAAACCGCTCGGAAGATGTTAGCAAAGGGTTATACTATTGCTGACATCGCTGACTTGACAGGCCTCACGGTGGAAGCTATCAGCGCTCTGGCCTAGCTTAGTATTTTGCTTAGAGTTGAGTTTAGCGAAACTGCCGAAGGCAATGGAGGTAGCAGTAACAGCAACCTTTAGGGAGTGCTTCGGCAGTTTAAGCTACCAATAGAAAGTGAAGGTTCGCAGATGATTTTCATCAATCCCAAAATTGACTTAGCGTTCAAGAAAATCTTTGGCTCCCCCCAGAGCAAAGAGATTCTGATCAGCTTTCTCAACGCCCTGGTTTATGGCGGTCAACCCATCATTGAAGACTTAGAAATCCTCGACCCCTTCCAATTGCCCAAGGCTTTTGGGCTTAAAGAGACTTATCTCGATGTCAAAGCCCGTTTGAGCAATGATGTCTTCGTGATTATTGAAATGCAAGTCCTCAACTTTAACGCTTTTGAGAAGCGGGTCTTGTATAATGCGGCTAAAGGCTATGCTTTGCAACTGGGGGTGGGGCAAAGTTATAGTATCCTTTACCCTGTGATCGCCTTGACTATCACCGACTTCGTGCTGTTTCCTGACATAGCCAGCCCCGTGACGAGCTTTGTTTTCAAGGAACGGACGTTGAATCTACCCTACACCCACAACGACATCGAATTGGTCTTTGCGGAGCTACCGAAATTCCAGCGGCAGCCTGAAGAAGTTGAAACGCTGACGGAACAGTGGCTGGCGTTCTTGAAGTATGCACGGGAACTGCATGAAATCCCGCCAGCGATGGCAGGGGTAGGGGCTTTGTGCCAGGCCTTTGAACTGGCCAATCAAGCGACGTTGAACGCGGAAGAGTTAGATCGGCTGGAGAAAAGTGAAGCTTTTGTGGCGGACACCTTCAGGACAATGGAACAGGAAAGGGAAGAAGGCCGGCAAGAAGGTCGGCAAGAAGGTCGGGAAGAAGGAGAACAGAAGAAAGCTTTAGAAACCGCTCGGAAGATGTTAGCAAAGGGTTATACTATTGCTGACATCGCTGACTTGACAGGCCTCACGGTGAAAGCTATCAGCGCTCTGGCCTAGCTTAGTATTTTGCTTAGAAAGGAGGAATCTCGCAAATCTATCAAGCGCAAAAGTATTGCCAAAGTTTGGTTCTTAGCGGAGTAAACCTTTGCAGTGGTGGGACAGGACTCCGGCCTGTCCCGCCGGCTAGAAACTTGCGCCACAGAGAATCCCTCCACAGCCCCAAAAGATCTCATGTCTAGTCTGTTGCGCTGCGCCTGACTTTAGGGTAATATTGGGATCCGTTTTAAATCAAAGCTTTTCTGAAACATTCTATCTATATGAAAGACCACCTTCCGCACCCCCAAGCCTTGCTTGGGGTTTTCGCACCACTCGCTTGCTTACCACCGCTCGCGCTGACCAGTTTGGCAACTCCTTACGGCCCAGTTGAATTTGGAACTGCCGCCAATTTGGTCTGGTTTGGGCCCGCGTCGGCGCTCGCTCGTGTCTACGCAGCTAAAGTTTTAGGCTTGACGCAGCTAGTCGAATTGCTGCCGCTCCAGGGAATCAATCATCTCCTCGCGCCTGGCGACCTGGTCGTGCCCCACGATCTCTGTGACTTGACGACTGGCTCCCCAACAACTTTTTTTGGGGGCAAAGGCTATGGCTTTCTGCCCCAAACGTCGCCCTTTTGTCCAGGGCTGCGCTTCGCGCTGCTTGCAGCAGCGCGAAGCGCAGTGGCCAAGCTCCCCTTGCCCAGTCGCCCACGCGTCTTTAGCCGTGCAACTTTAGCTCTGCTGAATGAGGCTGCACCTCTTGATCCATCCACCGAAGTAAACTTACTTACAACCTGGGCAGCGGATGCTTTTCACATAACTGCGGCCCCCGTGAATTTCCTGGCCCGCGAATTGGAAATCTGCTACGTACCTTTGGGCTATCTTTCCCATGAGGTTACGCCGCTTGCGCTCCTTCCAACGATCCTGCGAGCTACGCCAACCTTTATGTCGAATGAACGAGCGTGTCCTTGCGCTCAAGCGATGCAACCCGCTCGCGCCCAGGGCCTCGTCGGGGAGAATTGGCCGACGTGGCTCCCTGAAACCTAGCCAATCTTTTGAAATTGCTCTGCGCCCTATGCTAGTAACGAGTGATTTGTGGTACAATGCTTCCACTAAAGCGTTTGAGCAACATTTTAATTTCTTAATCTCGCCAATTCGCAATAGATAGGAAACCCGAAAGTGAAAATCACTGTCCACCCTGGGCCGCTTACCAGCATGGATGGCCCCCTCGCAATTTTGGCTCTTTGGCAAAATGAGGCGCTACCCGAAGCCCTCAAAGGGCTTTTTGAAGCCAGCGACTTCACGGGCCAAGCCAAACAGATGTTGCTACTCTACCCCCGTGGTGCGCTTCCCGCGCAGCGCCTCCTGCTTATCGGGTTGGGCGAACGGCCTAAAGCCAGTCTCGATGCGATTCGGAGGTCGACAGCCCAAGCCGCTCAGAAAGCTCAGGAGTTAAAGGCAACGAGTATTAGCCTCAACTTGCCCAGCCTAGAGCTTGATTCGCCCGCGCAGGTGGCCCAAGCCATAGCTGAAGGCGCGGAGCTTGGTCTCTACCGCTACTTAGCTTATAAGAGTGAGCCTAAACCTGAACACAAGCATCAGATTGAGAAGCTCCAGATCATTGTTGAACAGACTGAGAACGATGATCTAAAGGCTCTTGAACAGGGGATAAAGGTCGGCCAGACCATTGCCAAAGGGGTGATCTTGGCCCGCGACCTTAGCAATGCGCCCAGCAATGAACTTACCCCTAAGCGATTAGCCAAACATGCTAAAGAACTTGCCAATTCCCATGGTCTCAAGCTGACGGTGTTGGATAAAGAGGAACTCAAACAGCAAGGCTTTGGGGGCCTAATGGCGGTAGGGCAAGGGTCTGCTCAAACCCCACGCTTCATCATCTTGGAATACGGTGAAGCGGGCCCAGACCATCCAACTATCTGTTTGGTTGGCAAAGGTGTCACCTTTGACAGCGGGGGCATCTCGATCAAGCCTGCCGAAGCGATGGATGAGATGAAGATGGATATGAGTGGCGCAGCTGCTGTGCTAGGGACGCTCCAGATCGTTAGCAAGTTAAAGCTGCCCTTGCATGTCGTAGGCCTCATCGGCGCGGCGGAGAATATGCCAAGTTCTACAGCCTATAAGCCTGGCGACATCATTCGGACGCTCAGTGGGAAGACCATTGAGGTTCTCAATACCGATGCCGAAGGCCGCATTATCTTAGCCGATGCGCTTTTCTATGCCCAGCGCTATCAACCTGCGGCGATTATTGACTTAGCCACTTTAACGGGCGCGATTATGGTTGCCCTTGGAACCTATGCGATAGGGCTATTCAGCAATGACTCCGCCCTTGCTGCCAAAGTGAAACAGGCTGGCGAAACAGCCAACGAGCGGGTTTGGGAATTGCCCTTGTGGGATGAGTACCGCGAGTTGGTCAAGAGCGAGATTGCGGATGTCAAGAATACGGCGGGACGGTATGGCGGCTCGATCACAGCAGCAGCTTTCCTGGAGACCTTTGTAGGTTCCTTGCCCTGGGTTCACCTCGACATTGCGGGAACCGCTTGGGGAACTGGCTCCCTTCAACCTGCCAAAGGCGCAACGGGCAGCGGAGTCCGTTTATTAGTCCAGCTGCTCCGCGATTGGCAAAGCCCAGTCTCTTGAGATGAGACAAAGGTTGCGCGAGAGGAGAAGATTATTCTGCGTTTAATAATCCTACTGAGATCCGCGCAATTGTTTAGTTGTTAAGATTTAGGGGCATTGAAATGGATACAGATCAATTCATTGTTCGCTTTTGGGGGACCCGTGGTAGCTACCCAGCCCCTGGACCCAAAACGATTCGCTATGGTGGTAATACCACTTGTCTTGAACTTCAAATTAGCAAGCATGTCTTAGTGATTGATGCAGGCACGGGGATTATCAACCTGGGGCATGACCTCATTCGCCGTTCGCAACAAAGTGGCCTTCCCATTGTAGCCACCATCTTCCTCACCCACATGCACCATGATCATACGCAAGGCTTTCCCTACTTCCCCCCCGCCCACATCGGCTCCAGTACCCTTCATATTTTGGGCCCCCGTACCTTTGACCAAGAATTAGAGGAAACCCTTAATCATGCAGTCCTCCCGCCAAGCTTCCCGGTGAGCTTGCATGAGATGCCTTCTTTCAAGATTGTCAGGAGCCTCCACGAGACTGAAATGGTCATCTTCGAACGCGACCAAAGCCAGCTCCGGATTTTCAATCTCTATCACGACCAAGTTGAAAGGTCTAACGAAACGATTTGTGTGAGGATCCATAAAAGCTATGCTCACCCCCGCAATGGAGTCTATATCTATCGGGTAGAGTGGCGCGGGAAATCTATCGTTTTTGCCACGGATACTGAGGGCTATGTCAATACTGATCAACGACTGGTTAAGTTTGCCAAAGATACCGATCTTCTCATTCACGATGCCCAATATACTGAGGCGGATTATACCCGTAGTCATCAAGGTTGGGGCCATAGTACGCCGCAAATGGCATGTGATGTTGCTAAAAAGGCTAATGTTAAGCGTTTAGTTTTGTTTCACCACGAACCAATGTATAGTGATGACAAAGTTGAGGCAATGGAAAAAGAAGCCCAAGGGATTTTTCCCAATACTCTTTCAGCCTACGAGGGCTTAGAGCTTATCATCTAGTAGACCTTGCAAGCAATGAATGTTGAACTCAAATAAGACCTTTCCTTCTTCCACTCCCCACACCATTACGGGGCTTGCGCCCGTAGCTGGGCAGCCAGCCCCCTCTTTTGGCCCCTGGGGAACCGATGGCCTGGGCTTAACGGCCTCCCGTAAACAACGTCTGACTTGTCAACCTTCGGCAGGCCCTCATAACGCCCTTTGGTACTTTCCCCAAGCTACAGGTGGTTATCTCCCTGTCTTCCGTAATGCTTTCCTTAACTTCGTGGCCCGTTATACGCCCTTCCTAGAACTCAAGAATCACCTTTATCGCTGCTTAGGGATGCGGGTGGGCCCTTGTGTCTCGGTTGGTTTGATGGTCATGATGGATCTTTTCTTTCCCCAAGAGATTACGCTTGGGGACGATTGCATCATCGGCTATAACAGCGTGCTCCTTTGCCATGAGTTCCTCCGTTCCGAATGGCGAAGGGGCCCGATTTGGGTCGGCCATGATGTAATGGTTGGCGCTAATTGCACTATCCTTCCAGGAGTGGTCATCGGCGATGGTGCAACGGTCTCGGCTATGAGCTTGGTCAACCGCGACGTACCTCCTGGCGCAATGGTCGGTGGCCTACCGATCCGTCTCCTTCGCACAGCTGAATAAGATTTGGAGGCCCTTTTTGCCCTACCAACTTGAACGCCTCTTACGCTGGACCCTGGGACACATCATTCGCTGGCCCTTTATCTTTTGGGTCTGTTTCACTACTAACCTCTTAGGCGCACTCTTAGGTGGCCTCTATTGGTATAGCGATCAGTTAGCTACTTCACCCCTCTGGGCCTGGCCCTTCATTCCCGATTGCCCCTTAGCCGCGCTGTTGGGTAGTCTAACCCTTTTAGCGCTCTGGGCCCGCCAACGCTGGCCCTTTTTCTTTGCCTTTACAGCCTTTGCCTGTATGAAATATGGCATTTGGACCATGGCTTTCTGGCTTAAAGAGTGGAGCGGTTCAATGTTGCTCTACGATATTGGGGTTATTCTCTTTGTTACGCACATTGGTCTCTTCATTGAAGGCTTATTATTCGTGCCTCACATCGGCCCACTCTCTTTGCCTAAGCGGTTAGTGATCATTGCTTGGTTTGCTCTCTCGGTCTTCGTAGATTACGGGTTGGGCTACCACCCCCAATTGACAGGCTATGTTCCAGTCCAATTTGTCTTCCAGGTCGCCACGGGCGCGACGGCCCTCTTGGGAAGCGGGTTGTTGTTGCTGCCCTATAGTCTTTCAGAGAAGGTTACGGCCCCTATTTCAGCGCAAATTACAGAGTAGCACGAAAAGCCCCCGAAGGTACGGCGCAATGCAACCTTCAGCAGCAACTAAGGTAGGCCCCTTGGATTAGTTCAAGCTGATCCTCTGAACTAATTGAGGCCTTTGCGGTCTAGCAGACCGCAAAGGCCTCTTGCTTTAAGCGCCCAAGTTGAAAGTCTGCATAGAAGGGAAAATGTCATGATGCAACAAGTGATCTCAAAGAATACGCTCTTCGGCGGGGATAACCTTGCTCTTCTGCGGCAACATATTGCCACCGAAAGCATTGATCTGATCTACCTCGACCCCCCTTTCAATTCCAAGCGCAATTATAACGTACTTTGCAAAGGGGAAGATAGGCAAGATGCCTCTTCTACTCTCAAAGCCTTTAAGGATACTTGGCCCTGGAGCTATGAAATTGAAGAGCAATATCAAGCTCTAACGGTACAGGATACTAAGGTAGGAACGTTGTTGCAAGCTTTGGTAAGTGTAAAGGGGCGCAATCAGATGATGGCTTACCTGGTCATGATGGCTCTTCGCTTAATAGAATTGTATCGGGTGCTGAAACCAACTGGAAGCCTTTACTTGCATTGTGATACTACGGCTAGTCACTATCTCAAGCTAATCTTAGATTTGCTCTTTGGGGAGGAGCGCTTTCAGAATGAGCTTATCTGGAAGCGAACCCACGCGCATAATGACCCTCAACGGTTTGGGCACAATACAGACCGCTTACTCTTCTATACCAAATCAACAACCTTTACCTTCAACCCTATTTTCTTACCTTACACTGCGAAGTATCTAACGGCTTCTTTTCGCAACCAAGATGCAAGGGGGCGTTATCGGTTGGTAGTTTTAACTGCCCCCGGAATATCGGAAGGGGCATCTGATAATGAATGGAAGGGTTATCGACCTTCTAAGAGTGGGCAAGGTCGGCATTGGTCGATTCCTAAGAGGATCATCCATACCTTAGTGGGCGCAGAAAAAGCTAAGATTCTTTCAATCGTTGAGAAGCTAAATCTCTTAGAGCAAGCTGGTTATCTTGTTTTTAGCAAAAACGGGGTTCCGAGCTTCAAACAATACCTTCATGAAATGGAAGGTATGCCAGCCCAAGAGTTATGGGATGATATTACCCCAATTGCTTCGCAAGCTAACGAACGTCTCGGCTATCCTACGCAAAAGCCTCTGGCGCTCTTGGAACGGATTATCCAAACCAGTAGTAAGGAGGGTGATCTTATCCTTGATCCATTTTGTGGTTGTGGAACGACCCTTCACGCGGCCCAGCAATTAGGTCGGGCTTGGCTTGGGATTGAAAAGCTGCCTTTAGCAATTGAGTTGATTAAAAGTCGCTTGTATGCTAGATTCAAACTTGAAGCCGAGAAGGATTACGACTTTCTAGTGTAGGCTAGGCATCCTGCCTGTCATTATT
>DCSM01000170.1 GCA_002325605.1 Chloroflexaceae bacterium UBA1466
ACTCCTTTTCTAATATCGAGAGGGTAATGCCAACCTTAAAAGGCATTCGTTTGGAACCTAGGTTGGCTTGCATTGTAACACAAACATGCACGGCGTTCAAATGCCTTGGGCAAAAGCCTTTAAAAACCCCAAAGCCCCAAAACGCTTTTGGGAGCGCTCTGGGGCCTTGGGGCCGAAAAAGGAGGCTTTTTTAGGGCAACAAAAATTCTAAGAAGGCGTAGGGCCCAATTCCTCGCCGGCCACCCAACCTTCGCGGCCATCGTTGGCCTGCACGCGCCACCACGTGAAGCCATCGGCGGGGCGCGGGCCTTCCCAAAGCGTTACTTGGGTTCCAATCGCAAAAGTGTCCAAAACTTTCGAGCCAAGCCCTGGGGCCTCGCGCCGATTGAGTTCCTGGCCACCTTCCTGCCGCACCCAGCGCGTGCGGGCCTGGGCCAATTCTTGCTCCAGTTGCCCAATTTGACTCCGCAATTGCTCCAGTTCTCCTCGTGCATTTTGAGTTGCCTCGACTTGCTGGCGCAAAGCCGCGACTTCGGTAACTCGCGCTCCTAATGCTTGCTGAATCGCGCCTATATTCTCCCGAATCTGCTGAATTTCAGAGCTTACATCGGCCATCTTGAGTCTTCCTTTCTAGTTGCCTTAACCACGGAAATTTGCGATTTGCTGCTGTAATTCAGCGATTCGAGCTTGGGCCTGTGCGATTTCAGCCTGGACATTCTCTGCTTCAGCAAGTTTAGCCCGTAAGTCCTCGGCTTCTGCGTTTTTGGCCGTCAATTGATCGCCGAGGGTCGTGATTGTCTGCTGAATCTGAGCCTTTTGTTCCTCAGATAGCCCCGTTGAATCTCCTGCCGCTGCCGTTGGGCTTTGAGCAACCTGTCCCTGGAGCGCCTCAATCTTTTCCTTGATCTGCTGGAATGCTTCAAATACCATACTCTCGATTCCTTTCATTAGCGTGAAAGAGGGTTTTGGCTACGCCTGCCTTGCATACTACGCTGGCGCAAAAGATTTTGTTGCCCCATTATCTGGATTCAAGCGGCGTTGAATGAAAAACAACCCGCGAAATTTCTTCTTGACTTACGCCTTGGCGCTGGAGCATCGTTACAAAGCCACGCTCTAAATCAGGGATATAGACCCGTAAGAAGCGGCAAGTTGCTGTAAGCGGTGCGAGATGATAAACACCTAACATCGCAGGCAAAACCACTGAATCGCCATGCTGGAGGGTCAGACTTTCATTGCCCCAAGCCAATTGCAATTCCCCTTCAATCAGGGTTAAGATCATCAAACTGGCCGGGTTGGTAAACAAACCACGCTTTTGGGAAAGCACCCAAAGCTCCAGCGCAAAATGTTCGCAAGCCACGAGCAACATTCGTTGCTGATCTGGCTCCAGCGCCAAAGGCGTTGTTTTCGGGTTAAACGGAGACTTATAATTCAAAACCGCTAAGGCTTTGCCCAAATGTAATTTTCTAAGCTGGCCTGTAGCAGGATCTCTGCGCCCATAATCATAAACTCGATAAGTAAGGTCTGATTTTTGCTGAACTTCGAAGATCAAAAGGCCCTCATTGATCGCATGAAGCGTTCCTGGGGGGGTGAAAATCAGATCGCCCGTTTGGACCGCCACCGACTGGACAAGGTTTTCCAAGCTGTGTTGATTCACCGCGGCCAAAAAACTGTAAGGCTCCATTGGCTCTTTCAGCCCCGAAATAATGGTCGCATTGGGGGCCGCATCGAGCAGATACCAGGCTTCCGTTTTGCCGTGAAAGCCCGTCGCCGCTTCGTACTGGTGGGCGTAAGTATCATCGGGATGCACCTGGAGCGACAGCTTTTCATTCGCATCAATGAATTTGATCAGCAGGGGAAAATCCGCGCCATAGCGCTCAAAAGCTCGCGTGCCGATCAATTGGGCTCCATAATGGCGCGTGGCTTCAGCCAAAGTCTGCCCCGCCAAAGCTCCGTTGCGAATCCGATTGGTGTCAAAAACTTCCCACGTTTCGCCGATGTGGGTGGGGTAAGGTTGCGGGCTTTGAAGCCAAGTCGCAATCCGTTGCCCGCCCCACATCCGATAAACTAATTCGCGCTCAAGCAATAGAGGATAAAACTCTGCCATACCATCTTTCCATTTTTCAAGATTTTGCTCAAGGTCAAGCCCAAAATCAGAAAAGATCTCAGGCCTATTCTTGAAAACGCGCTCGGCGGCCTTTTTTAACACTTTGTAGCAAGTCGTTTGATTTCCAATGGTAAACCTGCAACCATCAAATAGACTTCCGTAGCTTGGGCCGCAATTTGTTGATTAAAAGTGCCCAGCCAATCTCGAAAAGTCCGACTAAGCTGGTCGACGGGCACAATTCCTAAGCCAACTTCATTGGAAACCAGAATCAAAGTGCTTTGGTGAGTTTGAAACCAAGCGAAAAGCGCATTTAATTCAGCAAAAGCCTTTTCTTCGGTCTCGTATTTCAGCAATAAATTGGTGACCCACAAATTAACGCAATCCAAAATGATAATTGGCGGAGGTGAAAGCTGCTGCAACGCTTGGGCAATCGCGCAAGGTTCTTCCAAAGTTTGCCAAGCAACGGGGCGGTCTGCCTGATGTTTGGCGATTCGCGCCGCCATTTCAGCATCTCGCGCTTCGGCGGTAGCAATAAAAAGGACATCTTGGTGATAGGAAGCAGCTAATTTTTCAGCAAAACTACTTTTGCCGCTCCTTGCTCCACCGAGAATGAGAATAAGTGCGGGTTGATTCATAAAAAAGAGGCTCCTCTTCAAATTTGATATAGAATTCTAACTTTACCCATGATACCATCTTTTGCCCCGCTTGAGGGGCCAAGTTGTTGACTAAAGCCCTTTGAATTTTAGGAATTCAGAGGGCCTCTTTCCTTCTCTCAAATAACCTTTATCTCTCTTTGATTAAATTTGTAGAAACGTACATCCTGGTCACTGAGCCGAATAACTTTTCCCATTCTTTGAGCTTTTGTCCGAAAAAAGGGCTGACTGAACAAATCACGCAGCTTTTGGGGTATTTCAGCAACGCGAGAGTCAGCTAGAACAAAGCAAACAACACAAAAGCGAGCATCTATTGCCACTTTCTTCCAGAAATCGCTTTCATTGATCGTAACAAAAGTTGATTGCTTATGTTGACAGATGATTTCGGGAATAGCATCATCTTTTATCACAGTTTGAGTCCGTAAGTCTGTAATGAAACAAACTCTTCCTCTATACCACTGTGCGATTTCGTACTCAACATTCCTTCCCGTAAGTTGTTCATCCAAGACAATCATTTAGCTACTTCCAGTGTTGGGAGGGAATTAAGAAAATGTGTTGTTACCAACCGAAATGCCTCAGAAATAGCTTCAACTGAAACCCGTCCTCGATAACCTTTGACAAGAGATTCAAGATTTTCGCCCATTGCTAAACGTTCCAATGTTCCTGTAATTTCAATCCGTGTGTATTTGAAGGTAGGGCGACCTCCACAAACCCCTTCGGCTCGCACGACATACTCCCCAAGGGGGTAATAGCGATAAGTTTCACCGCCAACAATCTCTACGATACATGTGGCCATAAAAGAAATACTCCCTTCTTTGCCTTAAAAACCATGTACCAGTTGCCAAACTTTTTCCCAATCAAGGTGCTGGCGCACCGTTTCAGCGAGATAAGTGTAGCTTTCTTCCCGATCAAAAGTTGTTGACTTACTTTCCCAAACCTTTCCTCTTAGATTAGCAACATTTTGAAGTAGCTGATGACGTAATTCATCGTTTTCAAAAAGGCCGTGGAAGTAAGTTCCCGCAATCCAACCGTTTGGAGCTATAGCTCCGTCGCTTTCGTTGACAGAAGTTTCGCCTCGGCGCGTGACTTGAAGGAGCGGTTGGCCCGCGCCAACAAAATTCGTGTAGCCTGAATGAATTTCGTAGCCCGCCACAGGCAGATTTTGGGCATTCGCAAACAAGCCTTGCTTTGCAAAGACTTTTCCCTGCGAGCGCAACGTTTGCTTTTCTGCTACAAAAGTTGTACTAACAGGTAATAAGCCCAAACCTTGCACTTCTTTTTCGGCTGATTCTACCTCATTGGGATCAAAAATCATTTTACCTAAGATCTGATAGCCGCCGCAAATCCCCAGAATCGGTCTGCCTTCTTGGGCTAAAGCAATGATTCGGCTGGCTAAACCACGCTCGCGCAGAAATCTCAAATCAGCAATCGTCGTTTTTGTGCCAGGTAAAATGATTAAATCGGCAGAATCAAGCTCTTTAGCAGATTCCACAAAACTGACAAAAACATTTGATTCAGCCCGCAGCGCATCAAAATCGTCAAAATTGCTCAGATGAGGTAAACGAATCACCGCAAGCTCTAAATTGGCTTTATTTAGGTTTGGTTGGGGTTGCAAATCATCTAAAGCAACTGAATCCTCATCAGGCAAGCGCAGATTACGGATAAAAGGAATAACACCTAAGACAGGAATCTTTCCTTTTTCCTCTAAAATGTTGATTCCTTCAGTAAAAAGATTGCGATCTCCCCGAAACTTATTGACTAAAAAGCCCCGCACGCGCTCTTTTTCTTCCAAAAGCATTAAGGTTCCCAAAAGCTGCGCGAAAATCCCGCCCCGATCTATATCGCCGACCAAAAGCACAGGCGAATCGGCATAATTGGCTACGGCCATATTGACAATGTCGTTTTGGCGCAAATTCAATTCGACAGGACTGCCTGCACCTTCAATCACCACTAAATCATACGTTTCGCGCAGCGAATCTAAGGCATTAGTAACAATTCCCCAAAGTTCATTGCGCTTTTGATAGTAAGCGTGAGCAGGTAAACGAGCCCAAGGCTTGCCCATAACGATAATTTGGGCAAAAGAATCGGCTTCAGGCTTGATTAGCACAGGATTCATCGCCGCTGTAACCTCGATTCCCGCTGCCGCCGCTTGCATCGCTTGCGCCCGCCCAACTTCAAAGCCGTCGTGCGTAGCATAAGAATTGAGCGCCATATTTTGGGCTTTGAAAGGCGCAACTCGCAAGCCCGCCGCTTTGAAAAGCCGACAAAATGCTGCTACAAGCAGACTTTTTCCTACGGAAGACATTGTACCTTGAAGCATTAAAGTTGGGCTTCGCATTTTTCCCTCTTTTTAGGCGCAAAAAGACCTTTTGAATTCCCAAAAGCAACAAATTCAGCAATTTTGAAAACAGAAAGACCTTTGCGGCTTTCAAAACTGCAAAGGTCTTTGCGAAGAGTTAATTTCAATAGCCCTAGGCTGTGCGGTGTGATTTGCAAACCGATTGTTGAGAAAACTAAACTCGTAACGCTATTTCAATAGCTCAGGCCTGTGCGGTGCAAATTTACAATTCTTATCTTAGCACTAAAACCGCGAAAGCGCAAATTTCTCTAGCCGCTAGACCTTTGCTCAAACGGTTTGATAAATAGCCTCAAACTGCTGGGCGGCCCGTTCCCACGAAAAGGCGCTGCGAGCGCGAGACCTTCCTCCTTCCCCCAAATGCTGGGCCAAACTTTGATTTTCTAGCGCCAAGGCCAGCTGCTCGGCGAGCGCCGAAGCATTCCCCAAAGGGGCATAAAGGCCAAGATCGCCAAGAATTTCGCGGCTCACGGGGGTCTCAAAGGTCACGACGGGAAGCCCCATCGCCATATAATTGCTGATTTTCCCGCTCCCTTCAGTCATACTCATTTTGGGGGCAACCGCCACATCCCCTAAAGCAAGGTAAGCATGAGCATCACGGTAGAAGATGCGCCCAGGTAAGGTTACTTTATCGCTAATTCCCAATGACGCAGCATACTTCTGATAACTGACGGGGTCAGGATAGCCCATAATCAAAAAGTGAACTGCGGGAAGACGAGAAGTAAGGATTTGGGCCGCTTGCAGAAGGATATTTGTCCCCTGATAAGGGGCAAGTAGCCCAAGATAGACCACAATCTTGCGCCCTTCGGGGATGCCTAATGCGGCCCGTAACTTCTGGCGTTGGGCTTCCCAAGCTGCTGAACCGTCAAAGGGGCGAAAACGGTCTGTATCTACACAATCAAGAATCGTGTGCAAACGGTGGGGCTTTACCGTTCCCGCTTGGCGCAGAAGGTAGGCTGCATTATGCGTCGAAGTTATCAAAGCATCGGCTTGCTGATTGACCTTCTGCTCTAAAGTAACCAAAGGAAGGTAGAAGGGGCTATGCGGTTTGAGAAAACTGTGATCCAACATCTCGCTGGTCATACTTCCCTGATAGTCAAAGATCAAAGGGATTCGCAGGAGCCGCTTGAGAACTGCGCCGATTAAGGCCCCTTCATGCAGATGCGCGTGAATGATGGTCGGCTGCCAAGCTAAAGCTACGCGCAAGGTCCGCCATGAAAGGGCTAAATCCAAATAGATTTTGTGACGGGAGGAGCCGACCATTGTGCGTTTAAGCCAGGGCAAATCCCAAGAACGGCGAATCTCAAGGCCTGGCAGATCATCACCGTTGTGATAAGTCGTAAGCACAAGTTGATGCCCCAACCTTTGAAGGGCCCGCATCTCTTCCCAAATGCGGACATGACAACCATAGTCAGCAAAAAAACTTGTGGGCGCAATCATCAAAATCTTTTGCAACATGAACCTTCCTCATTAAAATAGGGAAAGGGCAAGATCGAAAGCCAATCTTGCCCTCCCCCCCTAAATAGCGAAAGGTAGAACTTAGAATGAACGCTTCTTGCCTTGAGCTTTCAAGCGGGGCCACACCTTTGGCCATCCCCAGCGGATTAGGAAGCCTAAAGGCAACCAAACGGGAATCCAGACGACGATGAGGATTATTAGATTGATCAACCCTTGCCCAAACCCTAGTAAATCCCGCAAAGCTCCCCGAACAATTTGCAAAGGTTCCCAGGTTTCAGAGGGAATGACGGGGGTGATTGGGACGGGGGAAAGGTTGACATCAATTTTAGAGAGCGCGGCGCTTTGCTCTAAGAACTTCTTGCGTCCCAGCTTCTGCTCAATTTGCCCCTGAATATCCGTCAAAGCTTTGCTTACTTCCAAAGCATCGCTGACCTTATCAGTCTTATCAAGCAAGGTTTGTAAGCGGGAACGGGTTGATTCCAAGTTTTTCAACTGCGCTTCCAAATCCACAAATTCCTCCGTCACATCTTCCCCAGAGACATTCCGAGAATAGACCTTCTTCGCTAACTTCTGTAATTCTTCTAAGACAACGTCAAACTTATCGGCGGGAACGCGGAAGGAGATCATCGTGGTCGCCGTTGCTTCGTCACTCCCATTATTTGAAGATTGCACGATGTACCCTCCCATTTGGTTGACCAAGTTGCGGATATTGACCTCCGCAGTGTGAACATTCTCAACTTGAAGGGAGAGGCTGGCGTTTTTGATAATCAGACGGGCCATAGGTTGCGCTAAGAAAACCTTCGCATTGGCAGGCAACTGGCGAGATTGATTATCCTTGATAAATCCGATTAGCTCTTGTTTTGCTATGCCTTTGGTCAATCCTTGGTTTGATGTATCAACAGCTTGTGGAACAAAAGCTTCTTCCCTTGCTCCTTTGGCTCCACAAGCTCCCAGAGCCAAAGTAAGGCAAAGAAGCAAAGCTAATGGTGTGCGATTCATAGTGGTCTTCCTTTCCATTAAATTCATTCTTCCCCACGAGCGCGGCGGCGGGCCCGTTCCTTAGCTTCCCGTAATCGCGCTAAGGGGTCAAGGTCGGTTGTCGAAGGGGCTGCTTTAGGCTCAGTTACCTTTGGCTGGGGTGTAGGAACAGAAGGTTGGGGAGAAGTAACTACATCCTCAGCTTTGGGAGCAAGCTTAGGCTTCTTTGAGGGAGAAGTAGCCCGTTGCTTCGCTTGCGCTAACCGAGCCAAGGTCGGGTCTGGAGCAGCGGGAACGGTGGCCAGGCGGTGCGGGAGATGAGCCTGAAACCAAGCTTGGGCCTCAGCAAAATCACGGTGGCGAAAGAGTAACCGTCTGATGGCAATGTCAAAGGGAAAGAGAAGTAAGGCCAAAATAAGGAGCGGGAGACCGATCTCCTGAGCCTGCGTAACTGCGGCCAAGTTATGAGCAAAGGCCTCAGCAGGTTTGGTCAACACACGACCTTTTGTTAAACGGGCCAGTTCGGCAAGTAAAGCAGGGTTGCTCTGATTTTGGCGGTACTCTGAAGAGTAGGGGACAACCAACCCCGCCAGATCTTGAATTACAACCTTCCCCTTCTGCTGCCCTTGCAATTGCACTAAGTAGCTCCCTGGGGCTGGGCTGGGGATCCTTGTCCGGTATTCGCCAGGCGCGACTTGCGTCAGAGAAACTTCTTGCAAGGTCTTAGCATCTCCCTGGCGATTATCTATAAGGGAAGCATTGAGTTGCAAATTGTCAAGGGGCTTTCCCGCAGCATCTAGCACCGTGGCGGCGATGACGGTCTGTGAACCTTCCACCTGAAGGTCAGAAGTAATCCCTTTTTCCCCTTGGGTGGGCAAAACCCACCCTACCATCTGCGCGACGAAACGGGGAAATCCAGCCCACCGTACCCAATCTTTAGCCCACTTCCCTTTAGCGTCGCTTGTCCAAGCAATACTACGCCCCAAACCATAGTTCCATTGCGCTAACAAAGGCGAAGTATCATCCGTTGCCAAGACCTTCTGAGCAGTTTCTTTGAGCGTACTTCCATTGTAACCGTAGAGGGAAGGGAAACCTGCTTCAAACCCATTGAGAATTGGGCTACTTGAGGCCAGCAGAGGTGTGAAGGGGTTTTCAATGATATAGTTTCCTGCGGCCATAAGCGTCTCGCGGAGAAAAATCTCTGGTACTTCACGCATATCTTCGGCGGGATAATAACGGCCCCCGCCTGTCTCAGCAAGACTTTCAAGTTGCTTCGCTGAACCGCTCCCCGCAGCGACCACCGAAAGCGTAATCCCTTCATCGCGCAACTTCTGAGCAAGGTCAAGGTTATCGCCCCCACCGCCCCAACCGTCGGTGAGCAGAAGCGCGTGTTTGACCCGTGCATCGGTTTTAAGCAAAGCTTCTTCGGCCCCTAAAAGCCCTGCGCGGATGTTGGTATTGCCCTGCGGCTTGACATTGGAAATCGCATCCTCTACCTCGTTGGCTTTAGCTCCCCGCTTGGCGGGTAGCACCCAATGGGCACTACTATCAAAGGCAACAACCCCCAACGTATCCCGTTCCCCCAAGAGCGCAGAAGCTTGAATCACAGCTTCCTTCGCAAGGTCAATTTTGACAACCCCCGCGAGGCTTGAAGTTCCTACCGTCGAGCCTGCACAATGACAAGCATCCATACTTCCCGATTTGTCAATGACAAAAACTAGCGCAAGGTTAGGCCGTTCTTGCCGATTGCGGACATCCATGTAGATAGGAAGAGCATCTTCAATCGGCGTGTGGCCATACCCTCCGACCCCAAAGCTATCTCCTCCGCCAATCATGATGAAACCTTTGCCTAAATCCCGCACGTAAGCGGGAAGAGTTGTCAAAAATTTGGAGGGAAGGTCACGGGCAGGAACGTTCACTAAGATCACAGCTTCGTAGGCACTTAGGCCCGTAAGGTCGGTGGGAGCATTGGCGGCGGGAGAAACTTCTGCTAGAATGTTGGTGGCCTTGAGAGCTTCCTGCAAATTACGGGCTTCTTCTGGTTTTCCCTCTAGCAACAAGACTCGCGGTGGCCCTTCTACTTGCACCAAAGCAGCCGCTTCGTTGTTTTGAACCCGATTATCATTTTGGGGTTCAATTTGGGCCCGATAACGCTGAAAACCTTGACCTTCAGCCTTGACCTTCACCCGAAAGGTCTTACTTCCACTTTCGAGCGCTACTTCTTGATCTGAAACAAGCTCTTGGTCGGCAAAAACTTTCAGCCGGGCCTTCTGAGGGAGCGTACTTTCTACCGTCGCCAAAAGCTCTATCTCTTGCCCATCTCGCGCCCGATTGGGAGCTTTCAAACTGGCAAGTAAAGCTTCAGTATTCGCATCTTTGCTGGTCAGATCAACTATCTCAAGCGGTACATTTCGTGCTGCCGCGAGCCGCGCAGCTTCCAGCGCGTGCCCACTATTTTCCCCCCCGTCGCTCAGTAAGATCAAGCGCTTTTGAGCATCGGCGGGAAAAAGGGCCAACCCAAGTTGCAAGGCCGCTTGAAGGTTGGTACGGGAAGCGATAGGGACAGAAGTAAGTTGCCCTAACCCTTTATTTGGGCTGGGAATCCGCTCGACCAGCGCATTTTCCCCAAAGATCACAAGCGCTGCTTGATCATCTTCCGGCATTCCCTTCAGAGCTTCTTGAATGAAGGTCTCGGCTTGGCTGCGCGTGGAAGCGGGAATGGAATCACTACTATCAAGGAGGAAAACCGTGGTGAGCTTCTCGACTTTGGCCACAAGTTGGGTTCCCGCCAAGCTGAAAATTAAGGCTAAGAGTAAGAAGGTCCGGAGGCCTAAGCTACTCCAGAAACGCCCAGGGGGGACGCGCCGAGGTAGAGCTAGGGTGAAGGCCCAGAGCAGAAAGAGCAATAGCAACAGCCAGAGCGCAGCGGGATAGATGAAAGAAAGTTGCAGCATATCTTTTCCTCACAAAAAGAGGGAAGTCGATAGCGTTCCCTGAGCTTGCCTAAAGGAATGATTTGAAGGAGGCTTACTTCAAACCTTCTTGTTCATTTCATAGATCAAGCGGAGACCTTCCAGGGTCAAGAAAGGTTCTACCTTCGTAATCGCTTTCGTTTCGCGGGCAATAACATCCGCCAACCCGCCCGTAGCGATGACCGTGCAGGTCTGCCCCAATTCCTGCTGAATACGCATTACTAAACCCTCAACTAAACCCGTATAGCCCAAAATTAAGCCCGATTGCATGTAATGAACCGTATTTTTGCCGATAACCTGCGCGGGGCGCACCAATTCAACCTGATAAAGCTTGGCCGCCGTGCGAAAAAGAGCTTCCGCGCTAATTCCAATTCCAGGCGCAATTGCGCCCCCAACGTAAATTCCTTCAGCAGTAAGGACATCAAAAGCGGTAGCCGTGCCAAAAGCAATCGCAATCACAGCGCCATTAGCTTGTTTATGCGCGGCTACGCTATTTGCAATGCGATCTGAACCGAGTTCTTGTGGGGTTTCGACGGCATAATGAAGGCCCGTTTGGATATTGGCACTAACGATAATTGGCTCAACCGCAAGATAACGCTGAATCAATTCATAAAATTGACTAATGAGCGGCGGAACGACACAGGAAATCACACAGCCATTGATTGCTTTGCGATCTAAACCAGCCATCATAAACAGATTATTGATCAAAACCGCATATTCATCGGCCAACCTGAAGCGACTTGTCTCTAAACGCCAATGATTCACCAATTGCGCGGCCTGATAAACCCCAAGTTTGATATTTGTATTGCCTATATCTATGACCAGGAGCATCTTATTTTCTCAATCTGCTACTTAAATTGTACCACCTTAGCAGGGAAAGAGCCAATTTACCAACCCGAAAACCCCCAAAAGAGCGAGGAGGAAAAAGCTGAAGCAAAGGAGCATCACTCGTTCCCAATTCAGAAACCGCCAGTCCGAAGGGATAAGGTTTTCAAACCCATAGATTGAAACGCGATAAAGTTCAGCTTCGCTGGGTTCTTCTGTGGTTCCCAGGTCGAAGAAGATGTCCGTTACGGGGAGGAAGAAGATTGTTACTTCGCTGAGGGCAACTTGCACTTCATCATCGGTCTCAGCTTGAGCTTGCTGAATCAACCGCCGCAACTGGCGAATGCGGGACCATTCAGGACGAAAGGGCCCCTTGGCTTGCTCACAATAGATCGGCTGAAGGTCACAATTTTTCCGCAACCAAGCTTCATTGACCAGCGGAGAAAGCTCGTCGTGAACTTCAAAGTTATCTACGATTCGCTGCCAATAAAAAGCCTTGTGTTGCACTAGTCGCCCGATTCCTTGACACCGTTCGCAAGGATGCCCCCCCCTTCCTTCGCAAGCGGGACAAGAAACATAGAGCAGGTCGTTTTGGTCTAGTTGCTCGAACGGCCCTTCATGCTCCAGGGCGGGGGCAGCATCCTTGGCCCCCTTCAACTTTGGGAAAACCTCCTGGGCTTTGGCCCATAGCCATTCAGGAAGGGAAGAAGCATAAGTCGAATCCGCCAATTCTTCAGGCGTAACATAGACCCGTTGTTGCCCTTCGCATTCGGGGCAAATTACTTTCCCCTTCCCATTGCAACTGGGACAAGTACAAATATAGGCTGAACCAGGAAGATACTCTTGGTTGCCAGGGTTGTCCTCAAAGGTTTCAAGGGGGGGAAGTTCGACATCCCAAGGCGTAAGTTCTGGCTCTAAGGGAAAAAGCTCCTTCTTATGATCTGGCTCCTCAAGCAGCTGCGGTGCTTCTCGGATTTCATAGACCACCCGGAGGCGATAGAAGTAGAGATGGTAACTACGGAGCATGTGCAATTTAGCCAAACGCCCTAAAAGCTGTTTGCGCCAGAAGCTCTGCTTTGCCCACTGGTTCAGCAATTTGGCAACCACTCCAGGTTGATACAACCGCTTGGCTTGCTCTTCCGCTTGGACAATGGGGGCCCGAATCAAGTCCGGCCCTAAGACGCTTTCAATGATACTTTGCTCGTTCTCATCCTCTGTTGCAGGAGGCGGATCAAGCGGAAGCGAAGCAGCCGGTTCGACCCACGAATGGCTCCCTTCCCCAAGCAGCTGCGGGGGGCGAAACTTTTGTTGCGTAACCGCTTGGTGGCGCAGCAAAATGCGCTCTAATTCGTTGACCGCCGCTTGGGCCGTGGGGAAGCGTTTAGCGGGGTCAGTAGAGAGCAGAACTTGAAAGACGCGATCAACTTCTTTGGGTAAATTGCGGAGGCCCCGTTGACGCAGGGGCAGCGGGGGGCCAAAGTTATTTTGAGGCGGGCCAGGGATTTCGTCCCAGGGCAAAGCGCCACAAAGCATGACGTAGAGAACGACTCCCAGGCTATAGATGTCGGAAAGGGGCGTAACCTCGGTAGCCGAACGGGTATGTTCGGGCGACCAGTAACCTGGGGTTCCCATAATAGTGTAGACCGAAGTCATCGATTGACTTGGCTCGCGGGCAATGCCAAAATCGGTCAGGAGGGCCCGCCCAGTCGCTCTTTCAAAGAGAATGTTGCCAGGCGAAACATCACGGTGAACAATATCGAAGCTATGAGCATAATCCAAGGCCGAGGCAATTTGTTTGAAGGTGTTGAGGGCCTCGTCAAGCGCTAATTGGCCCTCATTCTGGATGACTTGTTGTAAGGAACCACCATTGACATATTCCAAAATTGTGCAATAAAAAGGATCATAAAAGCCATGATCATAGACTTGCACAATATTGGGGTGTTGTAAACGACTGGTAAGATTGGCTTCGCGGGTAAAGCGCTGAATCGTATCCCGATCTTGGGCCAATAAAATTTTGATGGCTACCTGGCGTTGCTCCAAATAGGCGTGGCGGGCCAGCCAAACCTGGCTGGTTCCGCCTTGCCCCGTTTCAGATTCTAGTTCATAATTTCCAATTCGCCGTGGTATGTTGACCATTGGTTAGCCTGTTCCCCGATCTAAGGCTTATTCAGCGTAGCCGTGGGGGTGCGTCTTATGCCAGGCCCACGCAGTGCCAACAATGGTCGCCAGATCAGGGGAACGCGGTTGCCAACCAAGGTCACGGCGGATAGCTTCCGTGGAAGCCAAAAGCACAGCTGGGTCGCCAGGCCGCCTGGGGCCCGCAACCGCTGGAATCGGATGCTTCGTGATTTGGCGAGCCATTTCAAGAACTTCCAAGACTGTAAAGCCCAACCCATTCCCCAGATTATACTTCTGACTCCCAAGCTCATCCACGGCTTGAAGGGCCAGAATATGCGCTTGGGCCAGATCAACAATGTGAATGTAATCCCGAATGCAAGTACCATCATGCGTGGGGTAATCATGGCCAAAAACCGTGATTTGGTCGCGTTGACCTAAAGCAACTTGAAGAACGAGCGGAATAAGGTGGGTTTCGGGGCTGTGATCTTCGCCCAACGTTGGGGTTGCACCCGCCGCATTGAAGTAGCGCAGGCAAATGGAGCGCAGACCGTAGAGTTTTTCAAACCAATGCAAGAGCCGCTCAATGAAAAACTTTGATTCACCGTAAGGTGAACCAGGTTTAATGAGTTCTTGTTCATCAATCGGAATTCGCGCTGGGGCATCAAACAAATTGGCGGTGGAAGAGAAGATAAACCGCTTTACTCCATGCGAAACAGCCGCTTCCAAAAGGTTTGCTGTATTAACCAAGTTCCCACACAGATATTTCAGCGGATTCTGGATGCTTTCACCGACTAACGTATAGGAGGCGAAATTTATAATCCCTTCAAATTCTCGATGATTCGTGAAAAGCTGGGCTAAAGCTGCCTTATCAGCAAGATCGCCCAGGACAAATGTTGCGTCAGGATGGACAGCTTGGCGATGTCCTTGATAGAGATTATCAAAAACAACAACTTCGTGCCCTGCTTGCACTAATTCTGCTGTCGTAACACTTCCAATATAGCCTGCTCCGCCCGTAACTAAGATTTTCAAATCGAACTCCTATCTGTGTCTAATTGTTTCGAGCGTTTCCCAAAAGGTCGGATAACTAATGGCTACCGCATCCGCCTCGGTAATCGTTGTTTCCCCTCGCGCCACAAGCGCCGCAATCGCCCAGGCCATCGCCAGCCGGTGATCTCCGTGGCTGGGCAATTGGGTTCCTTGAAGCGAGCTTTGGGGAGAAAGCCCCACAATTCGCATCCCGTCGTTCGTCGGTTTGGCCCGTACTCCTAGCGCATTGAGCCCTGAAACTACCGTCGCAATCCGATCCGTCTCTTTGACCCGTAACTCCTGAGCATCACGGATAAGGGTCTCACCTTCAGCGCAAGCAGCAGCAACGGCCAAAATTGGAATCTCGTCGATCAGGCGAGGAATCAAAGCTCCGCTGATCTCGGTCCCGTGTAAGGTCGCCGAACGAATCGTTACATCGCCAACGGGTTCACTCCCTTCCGAATGTTCATTGGTGATGGTTATGGCCGCGCCCATTTCGCGCAAAACATCAAGCGCACCCGTGCGCGTGGGGTTAAGGCAAACCCCTGTGGTTGTCAATTCAGCATCAGGATGGATGGCCGCTGCAACCCACCAGAAAGCCGCCGAGGAAGGGTCACCAGGCACACGTAAGGAAAGGGATTGCAGGCCATTGGGCACAGGGCGGAGCGTGACCTCCTCTAAGGTTTGAGTAAGGTCGGCCCCCATGGCCAACAACATCCGCTCCGTGTGGTCGCGGGAGTCAATGCGCCCCGTCAGGGTTAAAGGTTCGCTCCCGCCCAAACCCGCCAGCAACAAGGCCGATTTGACCTGGGCACTGGCAATCGGGAGCGCATAAGTACCCCCCCGCAAGGTCCAGCCCCGCACGGCCAACGGAGCCCGGTCACCTTGCGAGCGACCATCAATGCGGCCCCCCAGAAGCCTAAGCGGTTCCACCACGCGACGCAGGGGACGGGAACGCAGGGAAGCATCGCCCGTCAAGACCGCGAAGAGCGGCAAGCCCGCCAGCAAGCCGGCCAGCAAGCGCAATGTTGTGCCGCTATTCCCACAATCAAGGACATCGCCTGGCTCTTGCAGATGCGCCAATCCGCGACTTGTGACCCAGACCTCGTCGCCAGAGGTTTGAATTTCTACGCCCAATTCGCGCACGGCGGCGATGCTCCGCAGACAATCGGCCCCTTGCAGAAAATGACTAATTCGCGCTTGGCCTTCCGCCAGCGCGTTGAGCAAAATTGCCCGATGCGAGATTGATTTGTCGCCTGGCACAGCGATTGAACCGCGCAGCTGGCGGGCGGCAGTTAAGGTGCTTTGGTGCATTACTAACTCAGCTATTCTTCTGTTCTGCGTTGTTTTCGGGGTTTGTAACCAGTTTATAGCCAAAGCCGCGCTGGGTTAGCAAGTAGCGCGGTTTATTTTTGTTTGGGCCTGGCTCAATTCGATGCCGTAACCGATAAACTAGTGCGTCAATTGCATTAAAATCAAAAACATCATAGTCCCAAACTAATTTAGCAATTTCAGCTTTGCTGACAACTTGGCCTTTGCGCTGATAGAGCAAATCTAAAAGCTGAAATTCCTTGAGCGTAAGCGGAGGATCAAGCGGTTGCCCGCAGATAAAAACCGTTTTGGTTGGTGAATCGATGCGTAACTCTTCGCGGATCGCCCGCAAAACCTCAGCAGCCAATGGCCCGCGCAATGTTTCCTGCGGATCTTGAAAGGTGATCAAGGCATCAGCGATTGTTACTTTGTCTTGATGATGCAGTTCACGCATCCCTTGGATAATTTCGCCATTAAGCAATGTGCCATTTGTGCTTTTGAGGTCTCGAATCGCAAAGCCTGAATCATCGCGCAAAAATTGGGCATGGCGGCGTGAAACTTGGGGATGATCAATGATCAAGTCATTTTCTCGATCCCGCCCAACCGTGATCAAATCCTTATTCCACTCAAGTTCGCGGTAGATTCCGTTCTCGCGTTTGAAAGTCAATTTTGGAGCAGCAAGAGCCTCCATGTTGGCAAGCCTCCCATAGCCCTAGTCACGGCGTTCAGTGATCATAAAATGGTAAGCCTCCTGCTTTGAAAGCCAGGGAGCAATGTGGTACAATCAGCACGTCATAGGTAAATTATACCATTAGGCTAAGAAAAAAACCACTTTCGCAGCCTGATGGCAGCCAGAAAGGGAACTTTGCGGTGAAAGAGCTTGGCGGTGAGCAGTTTGGGCGCTATCTGCTTCAAGATAAAATTGGCCAGGGCGGGATGGCTTGGGTCTATCGAGCGACGGATACCCTTCTCCAGCGCCCTGTGGCCCTCAAGATTCTCGTGCCGCAACTGCACGCCGACTCGGAGTTTGTGCAGCGGTTTGAGCGCGAAGCGGTGTTGGTGGCCAACTTGCACCATCCTGCAATTGTGAGGATTTACGATATTGGCAAGCAAGACCAATTTCGCTATATCGCAATGGAGCTAATTGACGGTTGCACCCTCGCGGAGCTTGCTCACCAACACGGCCCTTTGGGGTTGGGCTACGTGATCACGATTTTAGAGCCGATTGCCCAGGCTTTAGCCTATGCCCATAGCCAAAAAGCGATTCACCGCGACATCAAGCCGCAAAACATAATGCTTGATTCGCAAGGCCGCGTCTTGCTGACCGATTTTGGCATTGCCCAACGAATCCTCGGCCCAGAGACTGAAAAATTGACCCAGACGGGAACTTTCATTGGCACACCCGAATACCTTGCTCCCGAACAAGCTGAAACCCGGCCCCTTGATGGCCGGTGCGACCTTTACGCTTTAGGGATTGTAGCTTATGAATTGCTGACGGGGCGGGTCCCCTTCACGGGCACGGTTATGCAACTGATTGTTGCCCACATCCAAACCATTCCTGCGCCCCCAAGCCTGCTTAAACGCGACCTTCCATTGGGGCTGGATGCTATTTTACTGAAAGCTTTGGCCAAAAACCCGCAAGATCGGTTTACCAATGTCCCAGAGTTTGTCGCGGCGCTGCGCGAAGTTGCACGGCTAAATGGCATACCTTTAGCTTCGATTGAAGACCTTGCAGCCCTTGTGGTGCTAAAAAGTAGACCTTCAGACCAAGTTACCTTGA
>DCSM01000138.1 GCA_002325605.1 Chloroflexaceae bacterium UBA1466
AACAGGCAAGCTGCCTATTCTACGCTGATGAAGCCGTAGGTCAGGCTTCCAGCCTGACTTCAGTCTTGAAACCAAGCCTGCCTTTTACCTACCAACGATTACGTTTGCCGAGCCGTTCGGTTAAAGGTGAGCGATAATCGGGAGCCGTGAGGAGAAAACTTTGCGCCACCTTATAATCAAACATCCGCGACACAATCCGCTGATCAAGCTCTTCGGGCAGACAGTTTGTCGTAATCACTGTTGGTAGTTGATAATTATAACGGTGATTGATGATTTGGTAAAGTTTCTCCAAAGCCCAAGGGGTTGTATACTCTGTGCCGAGATCATCAAGAATCAGCAACGAAATTTCCCGAATCGCGTCAAAGCGCTTATCATAAGTTATGCTACTGCTAGGGCTAAAGGTGCTGCGGAGGTGATCTAGCAAATCAGGAACCACAGTAAACAAAACTTCTTTGCCCTGGCTCAGAATCTCGTGAGCAATCGCAGCGGCCAAATGCGTTTTCCCGCTCCCCGTCCCACCTGTTAAGATAAACCAACCTTCAGGTTGTTGGGTAAACTGTTTCGCGGCACTGAAAGCTTTGGCAACTCCTGCAATTTGAAAATTAAAAGTCGCAAAAGTCTTAGTTTCAAAAGCCTGTAAATTACTCAATTGGCGCAATTCGGCGCTTCGGCGTTGACTTTGTTCTTTTCTTTTACAGGCACAAAGCTGTAAAACCCCAAACTGCGGGCTACTTACAGGCACATCTAAGAGATAATAGCCTGCGCCTTTGCATCTTTGGCACAGAGCGGCATTGCGCTCAAAATGCAGTTTAGGTCGGCTTATCCCTTCCCCCACTGAAGAGGTTGCGGTATTTCCCGTGGGTGTATTCTTCCACTGCTGAAAGTCCGTTGGCCCGATGCGGTGCATATTTTCGGCCATTGGTCGCCCACCTTTCCAAAATAGTGCGGATATAACGCCAAGAACGCGCATTCGCCCGACTCGCTTCCAAAACGGCTTCGTTCAACCATTCAGGCGGGTAATGCGCTTCCGCTTCGCGCAACTCCTCAACGAGCAGCGGCGTAAGCAGGCCGATGTTTTGTTCGTACAAAGTTAGAAAAGAAGGCTTTTCGACGGGCCGGGTTGGATTCGGCGCTAAAGCGACTGGGTTTTTTTGTTGCGTCGCCAACCAAGCCTGATTCGCCACCGTATGGGCTAAATACCAATTGATAATCCGCCCATTGCCTGGCAGAGCCAGATGTAAAAAAGTTGTGCGGCGCACTGCCGCCTCCAAGCCTTCGCTCAAAAGCTCCTCAAAAGGCCGCAGTTTAGAAACAGCTTGCAGGCTCTGGCGCAAAAGCGGGTCGGTGGCCAATTCGTCCCAGCTAAGGCGGCGGGGGCGAGCAGTTTGTTGACTCAGCCGATAGAATAGATGTAAAGTTACTTTTAGCTCTGTCGGGAGCGTGATCGCTGGGGCCACTTGAGTGAAAAATTCAGGTGGCAAGCTGACCAGGTCTCGCGTTGAAAAATTAGTGAACGCCATCGCCATCTCCTAAAAAAGGTTAGAAAGCGAAAAATTCTTTCTAACATCCGCCGCAGAGCCCTTTTGGATTGCTCTCATTTTACCACAGTGCGGGCTGCTCTGCTACACGAAGCTGGGTTTAGCCCGCCCGCTCGCCTACCGCGTATAGAGATTAAAATCAATATGTTCCCAAACCGAACTGCCCGTCGCCAGCACCGTAAAGCTATTACTGGCCGCTGCCGCGTTCATTACCATTTCAATTTGTTGCTTATCCGCTGTGTTGAGATCGCCTAAAACATCTACTTGAGCTTTAAGAAATTGATTTATCGCTTGATTCTTATCTTTAATGAAGAAAATCACGATCCGCTTGACTTTAGGCAAGCCTTTGTAATAATAGGGATTGGCTTCAAAAGTCATACTCGTGCCTTTTCGCCATTCTAATAGTTTGAAAGGCCCATTACTCAAAGGTTTTTTCTTGAGTTCATTTAAGAAAGGCCATTCTTCCACATGAACTTCGTTTAGGCTGCGCCCGTCGGCCAAAAGGTAGTGAGCGGGGTAAGCGGGCAAGGTCGCCGCGAGATAAGCGGGCTGAATTGCGCCAGGAAGATAGGTGATAATGGCAGAAAGAGTTGGGGTCTCAGTAATGACAACGCTTTGGCGGGCTTGACAGAGTTGCAAACTCATTGAATCAGCATAAGAAGCGCAACTGACTTTAGCTCCTAAAGCAAAATCTGATTCTTTCAACGCTTTGCCATCTTCCCATTTAAGCCCGTTAGTATATTCAAAGGTCACTTTCAATTGGTTCATTTTGAGCTTACCTTTTTGAAAGCTGACTTTTCGCCCTTGATTATCAATAACTTCCACGCCAGGAGCCAAATCAACTGCTTCACCCTTAGTATTCCAGACCTTTGTGCCAGCCTTAACCTCAACTGAATTTAATTTTGCGCCACCATTCTCCAGCGTCGGCAAATCTTGCAACGCAGCGGGCTGGTAATTATAGCTGTAAACCGTAGTGGCCCGCAAGGAAAGCAAATTTGCGATGGTGCGCGAAACAACATCTGTTTCAACAAAAGAGCTAATTTCAGCTTCGGGCGTTGGACTTGAGGCGCTCTTGCTCGCTGCGCCAGATTCGGTCTCTTTTGGCTCCCGCAGCCGAATGTTTGGCGCATTCTGAAGCCCTAAACCGCCCAGAAAGAGCGACTCAGGCTCTTGACTGAAAGCCAGCGCGACTCCTTCTGTCCCATCTTTTTGCACCCATTCAGCAGCGTTGGCCGCAAAGTTTTCAGAAGGATCAACCTTAAAGTTTGCAACGTTTTTGTAGACTGCAACTAAATCAAGAAGACTGAAAAGCGGCAAACTTATCATCTCCTGATTAAATTCTTGCTGTAGCTGTTTAAGATAGGCTTGTCGTTCACTTTGAGCAAGTGTAAGCGTGGTCGTAAGCAATAACTGCTCAAATTGAGGTTTACACCAACCAATGTAATTTGTTCCCTGCCAATTGTTCGCTGAAGATGGAATTTGAGCGCAGTGATAGGGCAAAACAGTTTCAGGATTAGGATTAGTAGTTGAAGCTAAGGTTGCTAAATCAAAATCACGCTGGGCCAAACCTGTCTTTTTGCCAAAGATCCAAGCGGCTGGAGCTTGCGTTGGCAATAAAAGAAGGCCACAGTTCCTTAAAAGTTGCTTTTCAAATTCCTTAGCCCACATTTGGTGCATTGGCGCGATAGTTGTGAGGAATCGAAGCGTAAGGGGTCTTCCTTGCTCCTTACTTCGCACATTCGCTGGTGCTTCAAGTTTCCAGCCAGCTTCCGTTAAAAGTTGCTGCCCTTTCGCAGGGTCAAAAGTATAAGTCAGAACATTACTCGTGGTAAAAGCCCAATGACTCTGGGGCAAAAAGGTCTCTAAAGTAAGGGCTTGCTTTTGCTGTTCATTAAGAAAAGGATAAACTACTGAAATCAGTTGAGAACGATTGGTACAATAGGCAATTGCTTGGCGAACTCGCGCATCTTGCAAAATTGGATGCAACGTACTAAATGGGGGAAGTGGGGTTGGCGAGGGTGGAATCGAGGTTGGCGAAGCAACAACTAAGACCGTTTCGATAATTGGGGGCGGAGGAGGTTCAGTTTCTGGGGCATTTGTGCAAGCTGAAATTAGAATTGTGAGGCAAAAAAGGAAAATCCAAAGACTTTGTCGCTGATTTGAGAAGAAAGAAGCCATATTTCACTAAGTTCCTTAATTGAATTTGTCACTTTGCTGAGTTCGGCAAGCTCACTCAGCGCGATGCAGTTCCGTGCTGCGCGGCTATTCTACCAGTCAACTGAACGAAGGGCAACTGGCCCGCAGAAGACAGAAAGAAAATAAAAGTGTATAATGCGCTGGTCGTTTCAAGCGGGGAACTGGTCTACTGTAAAAGCTAGGGGTAAAAATGCCGAAAGATAAAATTACGATTAAAGGGGCCCGCGAGCATAATCTCAAGGGAATTGACGTGGAGTTGCCCCGCGATAAGTTGGTTGTCCTCACGGGGGTATCGGGGTCGGGGAAAAGCTCGCTGGCCTTTGATACGCTCTATGCGGAAGGGCAAAGACGCTATATTGAAAGTCTTTCTTCCTATGCTCGGCAGTTTTTAGGGCAAATGGAAAAGCCGAAAGTTGATACAATCGAGGGTTTGTCGCCTTCAATTGCGATTGAACAGAAGAGTGCTAGTAAAAATCCGCGCAGTACGGTGGGGACGGTCACTGAAATCTATGATTATCTGCGGCTGTTTTTTGCCCGAATCGGTGTGCCGCATTGCCCAAAATGTGGGCGCGAAGTGGGGGCCCAAACTGCCGAGCAGATCGTGAATCGGGTTTTGACCCTGCCTACGGGCACACGCTTTTTGCTTTTAGCACCTTTGGTTCAGCAGCGCAAAGGCGAATACCGCGAGGTTTTTGCCGAAGCCCGCGCCGAAGGCTTTACACGCGTGCGCGTAGACGGCCAAATTCACGAATTAAGCCAAGCCATTAAGCTCAACAAAAAGCTCAAACATACGATAGAGATCGTTGTTGATCGGCTAGTAATTCCTCTTAAAGCAGAAAATGCAGCGCAACAAAGCGAAGAAGATGAAGAAAATTTCACAATGCGCCTGACTGATAGCATTGAAACGGCTTTGAGAGTGGGCGAAGGCCAAGTTTTGATTAGTATTAGTGCCGATTCGGCCAAAGAGCAGGAGGAGAAAACTGAAGAATGGCTAATGAGCGAGAGTAATACCTGTACCAAATGCGAGATTTCTTTTCCTGAATTATCGCCCCAGATGTTTTCGTTCAATTCGCCGCAGGGCGCTTGCCCAACATGCAGTGGGCTTGGGGTGCAACTTCAGGTCGACCCGACCTTGCTCGTGCCCGATGCCAGCCTAAGTTTGCACAATGGCGCAGTGGCTTATTGGGGCGAATTGTATAAAAAACGGGATTCTTGGGGTTATCGCGTTTTACTTTCGATCTCCCAACACTATAATTTTAGTTTAGATACTCCCTGGCAAGACTTACCCGAAAATCAGCGCGAGATTATTGTTTTTGGAAGCGGAAATGAAAAAATCCGAATCCATTGGGAAAGTGAGACTGGGAGTCGGAGTGAGTTTTGTCGCCCCTGGGAAGGGTTAGTCAGCGAAATTATGCGCCGCTATACGCAAACCGAAAGTAATCATGTGCGCGAGATATACGCCAATTATATGAGTGAGCGGCCTTGCCCAGATTGCCACAATGCGCGATTGCGCCCCGAAAGTCTGGCGGTTACGGTGGATAAGCTGAATATCCAAGAGGTTTGTCACCTTAACATTACCGATGCTTACGCTTGGGTCATGCAGCTTTCAGGCCAAACTGAGAAGGTGAAAAGCCCTTTAACCGCAACGCAGCTTGAGATTGTGGGCGAAGTCTTAAAGGAAATTCGGGAAAGACTGGGGTTTTTGCTCGATGTTGGCCTGCATTATCTCACTTTAGAACGTTCTGCACCCACATTAAGCGGTGGCGAAGCACAACGAATTCGCTTGGCTTCGCAAATTGGCAGTGGTTTAGTTGGCGTAACCTACATTCTCGATGAGCCAAGTATTGGTTTGCATCAACGCGATAATCGCAAATTGCTTAATTCGCTCTTGCGCTTGCGTAATTTGGGCAATACGTTGATTGTGGTTGAACACGATTTGGAAACGATGCAAAGGGCCGATTGGCTAATTGATTTTGGGCCCGGGGCGGGCGTGAAAGGGGGCGAAATAGTGGCGGCTGGGCCGCCCAGCGTGGTGGCGAAAAGCGATTCTTTAACAGGGGCTTATCTAAGTGGGCGGTTATCTATTGCGATTCCAGCGATTCGGCGAAAAGCAAAAGGTGCTTTCCTCGAAATTCAAGGGGCCGCAATGAATAATCTGCGCGAGATAGATGTGCGGTTTCCGCTTGGTTGCTTTATTGCCATTACAGGTGTAAGTGGAAGTGGTAAATCTTCGTTAATCAGTGAGACTCTCTTTCCTGCTTTAGCGAATAAATTGCACCGTTCCCACGAAAGACCTGGGCCTTATCGGGCAATTCTAGGGATTGAACATTTAGATAAAGTTATCAACATTGATCAGCAACCAATTGGGCGCACCCCACGCAGCAATCCTGCGACTTACGTGAAGCTTTTTGACATTCTCCGCAATCTTTTTGCAGAAACGCCCGAAGCCAAATTGCGCGGTTACGAAGCGGGGCGCTTTTCGTTCAATGTGAAGGGCGGGCGCTGCGAAGCCTGCGAAGGCAATGGGGAAAAACGCATTGATATGCAATTTTTGGCCGATGTCTGGGTGCTTTGCGATGTTTGCAAGGGGAAACGCTATAATCGAGAGACGTTGCAAGTCAAATATAAAGGCAAAACTATCGCTGATGTCTTAGATATGGACGTGCAAACAGGTTTAGAGTTTTTTGAAAATGTGCCAAGAGTCCGCCGAATCCTTCAAACTTTGCACGATGTTGGGATGGATTATATCAAATTGGGGCAGCCAGGGACAACTTTAAGCGGGGGTGAGGCCCAGCGCGTTAAATTGGCCAAAGAATTAGCTCGTGTCGCTACTGGCCGCACGCTTTATATCTTGGATGAACCGACAACTGGGCTACATTTTGCTGACATCCAACATTTACTCACTGTTTTGCATCGTTTGGTTACGGCGGGAAACACGGTAATCGTGATTGAACACAATTTGGATGTGATCAAAACTGCCGATTGGCTGATTGACTTGGGGCCCGAAGGTGGCGACGGCGGAGGTCTAATTGTGGCCCAGGGCACGCCTGAAGAGGTGATTCAAGTGGAAAAATCCTTTACGGGGCGTTTTCTGCGCGAGGTTCTGGAGAAGAAAGTTTAGCTCTTTCAGCCGGAACTTCTTTAACCATTGTCCTCACGGCATCATTCCCTTCCTGCGGTAAGCTCGCTGCGAAAAAAGCTTTCTAGGGTTTTTTGCCCGCCTTGTCTGGGGAAACCCCGAAAATTCGTAACCATTCCTCGATTTCAGTGACACTTAGTTTAGGGCATTCCTCTTTATCCTCTTGTTTTGAAGATAATCTGCCCTGATCCATTGCCCCCAAGCGCTTGGCAAAAGCTTGGGCCGAAATCACGGCGATTCCGCATTTCTGGGCCACCGTAGCCACCGCCCGATCTGAAGTAACAACTTGCCAATCTCCTCGTTGGGGCTTTGCAATTTTGCAAAGTCGCCGAATCAATTCATCGTCGGCAACTTTGGGGGGGATCGCAAAGTAGCATTTTACCCCATAGCCATCCAACGTTTTGGGATGTCCGTAGACTCCATGATCAAAGATCACGGTCAATTGGCGACCTCGCTTGCGGGCGGCATAGCGGCGCAGCAAAAGGACAAGTTGCTCCTCGTCGTCGCTTTGCGCGAGGTTTGGCTTGTCCAACTGGCCAATCAAATTGTGGCCATCAATTAGAATAGGCATTATGGTAAAAAACCCAATTCAAAGCGGCAAATTATGCCCAATAAACGTTGGGGGCACAAATTCTTGCGTTTCACTTTTCTAGGCCCGCTTCTTTTAAGGTTTTTTCCATCAAGTTCCTAAAGGCTTCGAGGTCAAGACTCAAAGCTTGGAGTTGGTCTACTATTTTCTGGCTGCTAACTTCTGCTTCGGCAAGGGAAACTTTTGTCAGTTTCTGCGCTTCAA
Source organism: Chloroflexaceae bacterium UBA1466 (assembly GCA_002325605.1). Classification (GTDB taxonomy): domain Bacteria; phylum Chloroflexota; class Chloroflexia; order Chloroflexales; family Chloroflexaceae; genus UBA1466. The sequence continues at coordinate 7,667 of DCSM01000138.1, forward strand.
GTTGAAGAGAGGCTAGGTTGGCCGCGATATTTTGGATTTGCTCGCTGATGCGGAGAAGACAACTTTCCATGATCTTGCATTTTTGGTGGGTTTCAACGAGAGCTTTGCGGTTATTCTGCAGTTGTTGTAAAGCGTAGGGGTCACGGGCCGCCGCTATTTTCTGGTCAAGTTGAGCCAATTTCTGCGGTAGCTGGCTGAAATCTTGCCGGGCTAGATGTTGCTCAACCGCCTGGCTTTTGTGCGCTAAAAGTTGAGTTTGGTTAGCTAGAATTCCCACTTGGGCATTGAGCGATTGCAAAGGCTTGGTAAGCCCTCCTTTAGAACTGCGGGTAATTGCAGCCAGTTCTTTTTGCGCTTGTTTGGTCTGCTGGAGAAAGCCTTGAATCGTTGGGCTAATCGGGCCCGCCGCACTGGGCCCAGGAGCAGACGAAAGCGGGATGGTCAACAAAGGTTGCTTCTTCCCCGAATCGTCTAAAACAGTCAAAATGACACTTACGAAATAGACTCCGACCCCAAGGGGCAACATCCATTGGGCGCTAGTCAGGCCCGTAATCCCTGCTGCAAGCAAAACCAGCAGAAAGAGTGGCTTGAAAATGGCTTTAAGTAATTTTTTCATTGTTTATACTCAACTATCCTCAGCGATTCTTATAGTTTCCCGAAAGCCAAAGTTCCGTAAGAGCTTGCAAAACTTCAGGCGAAGGTTGCTCTAAAGTCTGATTTAGGTCTTTCTGCAACCCTTCCTTAGCGAAAAGGGTAAAAGGACTTTGGGAATCCGCGAGATTTAGTGTAGGAAAAGGATCACTAGGGCGAAACCCAGCTTGTAAGGCTAAAGTTTGCATTTCAGGCGAGAGCAAAAAGGTGCGAAAGAGCAGCGCCGCCTCGCGTTGCGCGGGTGTAACCCACGGCGCGGCTAGAATCCCAAAAGGATTATCACTGAACAGACAGGCTGGCGGATAAAAGACCCGAATGCCGCCCCACCGCTTGGCTTTTTTGATGTTTTCAATCGCTAAGTTTTCGTAGACTAAAACAAAATCATACTTACTGGGCCCAAAAAGCACAATATTCTCCATGAAATTGGCACTATTTTCGCTAAACTCGGTTACCGAACGCTCTATTTCATCTAGCCAAGTCTGAAAACCGAGGTTTGCAACATCTTGCTTTGTCAAATTATTGCTTTTATTGTGATAAGCATAAGCTAACAAGGCTAAAGATAGTTGGCCGCTATTGGAAGTTTTGGGGGAAGGTTGGCCAAATTTAGCGAGGCCCCAAGTTGGCTGGCCAAATTTCTGCCAACCTTGCTTATCGGTGAGCAGATCGTGCAGGCGAGGCCAGAAATCCTGGTCAGAGCCATTAGGCCATAAGACTTTGGCCCGTTCTTCCCACCCGACCAGCACAAGCGGGGTTAAGACGAGGGACGGTGGCTGGTCGCCTGCGAGGAGGTCGGGCTGGCTTAGGTTGGCCCATTCGGCCCGCAAAGCGGCCAGTTGGCTGGAACTCGCGGGGCTGAGAGCGACAGGCTTTTGTTGCTCCACCGCTGCACTATTCGCAATTTCTTGCGAACCACTGGCAACTAACTGAACCTGGATGGAGCGCCCTTGATAAGTTGGTTTGGTCGCGGCAAACCTTTGATTAGCGGCTTCCAGCCAAGCCTTTTTTTCTGAACTGTAAAGAACTTTGACCACGATAGGTTGCCCAAAAGAGAGCATTTCGTTCAATGAACCAGGTTGCCCCAAAAACTTTAGGCCCCCGACAGCCAGGGCTAAAATCAAGTAGGCTCCCGCGAGAAAAGAGGCGATTCGGCGCATAGTGCTAACCTCTGTCATTCTACGATTATGCGGCGTAAACGGTTTTTGTCAGAATAGTCTAAAGGTGCTAGAATGAATCTTGCAACGCTTGGCTTAGTATAACAAGCAACAAGCAAAGATACAAGCCCAGGTTGTGGGGAACGGTTCACGACTCATCGGCTAGGTTGGCTCACCGCCACGCATAAACCTAAAGGGCGGTTCTTTGCGAAGGGCAAGTTTGGCTTTCGTAATTCACTAAGAGGGGAATATCAGCTATGTTCCGTCGTTCACCAAAGTTCGTTGGTTTCGGTCTGTTGGTCTTTCTGCTAGTTCTAGGGCAACCGGCCCTCTCGGCTCCCCAAAAAGTCACGCCCCAGCGGGATTCGGCTTTTGGGGTGAATTCTCACATCGCTTCGCGCTACACAGGGGGCCCTGAAGGCCTCAGCGAGCCTGCCAATCTGGTCATCAATGCGGGTGCAGGCTGGGTGCGCGAAGACTTCCAAATGAAGCGTTTGATGCCAACTCGTGATACGTTTGATTGGATGTTCCAAGACCCAATGGTTGATCTCTATTCAAAGGCGGGGGTCAAAATCATTGGGATTTTGAATGCGCCGACTCCCGCTTGGGGTGTTGAGCCTGGCAAGCCTGCCGATGGCTTTTATCCCGCCACGCCAAGTGCCTTTGCTGAGTTTGCCTCGCAGGTTGTCAACCGTTACAAAGACCGCATCCATCACTGGGAAGTTTGGAATGAGCCAGACAACGCAATCTATTGGCAGGATAAGCCTGACCCCGCTGCTTACACCCAATTGCTCCAAGCAACTTATGCGGCCATCAAAGCGGCTGACCCTTCAGCCAAAGTTCTCGTAGCGGGGATGGTCTCACCGCAGCCTGCCGCAGGTTTCTTAGAGAAGATTGCGGAAAGCGGTGGCTGGAATGCCTTTGATATTCTAGCCCTGCACCCTTACACGGACCCCGCTCCGCCCGAAACGGTCACGGCGGGGATCGAGACGGTCAAGACCTTGCTGAAAAAGTATGGCGATAAGCCAATCTGGGCGACTGAATATGGCTGGTCAAATGGGCCCAGTGACCGCACCGAGCGGGTTTTCAACGAGGAAGAGCAGGCTAACTACCTTGTTCGCGGGGCCGTCCTGCAACGTTCCATTGGGGTTGAGAAGGTAATTTGGTACTTCCTCAAAGATGAAGGCCCGATCAATAAGTATGGCCTTGTCAAGTTGGGAAGCGGCGGGACGGATTATAGCCAGACTAAGCCCGCTTACCTCGCTTTCAAGACGCTGAATGAGCAACTTTCTGGGACAACCCCCAAAGGTCTAATGGAAATGGGGCAAAAGGAAGTCTTGGCGGATGCTTCTACCCTCAGCAAGTGGCCCATCTGGTGGGATAAGAATACGGCAGCGAGTGGCACAGCGGAGGCAAGTAGGGCCCAAAGCCGGCAAGGTAGTCCGGCAGTCAAGTTGAGTTATACCTTCCCTTCGGCAGCAAACGAGTATATGCTGCTGGATGCCAAGAACGCCCCCATTGCGCTTCCTGCCGATGCTTATCAGCTTGGGCTGTGGGTCTATGGTGATGGAAGTGGCCACCAGGTGAAGGTGCAATTGCGGGATTCGCAAGGTGAGAAGTTGCAATTTGTGCTGGGAACCGTTGGCTTGGCTTCTGAAGGTTGGAAGCTCCTGGAGAAGCCCATTACGGGTGATGTTGAAGATGGCAACGTCATTGAAGGGAAGCAGAATAAGAAGCTTGATCCTCCTGCTAAGATCGAAGCGATTATCCTTGATGATGAGCCAGATACGACCACGGGGGCGCGGCAACAAGGCGCAATCTATCTGGATGACCTCATCGCTACGCGAGGCTCTGAAGCCTACGGGGCCCGCTTCCAAAGGGATGATAGCGAAGAGATCGTAGATGTCTTGTGGTCGCCCAATATGACTAAAGTTACAATCCCGACGACCTCTTTGGAAGGTCAACGAGTTGAGGTGTGGGGGGAAAAGAAGGTCGAAACGCCTAATGGCGGACATTTTACATTAGGTGTAGGCCCCAATCCGATCTTTCTCACCCACAAACCAGGGCAAGCGGAGTCGCAACCTACCGCTTCCCCCGTCGCCACAGTCGCTTCCCCCGTTGCCACAGCTGCTCCAGGCCAAACTTCCACGCCTGCTACTTATCCTGGGCCAGATGAAACTTCGCAGCCGCTGGAGCCAACTTCCCAATCGCTGGAGCCAACTTCGGTTCCTACGGGCCCGACGCGAGAGTTTCCCGCCACCGGGTTTGCGATCTTTGGGGAAATTCAAAAGTATTGGGAAGGTAAGGGCGGGTTGAAGGTCTTTGGCTACCCGATTGAGGCCCAGCGCAAAACAACCATTGAAGAGAAGACCTTTGAGGCCCAATGGTTTGAGCGTAACCGGCTGGAATTGCATCCAGAGAATAAGGCCCCTTATAACGTTTTGCTAGGGCGACTTGGCGCAGACCGCCTGAACCAACAGAAACGGCATTGGGAAGATTTCCCGCCCAGCACGGCGAAGGAAGGTTGCCTCTACTTCGCCGAAACGAAACACAACGTCTGTTGGGAAATCTTGAAGGCTTGGAAGGCCAATGGGGTGGAGCTTGATGGAGTCAAGGGCTTTAGCCCCGAAGAAAATAAGGCCCTCTTTGGTTTACCCCTTAGCGACCTGGTGACTGAAAACCTTGAGGGGAAGGAATATACGGTCCAGTGGTTTGAACGGGCCCGCTTCGAGCTTCACCCGGAGAATAAGCCGCCTGAAGATGTCCAATTAGGGCTTTTAGGCAACGAGATTCGCGGCAAGAAATAGGCCCTCCCAACTTCCTTATTCAAGCGTTGCACGACCTGGCAGCTTTTCCAAAGCTGTCAGGTTTTTTTGACCAAAAAGAGGTTTCACCCTTGGAGGCCACGGCTGAAGCCGTGGCCCACCAGCTAAAGCGGTGGCCTCCGAGGAAAAATAAATGGGGTTTCATAGTAGCAAGTTTTTTTGCGGGCTGCGAGCAGCCTTCTTGGCCACTAATTGCTCGTGGTCAACAAGCCCTCAGAATATGCTATAATGTCAGCTATGTTTTGGCTCACTTAACAGTTCACAATAGAGAGATTGATTGCCTTATGCGCCACCGTTTGCTTAAACTTGGTTTTTTTGGTTCCCTAAGCCTTTTGCTTCTTACATCTTCGCCGCGCCTCTTTTCGGCTCCTGCGAAGGCTTTCCATGACTCTGCCTTTGGTCTCAATAGCCAACTTGCGACCCGCTATGATCCCCCAGAAACGCTCGCTGCGCCGGCCAGCGTGGTTACGGAGAGTAATACGGGCTGGGTGCGTGAGGATTTCCCCATGAACCGTATTTTGAAGTATCCGCGGAGCCCTGACTGGAATACCCATGACCGCATGGTTGACCTGTTTATTGCAGAAGGTCTGAATGTGATTGGCGTGCTGAATGGCCCCACCCCTGACTGGTCGGTTCCCGCCAAACCTGCCGATGACTTTTATCCCCCCAACGACCCTGATGCGTTTAGTGATTTTGCAAGCCAAGTAGTCACACACTATAGGGGACGGGTGAAGTATTGGGAAATTTGGAACCGTCCCAGCGACCCGCTCTATTGGAAGCCGCAGCCGAACGTGGCGGCCTATGCCGAGTTGTTGAAGCGGGCTTCTGCTGCGATTAAAGCTGCTGACCCCGAAGCACAGGTCTTGGTAGGGGGAATGATTGCGCCAGAGCCAGCCGTAAGTTTTTTGCGGGAGCTTGCGGCCAACGGTGCTTGGAATGCCTTTGATATTCTATCGGTGCAACCTTACATCGACCCTTTGGCTCCCGAACGGGGGATAGAGGATGGGTTGGAGGCGGTTAAAGCGTTGGCGAGTCGGTTTGGCTCTAAGCCCCTCTGGGTAACGGAGTATGGTTGGGCGACGGGCCCCAGCCAGCATACACCGCAGTTCCTCACTGAAGATGAGCAAGCGAACTACTTGGTAAGGGGAGCCGCCTTGTTGCGGGCAGCGGGAGCCGAACGGGTCATCTGGTATACCCTGAAGGACTTTGGCTCCACCGACCTTTATGGGCTGGTCCGCACGGGGAATGGGGCAAGCGATTATAGCCCTACGCAACTCAAGCCTGCTTATCGTGGGTTCAAGACCCTTAATACGCAACTTCAGGGAACGGTTCCCGTTGAGATGCTTGACTTAGGCCCAAAGAGTATGCTCTTAAACTCTGATACTCTTGCAAATTGGCATCTCTATGCTGACGGGCGAGCAAGTGGGCGGCTCTTACCCAGCAATGAGCAGAGCTTTAGTGATGGTTCGGCGGCCAAGCTGACCTACGATTTCCCTACCAACAACAATGAGTACCTTATCTTAGAAAACAACCCGCTCCCGCTCCCCAGCGCTACTTACCGATTGGGGCTGTGGGTCTATGGTGATGGAAGTGGGCATTCCCTCAAGGTGCAAATCCGCGACGCGCAAGGGGAAAAGTTGCAATATCAGCTAGGGTATATTGGGCCAGCGGGTTGGCAGTTTGTGGCGGGAAGTATCACGGGGGAGGTTTGGCCAGGGAACGTCATTGAGGGGCAAGGGAATCGCCAAATTGACTTCCCCGCGCAGCTGGAAGGGATCATTTTAGATGATGAACCTAACGCGGCGGTAGGGAAAATAAACGGGGTGATTTTCCTCGACGACCTTACAGCTTTTGCAGGCTCTGAAGCGTATGGGGTCCGCTTTAAGAAGGCTAATGGGGTCGTTGATCTGGTCTGGAGTCCTGGGGGTGCGCCGATCACGCTCTATACCCAATCGGTGCAAGGGCAGCGTGTCGAGCTTTGGGGTGATGAGAAGGTAGAGACAGCGCAGGATAACGCTTTTACCTTTAACGTGGGCCCCAACCCAATCTTCTTCTCTCATCTTCCAGGGTTGCCCCCCACGCCTACACCAACGCAGACTCCTACGCCGACCTTTACCCCGACTCCAACCACTACTTCCTTGCCAACCGAAACGCCCACAAATACCCCCACACCTAGTGCTACTTCTCCCGCTACCCCTACTTCCCTTACCACCCCAACCTACACACCTGAGCCTCTTCCTACTACGGAGCCAACAGGTGAGCTTTCCTGCTTTGAGGTTACTCACCTCTGTACCTTTGGGCGAATTAGGGATTATTGGGATGAGAACGGGGGCTTGATGGTCTTTGGCTATCCCATTGGGCCGCAGCGGAGGGAGACCATTGAAGGGAAGACCTTGCAAGTGCAATGGTTTGAACGCAATCGCCTGGAGTTGCATCCTGAGAACGAGGCTCCATACGATGTTCTCTTAGGAAGGTTAGGCGCAGATAGTCTCGCACAGAAGAAGCGTAAGTGGGAAAAGTTCCCCAAGAGTATGGCCCAGGAAGGGTGTCGTTTCTTCCCGGAGACGGGGCATAACATCTGCGGGGAGTTTTTAGAGAAGTGGCACGCTGAAGGGCTGGAGATTGATGGGCAACCAGGCTTTTCAGAAGGCGAGAACTTAGCTCTTTTTGGGCTACCTCTTAGCGACCCAATGAAGGAAATCCTGGAAGAGAAGGATTACACCGTGCAATGGTTTGAACGGGCCCGCTTTGAACTTCACCCTGAAAATGAGCCACCCTTTAAGGTCTTACTTGGGCTTTTAGGCAACGAGGTCTACCAGAAGAAGTAGATCTCCGTTGCTCTGAGGTTTACCTATGCGACGCTATCTTTCGTTTCTGCTGCTTACTTTCCTTCTGGTATCTTCCCAAGCAGCCTCCCTTGCACCCGTTACCGTCTTAGGCCAACGGGTGCTTCCCGCAGGCCCGCCGAGCTTTGGCCTAAATTCGCATTTAGCAACGCGCTGCTTAAATCTGGCTTGTGTTTCAGAAGGTGCGGGAATGGTCGCCGATTTGGGCCTAGCTTGGGTGCGGGAGGATTTGCATTGGCATCGGGTGCAACCCCAGCCTGATACATGGGATTGGGAATATACCGACAAGGCCATCACTGAGTTGCGCCAGCGCAACCTCAACATCTTAGGGGTTTTGGGGCCTTCGGTTGGTTGGGCTACCTCCTTCCCCAATGATTTACCGAATGATGTTTCCTTCTATCCCCCAGACCTTGACCGCTTCGTAGCCTATACTCGTGCTACCGTCTCGCGCTATAAGGAGCAAATTCACTACTGGGAGGTTTGGAATGAGCCAGATAATCCCTGGTTTTGGAAGCCTACTCCTGATCCGCGAGCTTATGCCGAACTCCTCCGGCGGACAAGTGCTGCAATTAGGGAGGTTGACCCTTCGGCCAAGATTTTGATGGGAGGGTTTAATCCCTTTGATACGGCTTTCCTTAGGCAGATGATGGCGGCCAATGTTTGGGATAGCTTTGATATTCTAGCGATTCACCCTTACGTTGACCCTTGTGGCCCTGAAGAAGGAAATATCGCGGCGGCTCCGGGCTTAGTGCGGGCCTTAGCAGACCAATTGGGCCCTAAGCCGATTTGGGCAACGGAGATCGGTTGGTCAAGTGGGCCCGGAGACCGCGACAATAAAGGTCTGACGGATGAGCGGATGCAAGCAAACTTCTTAGTACGGGCGCTGCTTCTGCTCTGGGAAGGGGGCGTGGAACGTTCCTTCTGGTACACCTTGAAGGACGATGAGCATAACCCTTATGGCTTGCTTGCTTTCGGCACTGGGCGGAACGATTTTTCCCAACGCAAACCTGCTTTCGCGGCTTTTCAAACCCTTAATCGGGAGCTTCAAGGTGTTACCTTCAGCGAGAAGCGGGACCTCTTTCAGAAGAAGGTCATTGATAACTTCTCAGAAGTAAGAGATTGGCGACGGGTCAGCCAGCCGAATGGGACTTTGCGTAAAACAGATGCGGGGAATGCAGAACTCAACTACAACTTCAGCACGCAAGAAAATGACTACGTTGCTTTTGAACGTTCGCAACCGCTTTCCCTTCTAGGGGAACCGTATGGTTTGGGGTTGGATGTCTATGGCGACGGGAGCGACCAAACTCTGAAGGTCTGGGTAAAGGATGCAGAAGGGGAAGTTCTCCAATTTGTGCTAGGAATTGTGGGCGCACCGCGCTGGCACACCATTACAACCCCGATTGTGGGGCAAGTTGAGCCAGGGAACCGCATTAGTGGGCAGGGCAACGGAAAGATTGATTTTCCCGCCAGCGTAGTAGCGCTCGTGCTTGATGATTCGCGGGATAGTTTTGTGGGGTTTGGGCAGGTCTACTTGGACAACCTTACCGCTATTAGTGGGCGCGAGGTCTATGATCTACGCTTTGAACGAGGAAACAAGGCCTTAGATGTGATCTGGTCGCCCCCAGGGATAAGGGTCACGCTTAATACCACTCTGCCGACGGGAAGTATCGTTACACGGGCGGGAGCTAGGCAACCAATTACGGCCAGCAAAGGTCAATTTCTTCTCAACGTGGGCCCTGACCCTCTCTACTTGTGGCATGCACGGTAAAGGAAGTAGAAGTAAAAGGCAGCAATTGCGACCTTTGCGGGCTTGCGCTCGCAAAGGTCGCAGGTTTTCTACTCAAATATCTCAGACCATCTCGCTAAAGGTGCAGTGCAGCCCCATGGACAAGCGCATGAGCTGCTTCAAGCAGTGCTTCGTGAAGCGTAGGATGGGCGTGAATAGTGTGAAGGAGGCTTGTCCCCGTGGCCTCGTGGCTGAGAGCTAAACTCCCCTCGCCGATAATTTCTGTAACATGGGGGCCGATCAAATGGAAGCCTAAAAGCTGTTCGTATTGCTTGTCAGCAACAATTTTGACGAAACCACTACGGCTTTGTCCCAAAATTCGCGCTTTACCATTAGCTGAGAAGGGGAATTTACCAACGATAACGTCATAGCCCTGCTCTTTAGCCTTCTTTTCAGTAAGCCCAATACTTGCAACTTGAGGATTAGCGTAGGTACAACCAGGAATCTGATCATAATTAAGCGGTTTTACTTGCTTTCCTGCAATATGCTCAACGACCAAAATCCCTTCAGCACTCGCAACATGGGCCAACCAAGGTGTTGGCACGCAATCCCCAATCGCATAAATCCCTTCCGTTGCGGTTCGCATAAACTTGTCAATCTGAATGAAACCTCGCGCATCCCGATGAACCCCAACCCGCTCCAGGCCAAGATCGGTTGTGCGGGGGGTGATCCCAATTCCAATCAACACCTTCTCTGCTTTGAGCTTTTGCTCGACTCCTCCGTTATCAGTGATATTAGCGATAAGGAGACCTTCTTCGCGCTCAAAGCCATTCACCTTCGCGCCCGCTAAGACCTTGATCTTGCGCCGTTGGAAAGCCTTCGTCAGTTCAGCACTTACTTCCTCATCTTCAATCGGCAAAATGCGCGGTAAAGCTTCAAGCAACGTTACTTCAGACCCAAAGGCCCGAAACATCGAAGCAAACTCAACCCCTATTGCTCCCGCTCCCACCACAATTAGGCTTTTGGGGATTTCGGTTACATTCAACATCCCCGTTGAGGAAAGGATCTGCGTTTCGTCAAATTCAAGCCCAGGAAAGGGGCGTGGACGGGCCCCCGTCGCAAGAATAATATGTTTGGCCTGCAAGATCTGCTCTTCTCCCGTCGCAGGTTTAACCGAGACCTGACCTTTACCAAGAATTTTGCCCTGCCCGATGTGAAGATCAACCCCATTTTTCTTGAGCAGAAAACCAACCCCTTCCGAACTTTGCCGCACCACAGTCTGCTTATGCTTCATTGCGGTAGCCAGATCAAAGCTCAGATCAGCAACATTGATGCCAAACCGTTTGCTTTCCCGGATCTCATCCAGCAAATCTGCGCTATGCAACAGAGCTTTAGTTGGAATACAGCCCACATTGAGGCAAGTCCCGCCCAGCGCCCCCGCTTCAACGATGGCCGTCTTTAGCCCCAACTGGCCGGCCCGAATCGCCGCCACGTAGCCTCCTGGCCCCGACCCAATAATCACGACATCATACCCTTGATCATCCATTTTTAGGACTCCTTATGCCAAATAACTGACCTTTTCGTTTAATGCTCGTAGTATAGCATATTCAGCGGAAAGTTCATAAACAACGGCGCTCTTTCTTGTGCTATACTGGCGCTATGTTAGCTTCCATACAATTGATTGACACCCACACCCACCTTCAAAGTCGGCAGTTCGAGGCGGA
>DCSM01000142.1:0-22639 GCA_002325605.1 Chloroflexaceae bacterium UBA1466
GGTTTCGGCAAGCTCAACCAACCAGCGGTTCCCTGAGCTTGCCGAAGGGAACTTGATAAACGCTGGTTTCGGCAAGCTCAACCAGCGGTTCCCTAAGTGGTAACTGAGCTTGCCTAAGCGTTCCCTGAGCTTGCCGAAGGGAACTTGATAAACGCTGGTTTCGGCAGAGCTTCAACCAGCGGGCGGTTCCCTGAGCATGCCTAAGCGTTCCCTGAGCTTGCCGAAGGGAACTTGATAAACGCTGGTTTCGGCAAGCTCAACCAGCGGTTCCCTAAGTGGTAACTGAGCTTGCCTAAGCGTTCCCTGAGCATGCCTAAGGGCAACATTGAGGAGCTTGCGAATGTCTGTTCAACCCCTTATTTTGGTCATCAGTGCCGCCGACACAGGGCGCGGGCCGCTAACCGCCGCCCTTTTACGCCGGTTGCTTGAAAAACGAGGTCTAACTTGGCTGGTAAGTTCGGCGGGGATTGTGGGCCACGACGAAGCTCCCGCGCAGGTGGAAGCCCGCGACGCAGCAAAGACGCTGGGCCTCGATCTTGGCAACCATATTGCCCGTTCCCTCACCGAAGAGTTGGCGGGGGAGGCGGATCTGCTGCTGACCCCAGAGAGTGGGATTGCGAAGGTCATTAAGCTGCGCCACCCTACGGGAGCGGCCAAGGTCTTCACTTTAGGCGAATTAGCCCAGCGCCACCGCGACATCCCCGACCCCTTTAGGATGCAGCTTGGGGCCTGGGTGATCTATGCGCGGGAAACAGATGCGTTGCTCCAAAAAGGGCTAGAGCTGCTCATCGCCAAGGCAAGTGGCCCGCCCGCAAGAGTACCTCAACTGGACGCTTCGCCCGCCTCGTTCGCGCCCGCAAAGCCTGCGGAAGAGCCTTCCCGCGCTCGCACCAAGCCCCTTGAACGCTCTTCGCGGCTCTTAGCGCTGCTGCGCGAATCGCCTGACTTGGTAGTTTGGGAAAATGCTCGCAGGCAGCTGGAGCTTGAAATCAAAGCTGCCGCAAAGACCATCGCGCAGCCCACCGACCTTGCCTTGCCCTATTCCAACCTGCTTCTGACCCTGTTAAACCTCTTACCCACGCTTCCTCCCCCAGACCGCCTGGCCGCGCTCCAGACGGCCATTGAGGGCCTCTTAAAACCCATTGATCAGCAGAGCTTTAGCCAGCTTGCGCTCCTCCTGGCGACCTGGTCTGCCAGGTAATTCCCCCGTAAACCCTCTCCCAGGTCGTTCTTCATCGTGTATAATATTGATGCACGGGGCAAGGATGTGGAGTCAGAAAAGTAAGGCTGCCCAAAAATTAGCTCGCTGCCTGGAGCGAGACTCTTCGTTCTCTGTACCTTTGCATCCCCCTTCTCAGTGCCTCCTTTCTGGCATGGTTCGATTTATGAGACCACCCAATGAAACGCATTATTATCCGAGAGCCGACCCCCATCCTCCCTTTTGGCGAACCCGCCCGCGATTTGCGGATTCTCAACAAAGCGCTCTGGTTGCATCAGCGCGACCTCCTCGCTCGCCACTGTAAAGGGGCCAGCGAAGTCGACTCGCTGGCCGAAATCACCCGCTTTTCCCAGGGCGAACTTCTGATTCACAAGGACAATCTCTTCTTCAATGCCAAACTAATTGACACTTTTGTCAGCCAAGCGCGAGCGACGCAGCAGGCTTGTCAAATCGCATTTGCCAAAGATGATCGAACCATCACCGCCCATGCGCTTCGTTTGCAGGACGGGATTCGCTTGGAAGGCGAAGTCTATCTTGCGGACCTCTACTACTATCCATCTGGCGAACGTCAGCCCCCCAAACCGCTCGTCATCGCCACCGAAGCCAGTGAAATGGGCTATTATCATATTCCAAGCTACATGGCTAACCAGGGAGACCTGGTCTTTCAAGTCCCTTTAAGAGCCTTTCTTTCCATTGAAAACTGGGTCCATGTCTTTTTAGCCAATACGCCACTAGGGGTTTTTAATTGGGCCCGCCAAACCGAGGATGTCATGAATCGGGGCCGCCTGCGTGACTTCCTGCACTGGCAGCAGGCTGATTGGCAGGCTTTGCGCCCCAAAATTGCGCTTTTACTCACGGCCCTGGGCGAAAAACTTAATCCCTTTGAAGCTAAATGGCGCAATCATTTCTTAGCCTGCAAGAATCTAGTCAAAATCGGCAAAAACTGTTCCATTGACCCCACCGCAATCATTCATGGCCCCACGGTCTTGGGCGATAATGTCTATGTTGGCCCTGGCGCAGTGATCACCAATAGCCTGATTGGCAGTAATGTCAACATTATGCAGGGCAGCCAAGTGATGTTAAGCGTGATTAGTGATCGTTGTTTTCTCCCTTTCAATGCAGGGGTCTTTATGAGTACCTTGATGGAAGATAGTACCGTGGCCCAAAATACCACTTTGCAACTTTGTGTCGTGGGCCGCAATAGTTTTCTGGGAGCGAATAATGTTTGTACTGATTTAGACCTTTTTGGCCAACCAATCCAAACTTATCACAAAAGCAAGTTTGCGGCGGAAGGTGAACTCCAAGATGTTGGCTTACCCGTCCTTGGTTCCGCAATTGGCCACCACTGCAAAATTGGCAGTGGTTTTATTCTGGCTCCAGGGCGCATGGTCGGCTCCTATACAACGTTGGTTGTCCAGAGTAATGGAGCAAATCTGATTCAAAAATGCGTTAATGTGCCTAACACACCTTCAAAATACAATGTCCCTGGCCAGAATGCAGAGTTAGCTGGGCAAACAGATGAGGCTCGCCAGACAATCTATTTTTGGCCGAGGCTTTCCAACCCCGCAGCCACCCCTGAAGCAAGTGTAAAAGCAGCGCCTTTCCCAACCGAAGCCAGAGAAATAGACCGCGCCTGCAACACTGATCTCTGATTTACCTAAAGTTTCCCTGAATGAAGGGAAACAACGCTCTGTTATTTCGTAAACAATGCTAGGAGGCCCCTCTATGGGCAAAGATAAAATTCTCGTCGTTGAAGATGCTCCCGACATTCTGGGGCTTCTCAGGATTTATTTCACCTCGCAAGGCTATGAAGTTCTCACGGCTATGCGGGGCCAAGCAGCTCTCGATATTTGCCGCGAAACGCTGCCTAATCTAGCGCTGTTGGATGTCGGCTTGCCCGACATGGCGGGCTTTGAGGTTGGGAAAATTCTGCGGGCCAGCCCCCGCACCCGCCATATTCCCATTGTTTTCCTCACCGCTTATGGTGAACGCCAAGATCGCCTCAAGGGTTTAGGCGAAGTTCAAGCCCAATATTATATTGTTAAGCCCTTTGACATCGAGGAAGTTCATACGATTGTCCGTAATCTGCTCGAAGAAGCTCGTCGTAAAAATCAATCTCACCCCATAACTAATTTACCAACTGCCGAAACCCTGAATGATCAATTGCGGATGTTGCTTTCAACTACGGGCTGGGCCCTGGCCCTGGTGCATATCAATGGCTTTGAGGCTTTTACCCAATCTTATGGGGCCATCGTGGGCGAAGATGTCCTAAAGTTTACCGCTTTGCTCTTGAGTGAAATTGATAATGAATTGGGGGCCGCAACTGATTTCGTGGGGCAAATGGTCGTGGGCGCTGATTTCATTCTCACTTCGTCGCCCGAAAAGACTAAGGCGATCTGTGAAAAGTTGATTACGCGGTTTGACAACGAAGTTGGCCTGCATTACAACTATAAACATCGCAAACAAGGCTATCTTGAAGTCCCTGATGATCGAGGGGTTCTGCGCCAAACCACGTTAATGTCGCTTTCAATTGGGGTGTTGACCAGCCAGGATGGCCCATTCTACGATATTCGGGAACTGAGCGAAGCCGCCGAAGAAGCACGCCGCAGTGCTGCTTTGCCGCCCAGCGAGCCAACCCGCCGAAGTATCATTCAATACGGGCGTAGTCGTTAAACCCGCAAAAAAGGCTTTCATTTAGGGCAGGCCCGAAGAACAAAGCTTCGGGCCTGCTCTAACCTTCTTTGGCACAGAAAAAGAACTGCTCAATTTCTAGGTTTTATTTTATCAGCAAATCTTCAGATCAATAACAGAATCGCATGGCTCAACTCTTTTAGCGTGTCATTCTCGCCCTTTTTCTTATTTTTATCTCAAAATCTACAGCTACTGGTATCAGATTAGAAAGTAATCTAGTATGGCTAAAACTTCTAAGGGCTAAGTTTGGTAAGAACTAAGCGGTTTAGCCGTTCATTTGTTACTACAAAAAGTTTTTCCTTACTTATTTGGCGAGGAGCCTAAAATTTATGACCGTAACAATTGCTTCTACCCAAACCCAACAGCATGCGGAACTATTAAGCCAACTTATTCTGTTACGCAAGCACGACTCGCTGGCGTTAGATAATCTGACGTTTTTGCGGCAAGTTGTTACAACCTTGCAAGGTTTTTGTGACCATGTTTGGGGCATGCTTGTGGTCTGCGATCACGGCTTTTTGAATCACGCCAGTTGGGGGCTGTCAAGCGAACGCGAAAAGCAACTTCTGCGCGGAATCAAGGAAGGCCCAGGCAGCAAAACTGGGTTGCCTTTCGTGTCGTTTACGCTCTCTGTAGCCCAAGAAGTCAAAGGCTATCTACTTCTTGCGCCCCTAAAAAAACCCGAAACGCTTTTAACGCCAGATTTTGTGCCTTCGTTGACAGTGCTATTAGAAATGCTCCTTCAGGAACAATTTTGTCATCAAGCCCACCGCCTGGCCCACGAAGAAGTCAACGCCCAACTCCGCCAAGAAAAAGAGCGCCTTGAAACCGTCCACGCGATTACGCTTGAATTGACGGCCACTTTGAACCTGGACGACATCCTCCGCCGAGCGCTGGAGTTGATTTCAATCAATTTAGGGGTAAAGCGCGGTTCAATTATGCTCCGCGATCTCGCGTCGCGGACTCTAGCTTGTCGAGCGATTTTGGTTGAAAAAGGCAAAGCTCAAATTGACAATATTCCGCTGCGCTTCAGCAATGGCGATGGGCTGGCCAATTGGGTTGCGCGCCACCAGGAAGCGGTACGAATTGCCGATGTGCGCCAAGATCGGCGCTGGGTAATCGAGCCAGGGCGGGCTGACGATGTCCGTTCGGTGGTGGTTGTTCCAATTATGACCAGTGATACTTTTCTGGGAGTCTTAAACCTCTCTAGCCCTAAAATCAATTATTTCAGCGATGCCCAAACGCGGCTGCTCAAAACGATTGCCAATGAAGTTGCAATTGCCCTGAACAACGCGCAACTCTATAATTACATCAATGAGATGGCCTGGCGGCAAGGCGAACTTCTGGAGCAGCAACGCGAGGAAACGAGTAAAAATAGCGCTATTCTCCAGAGTTTGGGCGAAGGAGTAATTGTTCTTGATCCAGCCCAGTGCATTGCGCTTTTCAACCCCGCCGCCGAGCGGATGTTGAGCATCGTGGGCCGCGAAGTTTTACAAAAACCTTTGGTGGCTCTCGCTTCGCAGGGCCAGACCGAAAAAGAGCGGGAACGCTTCTGGTTGTTCTACAGTGGTTTGCAAACAGGGCTGCAAGAGGCCAGAAAGCAGCAAGGCATCTATAGTTTAGCGCTTGATTTACCTAATCCAACGCAAACGTTGGCCATTCATCTTTCGCAAGTTATCGGGCACGATGGGCAAAATTATGGTGATGTTGCCGTGCTGCGCGACATTACCCGCGAAATTCAGGCTGACCGAGCCAAACGGGATTTTATCTCCCACGTTTCCCACGAACTCCGCACGCCCCTTACCGCCGTTAGGGGTTACATAGATTTGCTCCTGATGGGCGCAGCAGGAGAACTTAGCGACCAGCAAACTAACTTTTTACAAGTTGCTAAAACTAATACTTCGCGTTTAATGGATTTAATCAATGATATTTTAGACATTTCGCGCATTGAATCGGGCAAAATCACGCTGAATATCACGCAAGTCAATTTGACCAAGGCGATAAACGATAGTGTTCAATCTCTCCGCTTAGAAATTGAACGAAAGAATCTTAACTTAGAGCTTGAAATCGCCGAAGCGATCCCGCCCCTTGAAGCTGACGAAAAACGCCTGAATCAAGTTATGTTGAATATCTTATCCAATGCGGTTAAGTATTCTTATCCCCAAGGCCACATTACAATTCGCGCTTTCTGCAATGCTGATCAGAAAATCCAGGTCGAAGTAGCTGATACAGGGGTTGGAATCGCGCCAGAGCAAATTGAAAAGCTCTTTTTACCCTTTTATCGGGCTGAAAACCCGCTTAAAGAAGTGGTTGGTGGAACAGGCCTAGGGCTTACGATTGTTAAATCGCTCGTTGAGCAGCACGAAGGCGAATTGTGGGTGACAAGTGAAGTGGGGCACGGAAGTACTTTTCACTTTACGCTGCCCTTTCACCAACCTAAGCCTGGCAAGCGAATCGAAGTTAAAGGCCTCCGCCTCTAAATTGCTCAAAGGAAAGAAAAAAGGTCGTGCCAAAGTCAGTAATGGCTAAAACCAGCGGCTTCCAGTTGCCAAAAAGCCCCCCAAATTACATTAACATTACAGAACTACCCAATTTCTTTTAATTACTTTTCTCAGCAGCTAACAATTAAGAGAATGCAATGCGAAGCCAAATAAGTTCTTTGTTCTTTGTAAGATAGCTAAGGATTATTTCATTACTCTTTCATTTAGCTTTCATTTTTGGTCAAGAATGCTAAGATATGCTTATCCCCTATCCCAAATTCAGATTAACTCTGCGTTTATTCGACTGTCTATAACTTTTTCTACGCTCTTGCTAGTATTGATGTGCATAATAAACGCGGAAGACAGTATGAGTGCAATTTACCTCAACGACTGCTTAGGTCATTATGAAGTTTTAGGGCGCGGCCAGCCCGTTATTTTCCTCCATAGCTGGCTCGGCTCCTGGCGCTACTGGGTGCAAGTAATGGACGAAGTGGCCGCCCAAGGCTATCGGGCCTACGCTCTTGATTTCTGGGGCTTTGGGGAGTCTGAACGGCGTGGGCCTTTCACGCTGGAAGCCTATGCCAAGATGGTGCTTGAATTTATGGATAAAATGGGCCTCCAAAAAGTGCATCTGGTGGGGCACGGGCTGGGTGGGATGGTTGCGCTTCTTGCCGCAAAAGAGCAGCCAGAGCGTTTCTTGCGCCTGATGGTCGTTTCTACGCCGCTGGAAGGCTCCAGCCTCAAAGAAGCTATGAAGCCTGATGCTCTTGCCCGGCTTTTAGGCCGCAAAAATTTGAGCGCAACTTGGGCACGGCTGGTCCGCCAAATTCCTTTGAACGATACGACAGTTCGTGCTGAACTCTATGAGGATACAGATAATTTAGATGATCAAGTCATTCAAGAGATTCAAACCTCAATGTTAGCTATGGATTTCAAACCAATCCTTGCGGCGCTCAAGCGAACTCATTTATTAGCAGTTTATGGCGAAAAAGACAGCCTTATTCCTTGTGACCAAGCGCGAATTATAGCTCGTGAACCCAACAATTGTCATCAAAGCTTGATTTTGCCGCGCTTAAATCACTTTCCTTTTTTGGAAGCAACCAATACTTTCAGTCGCCTCCTGCTTGATTTCTTGGCCAGCGAAGGGCCTGTGGAAGTGAAGGTGCAATGGCGAAGGCGGGTTTTACAGCGCGATTATCTCTAAATTGAGCTACTTGCGGCCTTCTCGTCGAGGCCGCTTTTTTCTTTTGACCCCAAACTTCAAAAAACCTTTGGTAATCCTATAATAGTAGTCTCTTTTGGGGCTTTTTGGCAACAGGAATCCAATGGCTTTAGCCATTGGCCCCAAAGGCTATGCTTCAACAAGTTCAGCAACCGCCTTTGGCCTCCTGGAATCCTGGAAGTTAAGCTTCACCCCTCCTGCCTTTGGCCCTACCAAACCTTTTTTTGCATCCAAAGAAATTAAATCAACGTCTCAATTGCAGCGTTTCCGCTCTGAAAGCCAAGAAAGTAGCAGGTTAAGATGAATTCAGTTGTTAGCCAGTTTCTGACGAGCCTCCGTTTAGGTGAGCCGCAAGTTCAGCGCAATATGCGAGTTATTCCCCTCTACAGTTCGGTGAAGCATAGTCCTGAATATTTGACGCTGGGCCAGGCTCTCGATCAGCAGGTTTTGAAAGTTACCGAAGCAAGCCAAGCGGGGTCTGTACCCGAACTCAAAGTTATCAGCATTGCTGAAAAGTTCATTTTGCTCCTCGATGGCGAGGAATTAGCGGGCGCAAAGCAGAATCGGGTCTTGAATACCACAATTTTGCTTCAGCCTCACGCCGAAATGTTGATTCCTGTAAGTTGTACGGAGCAACGGCGCTGGGCCTACGCCTCAGCCGAGTTTGCGGAATCGGGCACGGTTATGGCTCATACGGCTCGCAGGGCGAAATCTGATTCGGTTAGTCAATCTTTGAAGCAAGCGCAGGGGTATCGTTCAGATCAAGGGCGAGTCTGGCACGAAATTGACAAACTGGCCGCTGAAGCCAAAGTTTCCTCTTCGACCAGCGCAATGCACGACGTTTTTGTGGCCAAAGACCAAGACCTTGCTGAATTTAGCCAAGTTTTTGAGCTACAACCTGCTCAACAAGGGTTGCTTGTACTAGTCAATAACGAAGTTGCTGGCTTTGACATTCTTTCGTCCGCCACAGCTTATCAAATGCTGCATCCTAAGCTCGTCAAAAGCTATGCGATGGATGCAATTACGCAACCAAACGTTGAGAAGGAAATGCAATTTAGTTCAAAAGCGCAAGACTTTCTGTCGTCAATCGCAAATTGTACCGTTCAAGTTTACCCTTCGGCGGGAATTGGGCAAGATTACCGCTTTGAAAGCCCAACCATTGTTGGTTCAGTATTGGTAGCTGAAGAGCATGTCATTCATGGAGCCTTCTTTCGCGTGGCCGAAATCAATTCTTCCGAAACCATAACCTCGGCCAGCCAACGCCGCTTTTTCCGCCAACATTCCTAAATAGTATCAATTTCCTCTGGTAGTCCTGTAGTGGTAGTGTCCTTTGGTCTTTTTGGCAACAGGAATCCAATGGCTTTAGCTATTGGCCCCCAAAGGCTATGCTTCAACAAGTTCAGCAACCGCCTTTGGCCTCCTGGACTCTTGGAATTTAAGCTTCACCACTCCTGACTTTGGCCCTACCCCTTTCCCCTTTCTGAGCAGACAGGTCTTCAAGGTGCGAAACCCGAAGGCCTGTTTTTTTTGCTCAAAAATAACAGTTTTTGCATCTGCTCACGCAGTATGCTAAACTTGAACAGGGACAAAAGTGCCAGGCAGCTTGTTTTTCGTTTGCCTGCGAAATCTTTTGAAGCAACCTAAAGTCCTTGCAAAGCTTAATTCCAAAGATTTCAGTAGAGGAATCGCCCGATGAAAGTCAATATATCACCCCTTCCCGATCAGAAACGCATTTTTTGTAATAAGTGCCAAGTTGAAACTAATCATCTCCTCAAAGGTGAGCATGTTCGGCGAGATTATGATGAAGGGGGCTGGATTGAAATCCTTTTTCGCTTTTGGATTTGTGCAGGTTGTGAACGAGCAACCCTCGAAGAATGCTATACGGGCAACCGCGTGCGCGATAAGGATGGCCAACAAATCTATTTTTCAGTCTATCGCCCTCGCCGCACCAAAAGCGATTTTACCGAAAAATACTTCTTTAAATTGCCTCCGATCTTGGATAAAATTTACCGCGAGACGATTCGGGCTTTCAATGAGGATTTGATTGTGCTTTGTGTAACGGGCCTCCGCGCCTTAATTGACGCAGTCTGTAAGGATAAACAGATTAGTGGGTATACGTTAGAGACGCGAGTTGACAATTTGAGCAATATCGTACCGCAAAATATGGTTAAAGGCCTTCATAGCTTCGAGTTTTTGAGCAGCGATCCTATTCATGAATTGCGGCGGCCCCCTTCGGGCAACGAAATTCGCTTGGCCATTGAGGTTTGCGAAGATTTACTGAATGTCCTCTATGAATTAGATTATAATGCCACGCAAAACTCACGCAATCAACGGCGGGGGATTTTACCTAAGTAGAGCTATTGTTTTTAGTTCAAATTTATGGTTGCAGCAGCTTCAGATTCATTTTGGCAGCGGTTACTTAGTAATTTTAGCTTCTTATTCTTTATCGTCTTACTTTTAACCTGGTCTACCAGGCCGGACGGTAAACTGCATATCTTCTTTTTTGATACTCCTGGCGATGCTTTTCTCCTTCAAACCCCAAATGGTCAATTCATTTTGCTTGATGGTGGTGCAGACCCAACCTTATTAGCGCTGCAACTTGGGCGCAAACTACCCTTTTGGCAACGAAAACTCGACGCAATCCTTCTTACCCAGAATCTTTCAAAATGTTTACCAGGTCAAGTCGCTGCTTTAGCCCGTTATCAAGTTAAGTTAGCGCTTGTTTGCCCCAATCTCGCTACTGCTAACCCTTCTTCGCAATTAGATGAATGGAAACGTCTCTTGGCCCAGCAGAAAACAAAAATTCGCTTGGCCAAGCCTGGAGATCGCCTAGCTTTTCCAATGTCGCAGAAAAACAAAGCAACGAAGAATCAAGTTTTGATCAATGTTTTGCTAACGGGCGCAGCTGAGAATTCTGGGGGAATGGTGCTTAGGCTAGATTACGGTCATTTTTCAATGGTCTTTGCGAGCGCAACTAATGAGTTTGATGATGAGCAGTTATTGAAAAATGCTCAACCAGTTACAGTTCTCGTCTATCCGTGGGTGCGAGAGATGGATACAAAACTTATGGCAGGCTTAAAACCCCGCTATATCCTCTTTTCAAGCCTGCAAGAAAGTCAAGAGCCGGCTCTTTTAACTTATTATGAGCGCGAAGCGCATTATGGCTCAAAGCTCTATCATCCTAGTCTTGACGGCACAATTGAGTTGATCACCAATGGCCTTTCGTTGCAGATCAAGACTGAAAAGAAAGCTTCTAAAAAGTGAATCGTTTGACGCTTTTCCTGACTGGCTTGGGTCTAGCATTCATTTTAAGCTCTTTTGGCGCTTTGCTCTGGCGGCGTTTCTATCAAGAAGAGAACCAAACTGCTGTTCAACGCATTTTCAAGAATAGTGCTGTGCCCTTTATTGCCCGCATCATCATTCGCTTTCTTGATCTTATCTTTTACGTTGTTCTCTATAGCACTTTACCAGGAGCAGAAATTGGCCCCTACACCTTTGCTGCGCTTTTAGTTGCACAATATCTCGGTACATTTACAGAGTTTGGGCTAGGAACATTGCTTACTCGTGAAGTAGCCAAAGATAAGACCATTGCTCCTCAGCTTTTTACGACGACTTTAGGACTTAGATGGGGTTTAGTCTTAGCGGCTATCCCATTTGCGGCCCTTATTATTGGTTTTTATAGCCTTTTAGCTGCTTTTGGCTGGGGCGAAACGATTAGTTTAGTGGGGCAACAAGCCATTTGGATTCTGTTGCTTACCCTCATTCCCAGCGCCTATTCGGGAGCAAGTACGGCCCTTTACAATGCTGCTGAAAAGATGGAAATCCCTGCTTTTATCGAATTGCTAACCGCTATTTTGAGCATCATCGCTCGGCTTCTGGCTTTGTGGTTAGGGTTTGGCATTCTGGGGCTGGCGTGGGCCGCCGTTTTAGTTTCGACTCTAACAGCATTGATCTATCTAGTTTTTCAATTTCAGAGCAAGGATCAGCAATTTCTTAATGTTTTTTCACAAAGTCTTCACTGGAATTTAACTTTAGTTTGGCAAATGATCCCTTTAGCCTTGCCTCTGATGCTAAATAATCTCTTAAATGTGGTCTTTTTTCGATTTGATCTGTTTTTGGTCAAAGCGTTTGGCGCAGGCCAAGGCGACTTGTTGGTGCAACAATATGCGATAGCCTATCAAATTCTAAATATTGCCCTGATTCTACCGCCCGTAATCACTTTTGCGGTCTTCCCGACGCTGGCGCGGCGGGCTGATGGCGCACGCGAAGCCCTTGCTAAAGCCCAAAATCAAACTTTGCAAGCCCTTTTGCTGCTCGCTTTTCCTCTGGCGATGGCGCTTAGTATCCTCGCCCCTGACCTGATTCAACTCTTTACGCGCCGCCATGCTGCTGATTATCTGCCTATTTCGGCGGAGGTTTTAGCGATTATCGCTTGGTTTCTTCCCCTTTCTTTCACAAATGGCCTTTTACAATATGTTTTAATTGCGATCAATCAGCAAAAGTTGATTACCAGAGCTTTTCTGGTCGGCGCTTTTTTCAATTTGAGCGCGAATCTCTTGCTGATTCCCCCCTTTGGTCTCTATGCCGCCAGCATCATTACGATTCTTTCAGAAATGGTCTTACTTGCCGTCTTTTTGCCTTTATTACACAAAGAGCAACTTACGCCGCCCTTACTAAAATTGGCTTGGCGACCATTTTTGGCAACTTTAATTATGGGAAGCGTCATGCTAAGTGGGCAAAAGCTGGGGTGGTTTACTGAAATAGCGCTTGCAATTCCTGTTTACATCGCTATGCTTTGGGGTTTGAAGACTTTTGGGGCTGAGGAAAAAGCATTCTTGCGCTCTTTGGGAATCGGATTCCAAGACTAAAGGATTTTAGAGCAATGCCTTCTGTTCCCCCAGGTTTGGCTCTTCGCGCTGGGCCTGTTTAAGCGTCGTATCGGTCCCTGGAAATTGCACTTTCGCCCCATTCAAAAGCTGTTCTATCGTTAGGATTTGGATTTTGGGATAATCTTTCTGCCAGACCGTCGAGCGCCAAGGCCCAATTTCAAGGATTTCTAGCTCCATATTCCGACTTGGTGGCTCTAAAGTGATAAATACGCCCAGCACCGCGTTCTTTTCACGTTCAATCGTCCCGCTCAAATCTCTAATATCGCGGCTACTAACCTTCCCGCTCTTGACTTGCACAATAATCCGTTTTTCGGCCTCGCCGCTATCTCGAAACGTCATAATCCCATCAATCCCTTTATCACTCCCTTTTTTGCCCTGTTTGCTATCGCCCTGCCCGCCGTAAGGGTAAGCGGGTAAAAGCCCCAGCGCCCACCATTGAAATTGATAACGGTCTTGCAGCGCGAGATGTTGGGCATCGGCCAGCGTGACAGGCTCCCCAAGCAGGTCATAATCCTTTTTGGCTTCGAGCTTAAAGGCACTATACAAGCGACTTTTGATCAAAGTCGTCGCCAAAGGGGTAATATCTATGCCAACCCAAATGCGCCCTAGCTTTTGGGCCGCATGAATTGTTGTCCCACAGCCACAAAACGGGTCTAGCACTATATCTCCAGGGTTGCTGCTGGCTTGGAGAATGCGCTCTAAGAGGGTAAGGGGCTTTTGCGTGGGGTAGCCAAGGCGCTCTTTAGCAGACGGGTTTAATGCTTGAAGATCAATCCACCAATCATTTGGAAGGACACCTTTGTCTAAGTAGTATCGATACTCCTTACCGTTTTTAACATTGCGTTGGTACGGACGATCATCTTCATCAGTTAAAATAGGTTCGTGCATTGTAGATGGATCACGTTGTAAAGCAACCGCATCGTAGTAAAATTTACAATCTTTAGTTTTTCCAAACCAGAAGATAATATCATGTTTACGGGGAAAATTAGATTTTGCTCTTCCACCAGTTTCATAACACCAGACAAGCTCATTTTGGTAATGTTCTGCACCAAAAAGGCAATCCAAAATCATTTTGAGATAATGGCTGGCGGTAGGGTCGCAATGCAGATATAAACTTCCCGTGGGTTTTAGCACGCGATGCAATTCTACTAAGCGAATCGCCATCATCACGAGATAAGCCGTCATCTGATTGCGCCCGTTTACGCTTACTAAAGCTTCCAACAAAGTCCCTAGCTTCGCTCCGCGAGCAACTAAAGCTCGATATTGTTCTTCCGTCTCACGATTCCAATGCCAAGTATCCTCAAAGGCTTTGATCTGTGAAGTCGATTCAGAGCCGCTTTCCTCTTTGTACAGCACGTTATAGTTGCGATTGGAGTTGAAAGGCGGGTCAAGATAGATGAGATCAATGCTTTCAGCGGCGACATATTGGCGTAAAATGTCGAGGTTATCGCCGTAGAAGAGGGTGTTCTTCGTGAGAGCGCGTTGGTACATGGTCGGTTCCTTTCTAAAGCGGTTTTCATTTTGGCAAGCCCGGCGAATAGGGATCCTGCCTGTTATCCTCAACTTCAAGCAAAGCGTAATCTTCCTTAGCTTCCATTTTGAAGATAACAGATAAACGCTTTCTTATCAACTCAATTGCTAAGGGCAACTTTTCAATGCCAACCCAAATGCGCCCTAGCTTTTGGGCCGCATGGACAGCCGTCCCGCAGCCACAAAACGGGTCAAGGATCACATCGCCAGGGTTGCTGCTGGCTTGGAGAATCCGCTCTAAAAGGGTAAGGGGCTTTTGCGTGGGGTAGCCAAGGCGCTCTTTTGTAGTGGAAGAAAGCGGCATAATCTCAAGCCATAGATTGGATGGTCTAAGGCCTTGATACTCATCAGCGTAGAGTTTATAACGCGGGCGGCCTGTCTCTGTCCAATAGATTAAATAAGGATTCTGCGCTAAACGTTCATCAAAGGTTTGCTGGGTCCAAATCCAGCCTAATTCTGTGGGAATAGTTTGCCCTTGGATCGTTCTAGTTTCACTTTTACTGGAAGCATTCGAGCTTTTTTCTAACTTTTGATGATTAAACCTGCGGCCTGTTTCTCTTTCAGTATAAGGGAATTTTTCTTGGAGTTCTTTTTCAGATAGCGAAATATGAAGCTGATTAAAGGTAAACTCACTGAATGATTTGGTGTAATAGAAAATGACATCTGTTAAGTTATCATAGCCTTTAGCCAAAGAATGCCCTAGACTTCGCCGCCACACAAGCTCATTCCGAAACTGCTTTGCCCCAAAGATACAGTCCAAAACCATTTTGAGATAATGGCTGGCGGTAGAATCGCAATGCAAATACAAACTTCCCGTTGATTTCAGCACGCGATGCAATTCTACTAACCGAATCGCCATCATGACCAAATAAGCCGTCATTTGGTTCCGCCCGTTTACGCTTACTAAAGCTTCCAACAAAGTCCCTAGCTTTGCCCCGCGAGCGACTAAAGCGCGATATTGTTCTTCGGTCTCACGGTTCCAATGCCAAGTATCCTCAAAGGCTTTGATTTGTGAAGTTGATTCAGAGCCGCTTTCCTCTTTGTACAGCACGTTATAGTTGCGATTGGAGTTGAAAGGCGGATCGAGATAGATGAGATCAATGCTTTCGGCGGCGACATATTGGCGGAGAATGTCGAGGTTATCGCCGTAGAAGAGGGTGTTCTTCGTGAGCGCCCGTTGGTACATAAGGAGTTCCTTGCTTTGTAGAATTAGGCCGCTTTGCCTGTTTTCCTCACCCGTAGCCCGGAGAAGAGGCCGCTTGCCTGTTTTCCTCAACTTCATGCAAAGCGTAATCTTTCTGGGCTTCAAGCCTGAAGGTAACAGACAACCGCTTTTTGATCAACTCAAGCGCTAAAGGCAATTTTTCAATCCCAAGCCAAGCGCGGCCTAACTTTTGCGCGGCATGAATTGTTGTCCCACAGCCGCAAAAGGGGTCAAGAATCACGTCGCCAGGGTTGCTACTGGCTTGGATAAGCCGCTCTAAGAGAGCCAGCGGCTTTTGCGTTGGGTAGCCCAGGCGTTCTGCTGCTTGCGAATTGAGAATAGAGATTGGGAAAATATCGCCAAACCTAAGCTGCAACTTTCTAATACTTCGCTCAAGAATTTTGAAATCCCTTGCATCTATGGCATAGCTTTGAAACTCTTTCTTGAGGAATTGCAAATATTTTAAAAGTAGAGAATTCAATATTTCTTCATTTTCAACATACTCTAAAATCCTATTGAGGTCTTGTAAATCGTTTTCTTCCCAAAAATCATTTTCTTTAACACCTTTCTCATCAATGCTTGTCACATAAGGCGCGCCATCTTTAACACGAGTATGAAAGTTTTGTTTTCTAAAAAATGATTCACCAGAGTATTGCGTATAAGAGATATTATAGGTATAGCCTTTGGGTTGTTTTGTGTAAAACAGTAAAACATCATGCATTTTTAAGAATGAATTTGCGTTCCCCGTCCATCTCCTATAATGCCAAATAATCTCATTCTGAAAGTTCTCCGCGCCAAAAAGACAATCCAAAAGCAGTTTGAGATAATGGCTGGCGGTAGGGTCGCAATGCAAATATAAACTGCCTGTTGGTTTCAGCACGCGATGCAATTCTACTAAGCGAATGGCCATCATGACCAGGTAAGCCGTCATTTGATTGCGCCCATTCACACTTACTAAAGCTTTCAACAAAGTCCCTAGCTTTGCCCCGCGAGCGACCAAAGCGCGATATTGCTCTTCGGTCTCACGGTTCCAATGCCAAGTATCCTCAAAGGCTTTGATTTGCGAAGTTGCGGGGTCTGAGCTTGCCGAAGACTGCCACATTCCGCTTTCCTCTTTGTACAGCACGTTATAGTTGCGATTGGAGTTGAAAGGCGGATCGAGATAGATGAGATCAATGCTTTCGGCGGCGACATATTGGCGGAGAATATCGAGGTTATCCCCGGAGAAGAGGATGTTCTTTGTGAACGCCCGTTGGTACATGCTGGTTTCCTTTCTGAAGCAGGTTTTATTCTTCGCCCTCGGCCTCTTTAACGCTCGACCAAATGTAGCAGCAACTGGTCGGCTGGTGAAAAGAGCCGATCTCGAATCAGCGTCGTGGTGACAAGCGCGGTTATGCGGGCCGCAGCAACAATGAGCGCCATCACCACAAACTGGTAAAGGGCGGCATAGATGGGGCTGGCCCCAGAAAGCACCATCCCCGTCATCAAGCCTGGAATCCAAACAATCCCCAACGATTGAAGCGAGTCGATATGGGGCAGAAGGCTGGCCGAGACCGTCGCTTGAAGATACGGAGCCGTGATCTGTTTGGGGGTTGCGCCCAGCGCCAACCCCGCTTCGATTTGCCGTTCGTGCGCCAGGATTTCAGCGCGAAACCGCTCCAGGGCTTGGCTATTGGAACGCATGGTACTTGAAATAATCATGCTGCCCACAGGCACGAGCGACGTAAGCGTTGGCTCAATTACGCCCAGCCAGGTCATCAAGCCAATCACCAGCCCCGAACCCAAGCTAATC
Source organism: Chloroflexaceae bacterium UBA1466 (assembly GCA_002325605.1). GTDB lineage: Bacteria > Chloroflexota > Chloroflexia > Chloroflexales > Chloroflexaceae > UBA1466. The sequence continues at coordinate 17,025 of DCSM01000142.1, forward strand.
CCGATGAAAGAGATCAGAAAGACTCCTGGGAGATGTTTAGCGTGCTGCGCTGTCATTTGAGCCGCAATAGTCGCCATGCCCAACAGAATAAAAGCGCCGAGCCAAAAGGGGACTTTGAGCAGAAGCGCAAGCCCAAAGCCGACGCAAACGATCTGCACAAGCCCCCTAAGCATCGCAACGCTAATCTCGCGGATAAAAAAGACTCGCTGTTGACGGGCCAATAGCGCCGTCGCTAAGACCATTAGGGCCGCAATTACCGCTTGGACAATACCTAAAGTTAGGGGATCGTGGAAGAATTGGTTAAGCATGGTAATATCTCAGCGGTGGGGCCGCTTAGAGTTACTTTTCCCTGTTCTAAAACGAGGATTTGCTGGGCGATGCGTGAGGCTTGAGCAAGTTTATGCGTCACGAGGATACAAGCTAAAGCCTTTTGTTGCACAATCTTGGCTAAAAAGGCTTCAATGATCAGTTCAGAAGAGGCATCAAGGGCGGAGGTTGGCTCGTCAAGCAGCAAGACTTGGGGTTCATTGACCAAAGTGCGGAGCAAAGCGACGCGCTGGGCTTCGCCCCCCGACAGCCTGCCAACATCGCGGGCGGCGTAGCCCGCCAGCCCGATCTCCTCTAGCAGGCTGGCCAGCGCGGCGGCTGGGATGCTTTCCCCGCGCTGGCGGGGCCCAAACTGGAGATTATCCCCTACTGTGCCAGGGAAAAGCGCAGGGGTTTGGAAAACTAGGCCTACGCGGCGGCGCAGGCTGGCGGGCATAAGCGTGCGATAATCTACGCCGCCCAGTAAAACGGTTCCCGCAGTCGGCTCATCTAAGCGGTTAAGCAGCCGCAGAAAAGACGATTTCCCAGACCCGCTCGGCCCCACAACCGCCAAAAGAGTGCCTTGCTCAACGCTGACATTCAGGTCGGCAACGATCTTCTTCGCTTTGATTTCGCGGCTAAGATGCACCGTCTGCAAAAGCGGAACATCCGCCGCCTTAGGTTTCATGCCAGAAAATCGGCAATAATTGGCCCTTGAAGCTCATTATGAATCAGGAAAGCATCATGGCCCGCCGTGGAAGGCATTACGATATGCTCCACCGAACGATTGAGGTGGCGCAGGGCATCCGCAATAGCTTGCGATTCGGCGGGGGAATAGAGCCAATCGCTGGAGAAGGAAAGCAACAGAAAACGAGCATGGCTGCGGGCAAAAGCCTTTTCTAAAGAGCCATACTTCGCTGCTAAATCCCAATAGTCCATTGCTTTAGTGATGTAAAGATAAGAATTGGCATCAAAGCGCTGATTGAACGAATCCCCCTGATAGTCCAAATAGCTTTCAACCGCAAATTCTGGCTCAAGCTCAAAGCGGGGGCCTTGCCCTTCCTGAAACCTGCGCCCAAATTTATCTTCTAAACTGGTTTCGCTCACGTAAGTGATATGCCCAATCATGCGGGCTACCGCGAGGCCGTCAACAGGTGACTCGTGATCATAATAATCGCCGCGTCGCCAGCGCGGGTCGCTCATAATGGCGCGGCGGCCAATGGAATTCCAGCCGATAGTCTGCGGTGAGGAGCGGGCCGTTGTCGCCAAAAGGACAACATTGTTTACGCGATCAGGATAGGCCGTAGCCCATTCCAAAGCCTGAAACCCGCCCATCGAGCCGCCGACCACAGCATGGAGCGTTTCAATGCCCAAGTTGTTAATCAGCCGCGCCTGGGCCCGCACCATATCGCTAATCGTGAGGACGGGGAAGTTAGCACCGTAAGGTTTACCCGTTTTAGGGTTGAGGCTGGAGGGGCCCGTACTGCCTTGACACCCCCCAAGGACATTGGAACAGATGAAAAAGAAACGATCCGTATCAAAATAGCGGCCTGGGCCAATCATCGCATCCCACCAGCCAGCTTTGCGATCTTCGGTCTCGTGTTTGCCAGCGGCGTGGGCATCGCCAGAGAGCGCGTGGAGCAAGAGAATGGCATTATCACGGGCTTCGTTGAGATGGCCGTAGGTTTCGTAGGCCAACGTCACGGGGCTGAGGCTCGCGCCACTATCCAAGCGCAAGGGCTCATTCCAAGTAGCAAATTTCTTCTCCACCAAACCGATACTTCGGGCAGCTTTGACCGTGCGCTGCTTTAAGGTATGCCGCAGCGCAGTTGTGGTTGGTTGGAGATCCCGCAACGAACTGAATGATGGGCGATTTTGATAGAAAGGAAGTACTGTCACGCTAAAGTTCCTCTTTTACACCACTGTTAAGGCTTGATCCAAATCGGCGATAATGTCTTCAAGCGTTTCCAAACCAATAGAAAGTCGCACGTAATCATCAGTTACACCCGTAAGAAGCTGCTCTTCGGGGCTAAGTTGTGCGTGAGTCGTGGTTGCAGGGTGAATCGCAAGGCTTTTCGCATCTCCGATATTCGCCAAATGCGAAAAGAGCTTGAGGCTTTCAATAAATTTCGCCCCTGTTGCTCGCCCGCCCCCTTTGAGGCCAAAGCCCAGAATCCCACTTTGACCTTTGGGCAAATATTTGCGAGCTAATTCATACGTTGGATGGTCAGCCAGACCTGGATAATTTACCCAACTTACTTTGGGATGCTCTTTAAGATACTTGGCTACCGCTAAAGCATTTGTGCTATGGCGTTCCATCCGCAAGGCTAAAGTTTCTAAACCCTGAATGAAAAGGAATGAATTGAAAGGACTCACTGCTGCGCCAATATCTCGTAGCATTTGCACGCGAGCTTTCAAGATATAAGCCAATGGGCCAAAGGCTTGCGTGTAGATCAGGCCATGGTAAGAAGGATCAGGCTGGGTAAATTCAGGGAAACGACCATTTGCCCAATCGAATTTGCCGCTATCCACCACCAGCCCACCAATACTTGTGCCGTGCCCGCCAATATACTTGGTAGCTGAGTGCATGACAATATCTGCACCCCATTCAAAAGGCTTGCAGAGATAGGGCGTGGCTGTGGTGCTATCTACCATTACGGGCACGCCTTGTGCGTGAGCAATCGCAGCTATCTGTTCTAAGTCAAGAACGTCAAGTCTAGGATTACCAATGAGTTCTAAAAAGACCAGTTTAGTTCGCTCGTCAATGGCTTGGCGAAACCCCTCAAAATCGCGGGCATCCACGAAGCGCACCGTAATGCCAAGTTTGGCAAAGGTGTGGCGGAACAAATTGTAGGTTCCACCATAAAGGTCGGTTGAAGCGACAAGATTATCGCCTGCGCCGGCCAAAGTGAAAATGCCCAATGTGGCCGCCGCTTGCCCCGAAGCTACCGCCAACGCCGCCACGCCGCCTTCCAGGGCCGCGATGCGTTGCTCTAACACGTCGGTGGTCGGGTTCATGATCCGCGTGTAGATATTGCCAAATTCCTTCAGGTCGAAGAGCCGGGCCGCGTGCGCCGTATCCTTAAATTGGTAGGATGTCGTGGCATAGATGGGCACGGCTCGCGCCCCTGTGGTCGGGTCAGCCTGCTGCCCCGCGTGAAGGGCCAGCGTCTCAAAGCCTGTAAATTTAACTTCGTCGCTCATAAAAACAGAGCCTCCTTTATCGCAAAAGGTAGGATCAGCAGCTTGCCTGGCGCTCGCAGGCGGGAAGCCCGCGCCTTTGCCATTCGGATCAGCAGCTTGCCTGGCGATGGCTGGACAAAAGAAAAGCCCTCATCTAAAAAGATGAGGACTTCCCAGCAAATCTACTTAAAACCCCATGGAATCAAAGGGTAAATTAGACATGCCTCTCATCTTCCAGACTACGCTGCCGGAATTGGCACCCTGCTTAACGTTGGGCTTCAACTAAGCCTTCGCGTATATCCCTAGGGTTGCCGAGGCTTCATCGGGCCGGTCCCTCTGCCTCTCTGGATAAGAGCTGCGCTATTAGTTTTCTAAATTGGTCTTGGCGCGTCTTCACGCCGCAAAGCCAGGTTTCTTGTTTACTTTAGGGTAAATTTTCCTCTCTTTAGAGGATATTTCCTAGCTTAAAGCCATTGATAACACACAAACCGCGATTTGTCAAACCGCAAAAAAACCTTTGCAGGCTGCGAGACCGCAAAGAGCTTTTTGGTTTCTAAATTGAGACTCGCCATCCTGCCCTCCGGAGGCAATTGCTTCCACCATTGATTCCAAATTTAGAGGAGATAAGTTCTAGCTCTTGAAAAGTGTTCAAATGGTCGCTATAATTCAGCAAAAAGGAGACCTCACAGGTCTTTAAGACCTGTGAGGTCTTCTCTGGTTGCTAATTAACTTAGAACAAGTGGTAGTGCTAAAGTCAGGAGTGCTGGGACAGGAGTCCAAAGGCTTTAGCCTTTGGGAAGCCGATGGCTAAAGCCATCGGACTCCTGTGACTCCTGTGTCCAAAAAAGCTTAGGGCGAAGGATTCGGCTCTTCAGTGGGCCCTTCCGTTCCGCTCTTGACTTCGGCCTGCAAGAGTTCGTTGAGCGCCTGCTCAATCGTTTCGACTGCGCCTTCCTGGGCCAAAATCTGGTCGATGGGGAAATTGGGGCGCTTGTTAAAGCTGGCTTGTTCCAATTCCTCAAAGAGGTCGCCCACGCCAGGAAGCACTTGCAGGCTGTCGGCCAAGTCGGCCAGCGTATCTTCGGGATAGACATCGCGCAGATATTGGAAATTGACGGCAAAAACCACGCGCCCTTTGGGAAACTCGCCAATGCTGAAGACCGAAACCAGCTGCCCTTTGATCTCAAATTGGGCTGTAAACCAAGGCAGTGGCCCTTCGCCCCAATAGAAGCGGGCTTGGTGATCTTGGGCAAATTTGTAGAGGCGGCGCGCTGCTTGAAGCCCCTCCGCCGAGCAACTTTCGCCCAGCGTCGTGAACATGCTCTCCTCATTCCAGCGCCGCCGCGTGATGACCGCTTTCTGGGGCGCGCCTTCTTCGCCATAAACCACTGGCAGGAGAATCTCAACGCTTTCGTCGGCAATGTAGCCTAATTCAAGGGCTAAAACTTGCAGATCATTGCTCGTATGTTGGTTTAGATAGCGCACAACACGCTTGAGTTCTTCGGTGATCTCGTCCACGGCGATCACCAGACGACACCGGCCATTGGTTAAGTTGGCCGTGGCTTCGGCGCGGAACTTTTCGGCATCCCAATCGTCCCCAGCCAAGCGGGTGAGATATTGAATCAGCGACTCGCCCTGGCGGGCCGCGAAAGCGTCGTCGAGCGCTTCGTAGGAAACCCCCCAAAGGCTTGTGGCGTTGGCCAACATTTGCCCAATGACTTGATGCCGAATTTCGGGGTTGACCTTGAGCCGACATTCGACCAGGGTGAGATTGCCATTCAGGTCAATGCCGAAAACGTCAATCGCGCCTGCTGCGCCCACGGTCAGGTCGCTGACCACGGCCAGGGGCCCCCCAGCCGTAATGGGCAAGCCGTCAAGCGCCTGCGCGACCAGGGTTTGAAGCGTTTGTTCATCAGAAAAAGTCGCAGCGGTTGGACTCCGCCAGACCGATTCCGTTGGTTTGCGAACCAGAAGCATAAGTTTTATTCCTCACTATCAGGCTTTGCGAAAATGCGGTTTGCGCTTTCTTTACAAGTTACACAAGGCAGGCATGGTGGTTAAACTTGGATTCTTCAAGCGTTAAGCAGCGGCGATAATTGCTCAAGCCAATTACCCAGGGCTAAAGC
>DCSM01000142.1:22769-26648 GCA_002325605.1 Chloroflexaceae bacterium UBA1466
CTTAATATTAGTTGCGGCATTCAGATCCGCATTGCAGGTATAACCACATTTCTTGCACTTAAAACTGGCTTGCGAAACCCGATTTGCGCGTTCGGTCTGCCCACATTGGCTGCATTTTTGCCTGGTGTATCGTGGGTCGATTAAGACCAATGGAATCCCAAGCAAAAGAGCAAGGAGCGGCATTCCTCCCTTTGCTCAAGCTCCTGGGGATCCTGCCGTAAGATTTATGAACTGAAACTAGCCTGCCCGCTAGGCCCGATTGTACCACACTTCCCTTTCTGTATCAATTTTAAGCCGGATGTTACAGTTTTGGCTTCGGGGGCGCAAGGGCTTTTTTGCCGCCGCTGTTTAAAAGTCAAAATTTGGCAAAAAAGGAGTAGGCCAAAAGGCGCACAATATGCTATAATGCTTTTGTCAGGACTAAGCTAAGTTGCAAGGCCTAGGTTTGGCCGCAAAGGTACAAAGATGTACGATCTCGACCTACAATGTGGAGGTTACCATGTTTCACAAAATTCTCGTCGCGGTTGATGAGTCCACGCAAGCCCGCAAAGCGGTCAAAGTCGCCGCTGATTTGGCGCGGCAATATCATTCGTCGCTCTGTCTCTTGCATGCCCTGCCTCATGTGGCCGATTATCTCGGTTCACCCATCTATGAGGAGCTAATCGAGTCGAACAAAATGAAGGCCCAAGATATGCTCGAAAGCACCTCGACCCGCATCGGGACCGATCTGCCCGTGGAAGTGCAACTCATCGAAGGTCCCCCGGCCTCTGCTATTTTGCGCGTGGCCGAAACCGAAGGGTTTGATTTAATCATTATGGGTTCCCGAGGCCAAGGGCCCGTAGTCAGCTTGCTGACGGGCAGCGTAAGTCGGACCGTTTCGCAAAAAGCAGTTTGTCCAGTGATGATTGTCCACTAAAAAACAGGCCCACAAGGGTGCAAAACTTCGAATGGGGGAAGGGGTGAGCCGCAAAGCTTGCCCCTTCTTATTTTAGCCCCTAAGTTTCTTTAGCGCTGAATGAAGGGCAAATAGACTGGCTTGACAATTTGGAAGGCCAAGGGGACTTGCAACTCTGGGTTGAGCTTATCTTCTGATAAGACCAGAAGCTGCGCGGCATAAGCGCCAGCGGGCAACTTGGCCGTTGCAAGGTTCACCTGAAGCGGCAAAACGGTGTGGGGAGCAAGAATTCCCTGCGGTTGGCTGGTTTTTAGCCAGGGAACTTCTTGCAAACATTTGGCTTCTTGCCCTGGGTAGGCAAAACAGATCGCTTTTTTATCCTCCAAACTAGATTTGTTATAAGAGTATTCTAAGCCCACAGTCTCACTCCCCTGAAGACCGATGGTCGCATCATTGCCTCCGGGACTGGCTTGGTATTGAAAAAGGATGTTACCATTGGCAAATAAAATCACTTGCCAAGAACTTTCTGTACCAGAACCATAGAACCTAACTTGGTAATACTCAATAATCACCATAGAATCAAAGAATTTATAATAGATCCCGTTCGTATCATTTCTTAAATCATCCCAATAAGGGGCAATAAAGGTCGCAACTTCATACTTATTGCGGCTAGGAAGGGGAAGATTTTTGTAGCCAAAATAGGCATCTTCAAAATAGAGGACTCCATTGGTTGAAAGCGCAAGGTGGGTATAAGTTTTATCATAGAATTTGAACGCAAAGGGCAAGGTTAGGGGCCAAGCATAACCGTCATCCACATCGCTAAAACCCTTAATTTCCTGGCCCGTTCCCCCAGCGGGCGGAGCAATCTCAAGCCAATGATAAAGGGGGCCTGTGGAGGCTTGCGAATCCTTAAAGGTATAGCCAAAAGCATCGGTTTTCACCGCTTGCGATGAGCTTGCCGAACCCGCAGAAGTATTAGTTTCTTCCTTTGGCTCCTGGACAACCGTTACTTTGCTTTCCTGCAAGGGAAGGGAAGTAGTGGTTTGATCTACAGTAGAATCATATACTTCCCTAAGCTCAAAGGTCGTTGTGATGGCCCCATCATTGGTCAAAGTAAGGGGAAAGGTCTGATCTTTAGCGTTGAGCGGGACTGAAAATTGGATTTGAGGTGGGCTGACCTTTGTGCAAACATGCGGGGGCCAGAAAAACTTGACCGCTTGCTTCGTAACTTGCTGGGCGACAATCTTGGTTGAAGTAAAGGTTTGGGTTGCTAGAGCGAGCGTAGATTTCTTCTCCCCCGATATAATCACCGTGACCGTCAAGGGGCTGTAAGCTTCGTCAAGCCAAAGTTTGTAAGCTCCCTTTGCATCCGTCTTGAGTTGCCAGCTTTTTCCCTTTCCCTCAACCACAACCGGAGTATCTGGCAACGGTACAGGGTCAGTATCACAGTAGCCCATCTCCTCAACCGTCCCTTCCAAACGGCCCCACGTCGGCAAAGGTTTGACCGTCATTGTAAGGGGAAAGGTCTGCCGACTCTTGAAAGGGTCATTACTTACAAGCGCGATTGTGGCTGCATAATCACCTGGGAGCATCGCTTCTTTAGCGCTGGCATCTAAGGTGAAAGCTACTTCTGTGGTTTGGCCAGGTTTCAAAGTATTAGTGGTTAGCTGCGCTGAAAGCCAGGGAAGATCTAACCCTTGGCCGCTTGCGGCATTGCGAATCAGAAGGGAAAGGTCTTCAGGGATCAGCGAAAAATTATAGGGGCCTAAGACGATGATTGTCCCTTTCCCTGGAACATCTCTGGCCGCAGCGTAGATTTGCTGATGGTCACGTTGCTTGGCGGTTAAGCGGCGAGCGTCAGAGGGCAGTTTCTGGGCAAAGAGCTGCGTAATACCTTCGGAATTACTCAGAAGATCGCCCACTTGGTAGCCATCGGTAAAGGGGTCACTCAACAATACTTCCTGATTGTTCTCATCCTCAAAGTAGCCATAGTTCCAATAACTTTCGGCCCCATTCTGCCCCAAACTAGCGGGCCACAAAAAACCCGTGTAAGCTGCATAGCAGACCGCGCTTCCCACTGCGATAAGGCGCTTCTTCGTTGTGAACCAAGCTGCTACCGTCGCCAGATCACTATCGGGGACAGCGTTATCAGGCAAGATCAAGGTCTCAAAAGGATCTAAGGTTTTGGAACTAAGGTCAGCGATAACGGTTACTTCAAACCGCTTCTTAGGATCAGCTTGTAAAACAGTGCGGTATGCTTGCCAAGTGTTATCGTTGTCACCATTGAAGTAGGAAATATCGTTGGTGTTAGGGTGATTGTAGATCGCTACTTTGATCTTACTTGTTGCTACAAGGCTCCAGTTATCAGAAGGTAGAAAGTGCTTTCCCCACTTCTGAAGCTCAATGGTTGCGGCGACGGTTCCCCGATTGGCAAGCTGAAGGGAAAGGTTCGTGCTTTGGCCGACCAAGACATTGGTCTGTAAACTATTTGCACTTTTCTGAAGGCAAGGCGCAAGCCAAGGAAGTTCAAAGTTTTGAATTATTCCACCCTTAGTCGCAAAGTTGAGACCCTTCACTTGCTTTTGGGCATAGGTTGGGTAGCTCACGGTAAAGTTTAAGGGGCTATGGGCCTTGTTCAACCACAATTGGTAACTCCCGCTAAGGTTGGTCGTGACAGTCCAAGTCTGCCCCTTTGCCCCTTCAATGAGAACCGTTGCTTTGGCAAGGGGCGCAGGTTGAGAACCACAATAGCCCGAAGTCGTTACCTTCCCCTCTACTTTACCCCAATTAGTGGGAGAGTCAACCGTCAAGCTTATAGGTATGTTAAGGGCCCCATAAGGTGTGTTGTTTTTAATCTGTAACTCGGCATGATACTGTCCAGGCTGGTTTATCTGTGCTACGTTGGTCTGGAAGGTGACTGAAAAGGACTGGGAATCTAACAGATGATACGGGGGATAAATGGGAAGGGTCGGGGAGAGAGGAAG
>DCSM01000142.1:26764-30431 GCA_002325605.1 Chloroflexaceae bacterium UBA1466
AGAGGAAGGGTCGGGGAGAGAGGGGACTCTTGGGTAAGGGCAAAGCCTCCTGACGCAGCCAGCGTGCCCTGGAGCGGGGAGATGGTAAACCAGGGAAGATCACTGAGCGACTGAAGCCAAATGATGCTGTTATGAAGGACAAGGTCGACGTTCCCCTGCCACGCGAAGCCATCCGCCAGAAAGGTGTTAAGGGCTACAACCTTCCCCTTTGTAGCCACAAACTCATCGTCTTTCCAAGAGGCTACTAACACTGCATCGGGACTTAAATCAACCATTTGACGGAGCGAATCGCTGGCTTTCGTTACGCCCTTCATAATGGGATGGTCAGCATCAAAAGGCCCTAAGCTCTCCTGCGAAGCCCATTCCCCTTTGCCTACAAAGGGGCTATATTTCCCCTTCAAGAACCTTCCTTGCACCGCCCACCCCTTCCCTGCTGCGTCATAGAAGTTGGGCACAGTCTCGATCACCTTCCCACCTTTGTCTAAGTAGGTCGCTAAAAGATCCCCCAACAACGTAGGGTTGGCGAAAGGTTGCTCCGCGATCAGGAGGACTACGTCATAGGACTGTAGCTCGGCCAGGGAAGGGGTGGCTTGATGGGCATCAATGATCGTGACTTGCTTAATGTCAGGGAAGGCCAGAAGCATCGCTTGAATCTGGCTTACCTCAGCCGCCGCGACCACCAAGACCTTCACTGCCGTCTGGCGATAAAGCCCCTTCATCGAAGGTTGATAAAGCCAACTTTCGCGCTCAAGAAGCCGCTTCCCAGCATAAGCAGCGGCGGAAGGAGGCCCAAGCACAGCCGCAGGAATCTCTACGGCAGGCGCAAGGTAGGGGACAAAGTCGTTACTCTGCTGCTCTAGCTTAAAGGTTGCAGTGAGACCCCCACGATTTACCAGAGTGAAGGAACTGGCTTGAGTCTCGCTCAGACCAATGGTCGTAGAGAGGGAGGAAGGGCTTGGTTTAAGCATCCCTGCCTGCAACTTAAAGTCTTGCCGCGTTACTTCTCCCTGCTTCACAGTTGCGGTCTGAACCGCAGTGGTGTAGGCCTGCTTCAGCGTTGCCGTCAGCTGATACGTACCTTTAGGCAAGTGCAAAAGGTAAAGGCCAGCGGCCTGAGCAGAGTTGTCGGGGGTGGAAAAGGATTGAATACTGGGCCCCCAACTCGGTACTACCGTTACCCCCGCAAGACCCTTCCCCGTATTTGCATCTAAGACATTGCCAAGCACGATCCCTCCTGGCTGAAGGTTACAAGGAGCATGAGTGCTTTCAATCAGCACGTCATCCACGTAGAAACCCTCTGCTGTGTCCCAGAAGCTGGTAATCAAGCTGAACCTAAGGCGAAAGTCAGGGACAGCATAGCCCGACTCAAGGGTATAGGTATGCTTCTGCCAGGCCTTATCTACTTCTCCCCCAACGTAGCCGTAGATCCGCCTCCAGCTTCTCCCTCCGTCCCGACTAATCTCTACACTTGCAAGGTCTTCATAGTCATGCGTTACTAACCATTGCCACCATGAGAGGGTCAAGGGTTGGTCGAAATAGGCACTTAAATCGATCTTGGGTGAGGTCAAAAGGGCCTTTGCGCTATTGGTATAGTCCCCTGCAAGGTTTGTAGCCCAGACCTTTTGCCCTGAATGAGCGTTGCCTGGCCCGCTTGTAGGAACTCCCCATTCCCAAAGAGCCTCAGGGGTTGGGGTGGGAGAAACTACCTTCTCATCCTCCTCCTCCTTTACATCAGTCGCTTCATAACCCCCATTGTACTTCTCAAAGTCCTCAGCGTAGACAACGGCCCGCGAGAGCGGGAACATTCCAACGTCGTCTAAGTAATACCCTAAGTCGGCAATTGATTCATTGGTCTGCAAGTGGAAGCGAAAGCTAAACTGCTTAGTAAGGTAGCTTGAGTCAAGGGTAACGCGCTGATTAAGCCACTTCTTCAGCTTCCCCGTTGCGCTATTAACCACGTTCCAGTTCTTTCCGCCATCCTTACTAAGCTCAACCGTGACCTTATCTCGCCCGCCCTCCATACTTATCCAATACCACCACGAGAGAACAAGAGCCTGGCCTTCATACTTACTCAAGTCAAAGGTGGGGGAAGTAAGCGTGCTATCTTCCCCATTAGCATACTCTCCTGCAAGGTTCGTAGCCCAGACCTTTCGACCTGAATGGGCACTGTTAGGGCCACTGGTTGGTAGGCCCCAGGCCCATGTCCCCAGCCACCCCGTCGGAAACCCCCCGTCATTCTGCTCAAAGTCATTGTAGTAGAAGTAAGGCCGCTGGTAGCTTCCCGCATTACAAGTAGTCGCGTCAGCAGCTAAAGTAAAGTTCTTGGTCAGGCCGCCCAAGGGGGCCATTAGGGACTCCTGCTTAGGCAGATAACCCTCTTCTATACCCCCGACGCTAAAGGTATGGGCTGCATCCTGGACGATGGTAGCCGTATAGCGTCCCGTCATCGGGTCGGTGAAAAGATCCTTCTGATACCCTGGAGCAGTAACGGTAAGGCGGGCATAAAGGGGCAGCAGGCTGGCACTATCTAAGACCTTCCCTTGCACCGTCGTCTGCGGCAGCGCGGAGAGAAGGAAATTCTGGGTGGTCGTGACCTTCTCAGTAACCGCAAGGCCCCCTACTTTACTCTGCCCATAACCATACTTCGTCGCGGTCACAACGTAGGTTCCAACAGGCAGCGAAAGCGCATAGCCCCCCTTCGCATCCGTTACCGTGCTAAAGGCTTGGTCAGTACCAGTAGTTGCTTGCACCCTTACACCGCTTAAAGCTTTTCGGGTGGAAGCATCAGTAATGCCCCCCTTCACTCCTCCCTTTGGCCCAGGGAAGACGTTGGTGACTACGAGAGCAAAGTCTTGATCGGTTGAGTCACCGTTGTCTGGCAACCCATCTCCCGCGATGTTACGGGCAATCACCCGGACTTGAAAGTTCCCACTTTGCCCTGGGGGAAGGAAGACTTGCTCTACGTTATTGCGCTCATCAAAGCTCCCTCCCTCTATCGAAGAGGCTCCCTTGAAGACATTGCCCTTATAGGTGACCCCTCCCACCGTTACTTCTAGGTCAAGGTCATTGACGTAGGAAGCCCCCGTCGTGCTGCCAGGCGCATCCGTCCAAACGAGAGAAACTCGCAAGGGAGCGTTTCGATCATTCACGTTGCCCGTAGATTGATATTCCTGCCCCGTCGCGTTAAAGACAACAGTTTGGTCTATGAGGAAGCGCGGAGGAGCGCTAAAGAGGGTTCCCAAGTTGGCATCTCCCCACCCTTGATTAGGGCTTGGAAGCGTATCCTTTGCATCCTTCCCGGTCAAGTAGCGGGTGGAATTGAGCAACAAAGCCTTTACCATAGCCGGGCTGGGCGTATACCCTGGCTTTAAGACGCGCTTGTAATACTCAAAGGTAAGGGAGGCTGCGCCTGCGATGGCGGGGGCCGCATGGCTCGTTCCAGATGACCATGTATAAAGGGTCTGCCCCTTTGGGAAATAAGCATCGTCGGGAGGATAGGTATAGTCATTATCTTCTGAGCCACAAACTCCTGACCCGTCAAAGCTAGGATCCTGGGAAGCAGCCCCTTGAATATGGACTCCAGGGGCCATCAGGTCAGGCTTGGCCCGCCCATCATCAGTGGGCCCACGGGATGAGAAGTTGGCGATGTCATCCGCATTATCGCTAT
>DCSM01000191.1:0-6342 GCA_002325605.1 Chloroflexaceae bacterium UBA1466
CTGACTTTCCCAAGCGCTTGATTGTTAGAAAAGAGTGTGCTATACTCTGCCCAACTTCCAAGAGAAGCCCATTGCAGTCTCGCAGCCCGCAAAGGTCTGGGTTGGGTAAAAGCCTTTGCGCGGGTTTCGCTAAACTCAACCTCGGTAGCAAGTGAATTCATCTTAGAAAAAGGACGATTATGCCAAGAATTACTAGAGAGCAGCTTCTTAGCACGCTCAAAGCAGTTGGAAATAGCGCAATAAAGCTCCAGGACATGGATTTATCGGGGCTTGATCTAGCGGGGCTTAATTTATCTAGCACCAATTTGAGTGGAGCAAACTTGAGTGGTGCTAATTTAGAGAAAGCAAACTTGAGTGGTGCTAATTTGAGCAGGGCAAACCTGGAAGGCTTGAATCTTGCAGGTGCAAAACTTGAGAGTGCGAACCTCACGGGCGCAAACCTTGAGCGTGTGAACCTTACAAGTGCAAACCTTGAGAGTGCGAACCTCACGGGCGCAAACCTTACAGGCGTGAATCTTGCAGGTGCAAACCTCACATATGCAAACCTCACGGGTGCAAATCTTACAGGCGTGAATCTTGCAGGTGCAAACTTGATGGGCGCAAACTTGACGGGCGCAAATCTTCAGGAGGCGAACCTCAAAAGTGCCAACTTATCTAGTTCCCGATTGCACAAGGCCGACCTACGTGGCGCAGATTTGAGTGGAGCTAATCTGAGCAGTGTTGATGCAATAGAAGCCAACTTTCAGGGAGCTAACCTGCGAGGAGCCAAATTGCAAAGTTGCAACCTGGCAGGGGCTGATCTCTGCGGGGCTGATTTAAGCGAAGCAGACTTTGCAGGCATTAGTCTCAATCAGGCGAAATATAGTGCCCAAACCTTATGGCCTAGTGATTTTGTAGCAATTCTCGTGCCTGGCTTGGTTTTAGTTGAAGATGATTCAACAACTAAGCGCTTAGAAGGCTCTCCAACCGTGAAATTAGATTCCTAGCTCCAATTAGAAAAAGGACGATTATGCCAAGAATTACTAGAGAGCAGCTTCTTAGCACGCTCAAAGCAGTTGGAAGTAGCGTAATAAAGCTCCAGGACATGGATTTAGAAGGGTTTGATCTAGCGGGGCTTACTTTATCTAGCACCAATTTTAGTGGAGCAAACTTGACAGGTGCTAATTTAGAGAAAACAAACCTTCAGCAAGCTACTTTGAGCGGAGCAAACTTGACGAATGCCAATTTGAGCGGGGCAAACCTCACAAATGCAAACCTCACGGGTGCAAACCTTACAGGCGTTAATCTGGAGGGTGCAAACCTTAGAAGTGTAAACCTTACAGGTGCAAACCTTACAGGCGTGAATCTTGCAGTTGCAAACCTCGCAGTTGCAAACCTCACGGGCGCAAATCTTACAGGCGTGAATCTTGCAGGTGCAACCTTAACAAGTGCAAACCTCACGGGCACAAACCTGGAAGGCGTGAATCTTGCAGGTGCAAACCTCGCAGGTGCAAACCTCACGGGCGCAAATCTTACAGGCGTGAATCTGGAGGGCGCAAACTTGAGGATTGCAAACTTGACGGGCGCAAATCTTCGCGGCGCATGCTTGGAAAAGGCAAGTCTGCTAAGTTCCCAATTGAGAAAGTCCGACCTACGTGGCGCAGATTTGAGTGGAGCTAATCTGAGCAGTGCTAATGCAGAAGAAGCCAACTTTCAGGGAGCTAACTTGCGAGGAGCCAATTTGCAAAGTTGCAACCTGATAGGGGCTGATCTCTGCGGGGCTGATTTAAGCGAAGCAGACTTTGCAGGCGTTGAACTCGCTCAGGCAAAATATAGTGTCCAAACCTTGTGGCCTAGTGATTTTGTAGCAATTCTCGTGTCTAGCTTGGTTTTAGTTGAAGATGATTCAACAACTAAGCGCTTAGAAGGCTCTCCAACCGTGAAATTAGATTCCTAGCTACAAATGCTCTATTCTTGACTAGCAAGGCAAACAATGGTATAACGACGCTAACTTAGGATGGAAGCCAAATGGGGCTTCTCTTTATTTTACACAGAGGACGCTCGATGAACCCAAACGATCTCTTAAACCTCTTTCAAGGGCTGGCGACGCTGGTTGCTTCCGAACCGCACATCATCTTCGCCCGCATCGGCCTGATTGCCCTCGGCCTGCTCTTGGTCTACCTTGGGAAGAAGGAAGTCCTGGAACCCCTCCTGATGATTCCGATGGGGATGGGGATGTCCGCCGTGAATGCCGGGGTCTTGTTTCTCACCCCCGACCTGATTAAGGCTACGGGAGGTACACAGGGCAACCTTTTTGTTAGCCCTATCGTGAGCGATACTAACAACTTGATGTACCTGCTCCAGGTAGATTTTATCCAACCGATCTATACCTTGACCTTTAGCAACGGTTTGATTGCCTGCTTTGTTTTTATGGGCATTGGGGTTCTGTTAGACGTAGGGTATGTGCTGGCCCGCCCCTTTGAGAGTATGTTTCTGGCTCTCTGCGCGGAGTTTGGCACAATCGCTACTTTCCCTATCGCGGTGGCGATGGGCCTTACGCCCCCGCAAGCCGCCTCGGTTGCCATGATTGGTGGGGCCGATGGCCCGATGGTCTTGTATACTTCTCTCTCCCTCGCCAGGGACATCTTTGTCCCCATTACGGTTGTGGCTTATCTCTACTTAGGCTTGACTTACGGCGGCTATCCCTACTTGATCAAACTGCTCATCCCTAAGCATATCAGAGCCATTAAGATGCCGCCCCCGGAGAAGGTTACGATCATTACTTCAACCGAAAAGTTAATCTTTGCGGTTATAACTTCAGCGGTTCTTTGCTTCCTCTTCCCCGTCGCCGCGCCCCTTTTCCTTTCCCTCTTCGTCGGTGTGGCGGTACGCGAGTCGGGCTTAACCCATTTTGCCAAATTTATCGAGGAGACACTCCTCTATGGTTCCACCTTCTTCTTAGGCTTGACGTTGGGGATCCTTTGTGAAGCTAATACGATCCTCAACCCTGTGGTCTTAAAATTGTTAATCTTAGGCATCCTATCCCTTCTCCTTTCAGGGATCGGCGGCATTGCAGGTGGATACGTCATGTATTTCCTGAGAAAAGGGCAGTATAACCCAACCATTGGGATCGCAGCGGTGAGTTGCGTCCCCACTACCGCAAAGGTCGCGCAAAAGGCGGTCTCTGCTGTTTCCCCCGACTCGATCATCTTACCAGAGGCCCTCGGCGCAAACATCAGCGGAGTCATTACGACAGCAACCTTGGCCGGGATCTATGTGACCCTCGTTCCCCTCTTCATGAAGTAGCCTGGAGCATTGAATGCCAATTGAAAAGACTATCCAACTCGCGGCCTTTGCCTACCTTATCGCGGCGATTATCTCCTTCTTTGTGGCGTTACTCATCAAAGGTATCTATGTGGTGATTAACTTCTTCAGGAAGGAAGATAAAGAAGCTCCGCAGGCCGAGGCCTTGACGGGCCTTACGCCAGAGGTCATCGCTGCAATCACGGCTGCGGCGACATTAGCCCTCAAGAAACACGTGCGGGTAGGCCGAGTCCGTTACTGGGCTACGCCCGAATCGGCTTGGTCGCGGCATGGGCGAGTCTCGATTATGACTTCCCATCAGGTTAAGCGGTAAGCGGGCTTAGGCTTCGCGGCCTACGGCCCAAATTTGGATGCAAGAAATGGCTCTTGGTAGATTAAACTGCCGAGAGCTTTTGGTTTGTAGCCCTGGATTTTAAGCCTCTGGCCTAAGTGGGCTCCTCACAAGCTGCGTTTGTGGTAGAATGCCCCTAAGCTCTAAGAGTCTCCGTTGCTGAATCCAAGCCCTCTCAGGTTTGGCCCGCCGCCCCAACCGAATCCGCAGCGTCGACGCAAGATGAGGCGAAGATATAGGTCATGGAACTTGGTTGAGGCGACTCAAGGAACTGGGTTAGATTTAGCATCAACAGAAAGAAGTCTCAGTAGCATGGAAACGGAATACTTAGCGACGCTCGAAACGATCCAGCGGAGAGTAATCTGGCTCTCCACCCTTATGATCCACCACGCCAACCACCTGCGCCCTAATCCCGATGGTGCGAAGATCGGGGGGCATCAGGCTTCTTCAGCCTCTATCGCAGCAATCCTTACGGCTCTCTACTTTCACTATCTGCGCCCAGGAGACCACGTCGCCGTTAAGCCCCAAGCGGCCCCAGCCTTTCACGCTCTTCAATACCTTCTAGGGCAACTCCCCCGCGACTACCT
Organism: Chloroflexaceae bacterium UBA1466; assembly: GCA_002325605.1. Classification (GTDB taxonomy): domain Bacteria; phylum Chloroflexota; class Chloroflexia; order Chloroflexales; family Chloroflexaceae; genus UBA1466. Next base: position 4,222 of record DCSM01000191.1, read on the forward strand.
TACGCAGTTGCGGGCCTTTCAAGGTCTCCAAGCCTATCCCAGTCGTACCAAAGACCCTGACCACGTAGATTTCTCCACGGGATCAGTAGGGTTGGGAGCCGTCGCCCCTATCTTTGCGGGCCATGTTCACCGTTATGCTAAAGCTCATTTTGGAACGGTCAACTCGAATCGATTCGTCGCCATTGTCGGGGATGGGGAATTAGATGAAGGTAGTGTTTGGGAAGCGATCTTGGATGAAGCTTTGGGGGGACTTAACAACCTCTTACTCATCGTTGACCTCAACCGCCAAAGCCTAGATCGGGTCGTCCCAGGGATTCGGGCCGAGCGCCTCAAAAGGCTCTTTGAAGACAACGGTTGGCAAGTCCTGGAAGTGAAGTATGGCCGCAAGCTCATCGCCCTCTTTGAGCGACCTTATGGCCGACTCCTTCTCCAGCGGATTGATTCAATGAGCAATGAGGAGTATCAGGCTCTAATCCGCTTGCCAGGAGATCAGTTGCGCCCACGGCTGATGCAAGTTGCAGGCTTGAAAAGCCATGAGATTGAGGAGATTGTGCAAGGGGTTTCAGATGAGGATTTGCCTGGGCTTTTGGCTAACCTTGCCGGGCACGATATGAGTGAGTTGGTCAGTATTCTTGATAAGGTAGACCAAAGCCCCCCTCGCCCTACAATCCTCTTCGCTTACACGATCAAAGGTTGGGGCTTACCCTTTGCAGGGCATCCGCTTAATCACTCCATGCTTGTACCTTCTGACAAGGTGGATAATGTACGGGATGCGCTGGGTGTGAAAGAAGGAACTGATTGGGATCTGTTCCCTCCCGACTCGCCAGAAGGGAAGCTTTGTACCCAGGTCGCCGAACGACTTTATAGCAGCCCCTTACCTGCGCCAGCCTTAGTCGACCCGACCTCCATCCCCCAAGAGGTAGATATTCTGACAGACGGGTTGACCAGTACCCAAGATACCTTTGGACGGTTACTAGTCCGCCTGGCCGAGCTACCTGCCTTGAAGGGCCGCATCGTTACCGCATCCCCAGATGTTGCCTTCTCGACCAACCTCTCAGGCTGGATCAATAAGGTAGGGGTTTTCACCCCCCAAGAGGAACCAGATTATGAGACGGAGATGTACCGTTTGCTCCAGTGGAAGCGTAGCCCTGCGGGCCAGCACATTGAGCTTGGCATCTCAGAGATGAACCTCTTTATGCTCCTGGGAATGCTAGGGTTGTCGGCGGAGTTGTGTGGGCAACAACTTCTCCCTATCGGTACGGTTTACGACCCCTTTGTTTGTAGGGGGCTGGATGCGCTCATCTATGCCCTCTACTCCGGTGCTAAGTTCATTTTCGTAGGGACACCGTCAGGGGTTAGCCTGGCCCCAGAAGGGGGAGCGCATCAATCAACCATTACCCCTTCGCTGGGCCTGGAGTTGCCCCTCCTCAATGCTTATGAGCCGACCTTCGCTAAGGAGTTAGGCTGGATTTTGCTTGAGGCTCTGCGGGAGTGTTGTGATCGGGAGCAAGGGCATTCGACCTATCTCCGCCTCTCTACAAAGGTCATTGATCAAGCGTTGCTTAACCCTGCCCTTCAGCGGTTAGGCCCAGAAACCTTACGCAAGCAAGTCTTAGCGGGAGGGTATCGGCTCCTCGATTGGAAGGCCGATGCGGTAGAAGGTAGCTTACTTCCCCATCAGCCCCTCGTTCAGCTTGCGGCGACGGGAGTGATGATCCCAGAGGTCGTAGCTGCTGCTCACACCTTACAGAAGGAGGGAGTGGCGGTGAATGTGCTTAATTTGGTCAGCCCACGGCGCTTGTTTGAGCATTGGCAAGCCAACCGTTCTACCGCGCAGGCTCTGGCTTGGTTGCTCCCGCCCAGCGAACGGCATGCCCCGATCATTACTGTCCAGGATGGAGCTTCTCATACTTTGGCTTGGCTAGGGAGCATCTACGGGGCAACCGTCTTCCCTCTAGGGGTGGATACCTTTGGGCAATCGGGGACGCGAGATGACTTGTACCAACATTATGGCATCAGGACTGAGGCGATTGTAGAGGCAGCTTTTGCGGCCTTAGACCTTAGCTCCTGAAAGGTCGGGAGGGTTGCCCGGAGCCTTAGGCAAGCTCAGGCTCCGGGCCT
>DCSM01000191.1:6442-11221 GCA_002325605.1 Chloroflexaceae bacterium UBA1466
TTTTGCCTTAGAAATTAGCCCTTAGCAGAAAGAAGTAAACTTATATGCCATCGCAAGACCCTAGAGATGAAGAGATACCGATCAACATCTCAGGAAAGAACGTTGGAAAGCCTAATGATCCCCTTAATGAAACAGGGAGTAAACCATTGAATTCAGCAGATGTTTTCAGTGATGAGGTCAATAAGGCATTGGAAGAGGCTCGGCAGAAGCGAGGGCGGGTCAATATTATGCTTGCGGGCAAGACAGGCGTGGGCAAAAGCACATTGATCAACGCTGTCTTCCAGGGCAAGCTCGCTACGACAGGCTCTGGGCGACCTGTGACGCAAAAGGTGCGGGAAATCACTAAGGAGGGGATTCCCCTTTCGATCTTTGACACACGGGGGCTGGAGATGGCCGCGCTTAAAGAGACCCAAGCTGACATCCTAGATTTGGTCCGCACGCGCCGCGCTGATTCCGATGCGGGGCGGCATATTCATCTCGCTTGGGTCTGTATCGCTGAGGATTCCCGTCGCGTTGAGGAAGCCGAAAGTCGTTTGGTAGAGCTTCTCGCCCAGTATATGCCTGTGATCGGGGTAATCACAAAGGCGCGAGCCGATAAGGGCCCAGATGGGCAAAGCTTTCGTTCGCAAGTCCAAGAGCTTTTGCCGCAAGTCCACAATGTGATTCGCGTAAGGGCGATAGCGGAGGAGGATGATGAGGGTAATCTCAAGCTGCCGATGGGCTTAATTGACTTGGTGGATTTGTCAATGAATGTTGTGCCAGAGGCTTATCGGAATGCGCTGGCGGCGGCCCAGAAAGTCGACCTGGAAGCCAAAGTGCGGCGGGCCCAAGAAGCGATAGCCTTGGCGGCGGCCAGCGCAGCAGCGGCGGGGGCGGCCCCAATTCCCTTTACGGATGCGCTGCTCTTAGTCCCGATTCAGATCACGATGTTGGCTCAGATCACGGCGGTCTTTGGGGTTCCGCTAGAGCAAGGCTTTCTGAGTACGTTGCTGGCCAGCATCGCTACGGGAGGCGGAGCGACGGTGCTAGGGCGCTCGATTGTCGCTAATTTGCTCAAGCTGATCCCTGGGGCCGGGAGCGCAGCAGGCGCAGTGGTTGCGGCCTCGACGGCCAGCATCTTGACGGTAGCTTGCGGCGAGGCTTATATCGCCGCTCTGACGCTACTTTTCAAACAGACGGGCGGAGAGCCGCCCGCGCCTGAAGCGATTAAGCGGGAGTTTCAAGCCCAGTTGACTAAAAGGACTCAGAGGCCCTGAAAAAGTCGCATGAGGGGCACGCAATTGAATACCCCTCATGCTTGTGCTATACTATGCGGCCATAGGGTTTAAGAAATCAGCTAAAGGCACACTATATGCTTAAAACCCAAGCGCAAACCTTTGAGGTTCCCCCAGTGCTGGGCGATCAGAGTTCGCTTTATCTCAATCGGGAACGAAGTTGGATTCAGTTCAATGCCCGGGTGCTGGCCGAAGCTACTGACGAGCGCAATCCGCTCCTGGAGCGCGTCAAGTTCTTAGCGATCTTTGCCTCCAACCTCGACGAGTTCTTTATGATTAGGGTTAGCGGCGTGAAGCAACAGATTGCGGCCCAGGTGCAGAAGCGCTCGCCCGATGGGCTAACGCCAAGTGAACAGATTGCGGCGATTCGGCGGGTCTTACTGCCGCAGCTCAAGCGGGCGCGGGCCTTATTCCTGGAAGAACTTGTCCCTAAACTAGCGGAGCAAGGGATTTGCCTCTATAACTTTGCCCAACTGAATGAGCAGCAGCGCAGTGCGCTGGCCGCCTATTATGATCAAGAGGTTTTCCCCGTCCTGACTCCGCTGGCGGTTGACCCCAGCCATCCCTTTCCCCTTATCTCTAATTTGAGCCTTAACCTAGCGGTCTTTGTGCGGGATAGCGAGGGCGAGGAACTCTTTGCTCGCGTGAAGATTCCCGAAGTTCTCCCGCGCCTTGTGCCCTTGCCAGACTGTACTGAACACCCTAAAGAAGTCTGTAAAGCGAAGAACTGCTTTGTTTGGCTAGAGCAAGTCATCATCGCCTATTTGCCGACGCTTTTCCCTGGCATGGAGGTGATCGAAGCCTATCCCTTTCGGGTGATTCGGAATGCCGATATGGAAATAGAGGAAGATGAGGCCGATGATCTGTTACAAACGATAGAGCAAGGTGTACGGCAACGACGGTTTGGGGCTGTAGTCCAAATCGAAGTTGATAAAGCCATGCCTAAGCCTATCCGCCAGCTTCTCTTGAGTAAGCTCAAGATAAGTTCAGAAGACCTTTATACGGTGAAAGGGCCGTTAGGGCTTGCCGATCTGATAGCTCTAATGAAATTAAACCGCTCTGATCTCAAAGACTCTCCGATTTACCCTAATATTCCATATTTGCTGCGAAGTCATCTTAGCATTTTTGCGGCCATTCGCCAGCAAGACATTCTTTTACACCATCCTTATGACTCCTTTCAGCCAATTATTGATTTTATTCAGACGGCGGCGGATGACCCTGATGTTTTAGCGATTAAGCAGACGCTCTACCGCGTCGGGAACAACTCGCCGATTGTCGCCGCCTTGATGCGGGCGCGGGCCCAGGGCAAGCAAGTTACAGTTTTGGTCGAACTGAAAGCTCGCTTTGATGAGGAAAACAATATTATCTGGGCGCGGGCGTTGGAAAGCACAGGCGTGCATGTGGTTTATGGCTTGCTGGGCCTCAAAACGCATGCTAAACTTGCTTTAGTCGTGCGAAAAGAACAGAGTGGGATTCTGCGCTATGTCCATTTGGGCACGGGCAATTACAATGCAACGACAGCACGGATCTATACTGATTTAGGGCTTTTCACTTGTCGCCCCGATATTGGCGCGGATGTCTCTGAGGTTTTCAATTTCTTGACGGGCTATAGTCGCCAGCGCGATTATCGTAAGCTCTTAGTTGCCCCTATTATGCTGCGGGAACGCTTGATTCGGCTGATTGAGCGCGAAATGGCTGGGCAACAAGAGCTTGGTCAAGGGGGCCGTTTGATCTTTAAGATGAATTCATTGGTCGACCCCCAAATGATCTTAGCGCTCTATCGGGCTTCCCAAGCTGGCGTGCAAGTTGATTTGATTATTCGCGGAATGTGTTGTTTACGACCTGGCATTCCTGGTCTGAGCGAAAACATCCATGTTCGCAGCGTGATTGGGCCGTTTCTGGAGCATAGCCGAATCTATTATTTCGCTAATGGGGGGCAGGAAGAAATCTATATGGGCAGTGCCGACCTGATGCAACGCAATTTAGATCAACGGGTAGAAGCAATTTTCCCTCTCGAAGACCCTCCTTTACGGAGTTTAGTGCTAGAGGGCTTACTGGAAACTCAATTACGCGATAATTTGCGGGCGTGGGTGCTTCAGCCCGATGGGGAATATGTCCGCCAAGCCCCAAAGGCAAATGAAGTCGTCGTAGATAGTCAAGCTAGTGCTACAATGTACTGTCATTCAGGGGAAAAAACGGATTATTTGGGCCTAAAGCGAGAAGAAGTGAGCCTTAGCCGCAATGCCTAAGGGGCTTGGTTGAAAGGTCTGAGCGAAAAATGCGTTTATTCTTTGCTTTAGAATTGCCCTCAGCGGTCATTGCGGCCATGACCACGCTGCAACAACAGATAGAATCGAGGGGGACTTCGGCAAGATTCGGTAAGCTCACTTCCCAATCCGTTCCCACTTACCCTATTAAGTGGGTGGCAACCTCGGCACGACATTTAACGCTGGTCTTTTTGGGGGAAGTCGCAGAAACTTTAGTTCCCCATTTGCTGGCTGCTAAAGCGGCCCAAAATCAACAACCGTTGCAATTGCGGCTTGGGAAAGTCGGAGCTTTTCCCAATCTGCGGCAGCCGCAAACGCTTTGGGTTGGGGTGGATGGCGAAAGTGCTGATCTTAGTCGCCGCCAGCAAACCCTTACGCAGGCTCTTCAACCCTTGGATTTGTCCCTTGAAACAAGGCCCTTCCACCCTCACTTGACTTTGGGGCGCGTGAAACGGGAGATTACAACTTCCCAGCTTGCGGCCTTAGCTGATGTGTTGCGAACTTTGCCCGCTTCGCCACCGATAGCTTGGCAAAGTGGGCCTCTTGTCCTCTTCCAAAGTACACTTACGCGGGCTGGCCCCCTTTATACGAAGATTGAAGCCTAAGATGTTAGTGCTTTCTCAGGTTTTCTCCGCCCCAAAACGAGTTTGGCTCCAAGCTTTCCGCCAGCTTGGCCTTCTTTTCCTCCTGCTAAGCCTCTTTTGGCCGACCTTCGCGGTTGCCCAAACTTTAGTTTGGCAGGAACTTGCTACTGCGGACTTCCTTATTCTCTTCACTCCTGGCAATAAGGCTAAGGCTCAAACTTACAGCGCGTTTGTGGATGCGACTTACGAGGAGATCGCTACGCTTTTTGCCTATCGAACTGAGATTCCAATCTCTTTGCGCTTATACCCGACGCAGGAAAGTTATAATCAAGTCAATCCTTTAGCCCGTAGCCACCCTGGGATTGTAGCTCACGCTGACGCGCAGCATCGGGAAGTAGCAATCGTGCTGCCCCAAACGCTTAAACAGAGTGAAACTGAGGTTCAGAACAATGTCCGCCATGAATTGACGCATATTGTGCTTGCGGTCTTGAGCGAAAATCGCTTGAGTACAGGTTTTCAAGAGGGAATTGCTCAATATGTGGAGCAGCCAACCGCTGAACTTGACCAAAAGGTCGCGGCTTTGGCCCAACAGCACAAAGATAACAATCTCATGCCTTGGAGCGACCTCGATGACCGCGAGAAAGTCTATAATGA
>DCSM01000191.1:11325-19403 GCA_002325605.1 Chloroflexaceae bacterium UBA1466
CGCTTTGGCTTTGCCAAGTTGCGCGAGTTCTTGACCATCACGGCGCGGAGTAGTGGCTATCGTTCGGCCTTAGAGCGAGCCTATAAAATCCCTGCGACGGAATTGGAACAGCAATGGCAGACGTGGTTGCCTTCCTACCTGGCTAAGGGCTATCAGCGCAATGCCGTGACCAGCTATGATTTGGGCTATGCTCGCCACCTTTTGACGCAATTTCGCTATGCGGAAGCCAAGACTGAATTGGAACGCGCTACCGCTTGGCTGCAAAATCAAACTTCGCCAGCCCCCAACCTCGACCCCCAAACTCAGGCAGCGCTGCTAACTGAAGCCCAAACGCTTTTGACGCGCAGTCAGGATGGGGAAGCGGCGGAGCAAACAGCGGAGCAGGCGCGAGCAGCACTGGTCGCTGGGGATTATGTCCAAGCGCAGGAGTTGATTGAAAAGGCTCGTGCAGATTATGGGGCCCTTGGGGACACGCGCCAGGACAAGATCCTCGAAGCTTATAGCGCCCACATCTCCCAGGGGCAGCAGGCGCAGGTGCAATTGGCTTCGGCTTTTGCCCAAGCGCAGGCGCTCCAGTTTGCCCAAGCCCGCAAGCTGGCGGCGGGTGCAGCGGCGGCGTTTAGCAAGCTGGGTGATGTGGCCCATACTGATAATGCGTTAGCCTTGCACCGTTCGATTGACTCCACGCAGCGCCAGGCGGGGCTAATCTTTCTAGGGTTTGGCTTTTTGGGCTGCCTGATCAGCTTATGGAGTCGGCAATTTTCCGACCAGGAAGCCTATTGGTAAAGCTAAAAAAGGCCCTCTCTTATAACAGAAAGCGGGGATTAAACTTATGCCAACGGAAATTGGCAAGATCGGGAAGAACGTAACGATTTCTTGGCTGGGGCACGCGACTTTTCACGTGGTGGCTCCTGCTGGGCAGCGGCTGTTGCTGGATGCGTGGGTGGATACAAACCCGCTTTGTACGCCTGAATGGAGGCAAAAAGCGCGGGAAGGCTTGGATGCGATTCTGCTTTCGCACGGCCATGCGGATCACATCAGTGATTTAGTGCCTTTAGCCCAAACTACCGAGGCCAAAATTGCTTGTCAATACGATTTTGGGCCGTGGTTAAGTGGCAAAGGCATTGGCAGCGATAGGGTAATTGGGTTTAATAAGGGCGGTACGATTGAAGTCGCGGGCGTTAAAGTCACGATGACGGCAGCCCAACATAGCAGTACCTTCTTTGAAGACGGTAAAATCTTACCAATGGGTGATCCCGCAGGGTTTGTCTTGCGCTTCGCCAATGATTTCACGATCTATTATACTGGGGATACTTCAGTAACGATGGATATGCAGATTATTGGGGATTTGTATAAGCCTGACTTAGTGATCTTGCCGATAGGGGGCTTCTTCACGATGGATCCGCGGCAAGCGGCCTACGCGCTCAAGCTGATTCGGCCTCGCTACGCGATTGGCTGTCACTGGGGAACTTATCCCATCTTGACAGGTCGGCCTGAGACCTTACGGGAATGCTGTAAAGAGTTTGATGTGACAACGGAGATTATTCCTTTGCAGCCAGGGGAATCGGTGAGTTAGGGGCCAGCCAAAAGGCCTTTGCGGGTCTGCACGCAGACCGCAAAGGCCTCTCTGCTTAAAACCAAAGAAAGGCTTAGATGAAGAAATACGACAATAAGGATTGGGCCCGCTTAACCTTCGTTTATCACGGGACAGTCTTACCACGGATTTGGCGACGGCTGTTAGCGATTGCCTTAATTGCTTTAGCAGTTCAACTTCTCTCGTTGGTTGGCATTCGCATCCCCAAGTTTGAGTCGCTGGGGCATACCCTGATTGGCTTATCGCTGGGTTTGCTCATCGTTTTTCGCAACAACTCCTCTTATGACCGCTATTGGGATGGGCGCAAATCCTTTGGGGCAATCCTCAATGCGGGGCGCAGTCTGGTTCGCGCTGCGGTTGCGTATACCAATGAGTCCAAAGAAATGGCGACTTTAGTCACGGCCTATGTTGTAGCTACGAAAAGTCGTTTGCGGGGAGAAACAGCAACCGAGAAATTGCAAGAAATCCTCGCTCCTAGCCAGATGGCGCTAGTTCACCAAACCAAAAATGTCCCTCTAGCGATAGGTATTCAGATCAGCACCTTCATTCACAAGCATTTGGAAGCGGGCATTATCACACCTGAACAAACGATAAGTATGGAAAACCTCGTTACAGAGCTTTCTAATAATCTTTCGGCCTGTGATCGCATCCGTAATACCCCAATTCCCTTTTGCCATGCCGCGCATATCAATCAATTACTCTTTATCTATCTCGCAACTTTGCCCTTGGTTTTGGTTCCTGTTGCCAGTTGGACAGGCATTGCGATTTCAGTTATTATCGCTTTCGGGCTGATTGGGATTGATGCAGCGGGCATTGAGATCGAAGACCCTTTTGGCCGTGACCTCAATGATTTACCGATAGACGATCTTTGTGCAAGTTTTGAGTATGACGTAGAGTTTCTTGTTACACATATCATGCATAATCACTAACTATTTTGGAGATCTATTCAATGCTTTCTACACTTCACCAAAGCGATCCAGCGATTGCGGCGGCTATTGACGATGAGGTTCGGCGACAACACGACGGTTTAGAGCTAATTGCGAGTGAAAACTATGTTAGTCAGGCCGTCTTAGAAGCGCAAGGCTCGATTTTAACCAATAAATATGCTGAAGGTCTGCCAGGCAAACGCTATTATGCGGGCTGTGAATTTGTAGATAAAACCGAGCGGCTGGCGATTGAGCGGGCGAAACAGTTGTTTGGGGCGCAGGCGGTGAATGTTCAGCCGCATAGTGGAGCGCAGGCCAACATGGCCGTCTTTATGGCGCTTCTCCAGCCGGGCGACCCAATTTTGGGGATGCGCCTTGACCAGGGGGGCCACCTGACGCATGGCAGCCCCGTCAACTTTAGTGGTAAGTGGTATAAAACCAATTTTTATGGCGTAGACGCGGAGACGGGCCAAATCAATTATGACGAGGTAGCGCGGATTGCCCACGAAGTGCGCCCCAAATTGATTACATCGGGAGCCAGTGCCTATCCGCGCATCATTGACTTTCCGCGTCTGCGAGCCATCGCCGACGAAGTAGGGGCTTTGCTCCTCGCCGATATTGCCCATATTGCGGGGTTGGTCGTGGCGGGCGAGCATCCAACTCCCGTTGGCTTTGCTCAAGTTGTCACGACAACGACGCATAAAACCTTGCGGGGGCCTCGCGGCGGGATGATTTTGTGCGATTCGGCGTATGCTAAAGCGCTTAACAGCAGTGTTTTCCCTGGAACGCAAGGTGGCCCGCTGATGCACATCATTGCGGCGAAAGCTGTTGCTTTTGGCGAGGCTTTGCGCCCTGATTTCAAACTTTACGCTCAGAAAATCCGCCAAAACGCGCAGACACTGGCTACTGAATTAACGGCGCGAGGGATAAAGTTGGTCAGCGGCGGCACTGATAATCATCTGATGTTGGTTGATTTAACACCATTAGGGGTTACTGGAGCGCAGGCCGAACAAGCCCTGGAAGCAGCAGGGATTACGGTCAATAAGAATTCTATTCCCAATGACCCGCAGCCCCCAATGAAGACTAGCGGGATTCGGGTCGGCACGCCCGCTGTGACGACTCGTGGGATGGATTCCGCCGAAATGGTGCGGATTGCTGGCTGGATTGTGGAAATCTTGCAAAACCTGGCCGACAAAAAGCTCCACCAGCGCGTGGCGACAGAAGTGCGTGAAATGTGTTGCCACTTTCCCGTTCCAGGGCATGAGGGTTATTGCGCCTAAAAGCCCCGAAATAAAAAGCAGGCACACATTTCGTGTGCCTGCGCCACCCCCTAAAGCATTTGGTTACTCCTGAATTAAAACTTTACACCCTTATTTTGGACATCTGATCTTTCCGTTATCTCTATACTTTTGCTTGAGCCTAGGCTAAAATTGAAAGATAAGATGGAAGTTGTACATTTTCTAAGCCTTTCTTACAGGTCTAACTGCTCAAACGCTCTGGGATTCCCTGAACTACTAATGATGAAGCGCGATCTTCTTCTCAAGTAACTGTAAATCCGAGATTTCTTCCACTTCCTCAAGGGGAAAAAGAATAACCGTTCCACTTTGAACTCTGCGATTATACTTGGTTTTACTGCGATGATCTTTCAGCCCACGTCTGCGATTCCGATAGACCGTCAGCACGATCCCACATTTGGAACACCGCAACACCACGGTTCCCTCCAGCCGATCATAATCCTTTGTTTCTTCCCGGGAGCGACAACTGCGTTTGGTTAGACAATAGGCTACCACTCCCGCCGCGTAAACTCGCTTTCCATTGCGGCACACGAAATCTATGTCGTCTTGCGAGAGATTTCGCTGGCTCATCCGCCAAGCCGCGTGATAGGTAATTTCGATCATGGCACGCCTGCTACTTTTCATATACTCAAAAGTGTATCCACTTAATTTCCAGGCAATTTCCTAGCGAATTTCCGTCCCCCGTGGCTGCCCAGTTTGGCGGGCCTGCGCCGCCCTGAGCTTTTTTGAGGGCCGTTGGCCTAAATTTGCGCCTGGGATGCCCAGCTAAGAACTTCCTTGAGTAGGGAACGGCTTTTTCATTATACGAAACCGCCCAGAGAAAGTCAAGGAATTTGTAAGATTGTGTAAAGATTTGGTTAGTTTTGGCCGGTTAAACCTTCCGCCCCGAATATTTGAACACTGGAGACCTTTGTGTTACAATGAAGGCACTGTGGGCCTTCAGTTTACCTGTTTTTCGCATGAATATCCTACTCCTCTGTCAAGGCGTTCGTAAATGATTCAATAGAAAGGTTTTTCACGATGGCTTTACCGATTGATCTGACCGATGACAAATTTGAACAGGTGGTTCTCAAAGCTGAAATTCCTGTTGCGGTTGATTTTTGGGCCCCTTGGTGTGGCCCGTGTCGTATCGTAGGCCCAATTTTGGATAGACTTGCCGAAGAGTATAATGGTAAATTGTTGGTTACGAAGATCAACACCGATGCTCAAAAAGAGCGAGCGGCTGAACTTGGAATTCAAGGCATTCCAACCATCATCATCTTCAAAGGTGGCAAAGAATTTATCCGCATTGTCGGGGCCAATAAAGAAGATAAATACCGCGAAGTCTTTGACAAAGCGCTCGCCTAGCCCGCCAAGTCGTTCAAACCTTTGCCTAACCAATTAGGCAAAGGACTTTCGTACAGTAAAGTAACATTCAAGTGCCAAGAAGCCTTGTGTTTTCAGGGTTTCTTGGCTTTTTTAACGTAATGAACAACCCAATTCGCTTACAAAAAGTTTTAGCGCAGGCGGGCATCGCTTCGCGCCGCGCTTGTGAGGCGCTCATTCTTGCGGGGCGCGTGGCCGTCAATGGCCAAATTGTGCAGGTGCTTGGAACCCAAATTGACCCTGCCCACGACATCTTGACCGTGGATGCCAAACCGGTTCAGTTGCCGACAAATTTCACTTATCTGCTGCTCAATAAGCCTGTGGGAGTTGTTTCAACGGCCAATGATCCACAAGGTCGCCCAACCGTAGTTGATTTGGTGGCGGCGGCGGCGCGACTTTTTCCCATTGGCCGCTTGGATGCAAAGAGTGAAGGGCTTTTGCTCTTGACCGATGATGGCGACCTGACTTACCGCCTGACGCATCCTAAATTTCAAGTTGAGAAAGAATATCATGCGCTTTTAGACCGTGAATTGGCTCCCGAAGCACAACGGCTTTGGCGGACAGGTGTGCGTCTCGCTGGGCAACGAACTGCTCCCGCACAGGTCGCAACGCTGACTCAGGATGCCGAAGGGGGTTGGGTTTGGGTGAAAATTGTGCTTAGGGAAGGGCGCAAACGGCAGATTCGAGATATGGCGCGGGTGCTGGGCTACACGGTTCTGCGCCTGATTCGGGTGCGCGAAGGCCCCCTTTTATTGGGCAATCTGCCCGTCGGCCAATGGCGCACCTTGAGTCAAGAAGAAGTCCAAGCGCTCCAGGCCCATAGTCTCCTTTCGCCTGCTCAACACAGAGACGAGTAAGGTTTGCAGAAATGATCACCCTTGAAGAAATCTTGGCGGCGGGAGGGCAATTAAAGGCGCGAGGCGCAGTAACTACCTTTCGTGATTTTTCCTACGATTCGCGGCAAACCCAGCCAGGCGAACTTTTTGTCGCCTTCCGCACGCCTCACGCCGACGGCCACGATTACATTGCCGCTGCCAGAGCAGCTGGCGCAACGGGAGTCTTATGTACGTGGCCGCCTGGCGGAGCAGAAGATTTCACTGTGATTCTGGCCGCTGACCCAACGAATCTGCTTCAAACCTGGGCGGCACAGCGGCTGGCGAAAATTAAACCTGTGGTGATTGGCGTGACGGGGAGCGTTGGCAAAACCACGACCAAACGTGCGATTACGACCTTACTTGCCGCTTTGGGGCCAACTTTTGGCAGCCGGCAAAGTTTTAATTCTTTGTTTGGGCTGCCCCTTGCGCTGGCGCGGCTGCAAGAAAAGCATCAATTTGCAGTCTTAGAATTTGGGGCCGACAGGTTTGGGGAAATTGCCCAATTAGCCCACCTTTTCCCTCCGCAGGTCGCCGTGATCACGAATGTTGGGAGTGCCCATCTCAAAGCTTTTGGCTCGCTGGCGGGCGTGGCACAGGAAAAAGTCGCTTTAATCCAGGCTTTACCTAATACGGGTTGGGCGATTCTCAACGGCGACGATTCTTACACCTTGCGAATGGAGGCGCAGACGAAGGCTTCGATTCTTAGGTTTGGGCAGACGGCAGCCTCTGAGTTGTGGGCCAGCGCGCTGCGCTTTTCTGTTCAGGGAACCTACCTGAAAATCCATTGGCAAGGCCACCCAAATTTGGCTTGTCCGCCTGGCGAAGCCGAAGCCTTTTCTCCTCTTTTAGGTAAACCTGCAGTCAATGTAGCTTTAGCAGCGGTTAGTGTCGCCTTAGTTTGCGGCCTGGATTTGGCTTCGGCGACAACGCTCCTGCGTCAAGTGCGGCCTGTGGCTGGCCGTCTTAATCTCTTGCCCGCGAAGAATGGAGCTATGCTCCTGGATGATTCTTTTAATGCAGCTTTACCTTCCACGCTGGCCGCCCTCCACACTTTGGCTGTTTTGCCGGCCCAGCGGCGCGTGGTTGTGCTGGGCGAATTGAACGATTTAGGCATTGAGGCTCCCGCGACTTACCAAGCGCTTGGCGAAGCGGCGGGTGCGGTAGCGGATTTGTTGGTTTGCAAAGGCGATTGTGGGCTTCCAATTGTCCAAGCGGCCCGTCAAGTGCAACCGCAACTGCAAACGGCGATTGTCCATACGGCGGCGGCGGCTCTTAGTTGTTTAGAACAAATTTTGGGAAAATTTGGGCCAGGCGATCTTTTTTTGGTCAAAGGGAGCGCCTCTGCGCGGATGGAGCGGATTTCTGCGGGCCTGCTGAGTCCCGAAAAAAACCCAGCTTCCGTTTTAGTGCGCCAAGAACCTGGCTGGCACAGCGTAAAAATTGCGGCTCCAGACCGCCCGACCTGGGTGCGAATCGACCTGGACGCGCTGGCGACCAACATTCAGCACTTGCGCTCGCTTACGCGAAGCCCTTTGATGGCCGTGATCAAGGCCGATGCCTATGGTCACGGAGCGATTCGGGTGGCGCGGGTGGCTTTGGCAAATGGCGCGGTGGCTTTAGCAGTAGCAACTTTGGGCGAAGCACGAATTTTGCGCGAAGCTGACTTGACTGCCCCGATCTTAGTTTTGGGCTACACGCCACCCTGGCAGGCCCGTGAAGCCATTTGGTTAGATGTTATTTGTACAGTCTTTGATCTGGATGCAGCCAAAGCATTTTCGGATGCTGCTCTTGCTTTACAAAGTCAAGCTAAAGTTCACATCAAGGTTGATACGGGGATGGCGCGGCTGGGGCTTCAACCCAATGAAACGGGCGGATTTTTGCACGAATTAGCTTCTTTGCCCAATTTGGAAGTTGCGGGGCTTTTTACGCATTTTGCGACGGCGGACAGTGCCGATGAGACTTTTGCGCGGCTTCAGCTTCAGCGCTTCACAAAGCTTTTGCAAGAAATAACAAAAGCGGGGTT